>JBEKLB010000535.1:0-4124 GCA_050010415.1 Bryobacteraceae bacterium | reverse complement strand
ATGGCCGAACCGGCGGAGATCGGGGCGGCGGCGGCCTTTCTTGCGTCGGACGACAGCAGCTTCATGACTGCTAGCGAGCTCGCCGTCGATGGCGGCCTGGCGCAAATCTAACCCACTCGCCCAACGGCGCTCCGTTCGATGATTCGGAGCGGCGTGGGTTCGGTAATCCAAAGGAGAACATATGAGCTACGCAATTGTAGGATTCGGCAAGATAGGCCAGGCGCTCGCCCACGCCTTCGCCCGTAAGAACATCGAAGTTACCGTCGCGAGTCGCCGGCCGCCCGAGGCGTTGGCCCCGCAGGCTCGGGCGATTGGACCCACGGTCGTCGCCAAGTCGCTGCGGGATGCACTCGAGGCCGACACAATCATCTTGGCGGTCCCGTTCGGGGAACATCGCGAAGTTGCGAAGGCTCTGCCGAGTTGGAAAGGCAAGACGGTCATCGACGCGATGAACGCGTTTCCAGTCCCACCTGAGGAGCTGGACGGTCTTCCGTCCTCCGCATTCGTCGCGAAGGCGTTCACCGGCGCTAAGTTGGTGAAAGGTTTTAACCACTTGGTTGCGGCCACCCTGGCTACCGACCCGGTCGTCGAGGGCGGTCACCGGGTGGTCTTTCTGTCGAGCGATGACGAGGATGCTATCGCTCCCGTGGCGGATTTGGCCAAAAAACTTGGGTTCGCGCCCGTCAAGCTGGGAAAGTTCAACGAGGGTGGCGCGCTGGTGCACGCACGCGGCCAAACTTGGGGTCGGCTCATCTTCCAGGATTTGTTCAAGAAGGAGCAGTAATCGATCTACGACGGTGTGATTTGGCCCGGGAAAGATGGTTCCGAACGTCCGATTAGATCGGACACATTTGATGTAAGGGAAAAGGAGTGATTTCAATGAGCATCGAAAAGAATGTCCAGGTTGTGAAGGATTTCTTTGCAGCAATGGGCAGTTACAATGAGCACGATCTGCTGGCGTTGGCTGCCATAGATATTGAGTGGATCATTCCAGGCGAGGGCTGGCCGCTGGCAGGCACGTACCGCGGGCACGCGGAATTGGCGGCTGTGCTTAAGAAGGCGTCCAAAGAGGTGGAAATGAAATACCCAAAGCCCCCCGAATTCGTGGCGCAGGGAGACCGGGTTCTGGTCATCGGCGTCGCTACGGGGAAAATCTACGCTACGAACAAGCCGTACAAGGACGAGTGGGTATTCGACATTATCGTTCGAGATGGCAAAGTGACCCACATCAAGGAGTACATCGACACGCAAGCACTGGCGCGGGCCTCCGAGATGGCCGCAAGCCCCAGGCCCTGACCCATCGAGACCGATACCACACGAAACGATTCGTAACGTCAACGATGGCGGATCGATCATCATGACCGAGTCAGTTGCTTCGGTGAAAGGTCTTCCTGGTTTCGGCGAGCAAGGCGGCATTGCGCTCATTCGCACGCACGTGGCTCAACGAACTGAAGGGCAGGAATATCCGGGTGAACCTGCCGAGCCCAGGACAGGTCGACACACCGGATTCCCAGCGACTCGACAAGCATCTGAAATCGGCGGATCTCGGTGAGTGAATGATCGCCAAAGCACTCACCGAGATCCGATAAGGTAACCAAAAGTCGGCTTGTCGACTGAAATATAAGCCCGGATTGGGGCAAACTGATTTCACCTTGCCGTAAAACGGTCTATGCCCTCCCGTGGAACGCCCGATTCTCAATTCGCGGCATGCCGATGAACCGTCAAAGTGGACGAAGCGCCGGACCATCGGAAGCGGGAAACGCAAAGGATGCACTTCAAGCCGGTAGCCGCGCATCAGGTCGATTGCAAGGCTGAGCTATCTAACTTCCCAACTGATCCCGACCAACACATCGAGCTGATTCTAATTCGAGGAATAGGTTGATCCAGGAGAGTAATAAACTCCGCCGACCGGCGCTGTCGCCCAACGCGTGTAGCGGACCTGCTGTAGCGGACCTGCGGGGCGAGCCGCAGGTGGCCCAGATTGAATTGAAAACCTCCACCGGCGACGAATCCCACGCTTGGACTATAACTGAGCGGCATGCTCGGGCCAAATGGCTGAGGCGGAACGGGCCCAAACAAGTCACTCGTAGCGGATTGGACATACCTGCCGCTAATCGTGCGCGGCGCAACTCCGGCTTCGACAAAAGGATGAAGCACCGGAAATCGCAGATTGTATTGTAATAACAGCGGAAACTCCCAGCTATTGTCGCGCTCCCTCGAAGTGTAATAAACGGTGTCGTGATAGAACGCGGAAAAGAAGCCCTGGCGATGATACACAGCGTCAAACTCGACGGCGAAGCCATGGGTTATGCCGATCTCAATCATGGGTCCCACATCGTAGAATCTCGACTCAAGCTTGAACGCGGCCTCGGCACCGGCGACATTCGCATCAGGTGAAGGGAAGAGCGACACATCATCGGTAAGGCGCCCCCCGCCGATTACGCCGACGGCAATCGATTGCGCAGCGCAGCCACAACAGGTTACGAAAACGACCAAGAGAGACCGCACGCCAGGACCCGGGCAGTTCGTTTGCCTTTCGGCGCGTATGCCTCTAGCAGTTGACTTCCCCTAAGCATTACCGTATAGTAATGCATTACCCGACGGTAATGCATAGGAGGATTTTGTGCCACAGGTCATCCGTTCCATCGAGATCAATGCCCCGCCCGCCGCTGTCTGGCAGTGGTTGGCCACCCAGCAAGCGCTGCGCCGCTGGATCAGCGCGAATTTGACCATCGACTTGCGAGTCGGCGGTTCCTACCGCTTTCTCGGACCCGATGATCAGACATGGGTCAGCGGGAATGTGGTGGAACTGGAGCCGGAGAAAAGCCTGATCCTTTCCTGGCTGGAAGAGGGCAGTGGGTGGGTCAACCCGGCGCGGTTCGTCATCACGCTTATGGCCACCGCTACCGGTACGCGCGTCACGCTCATCCACGATGGATTTGAAGGCATAGGCCGTTCGGACTGGGCCGAGACGGTACAGGATTATGAGCGCGGCGCCGACATACACCGAGTTCTCGAACACCTGGGAGATCTTGTGAGCGCTGGATTTGTCGGGCGATAGCGACGCTCTGTTCAGGATTCTGGCCGATCCTACGCGTCGGCGTATCCTCGATCTGCTTGCAGAACGCGGTCCCCTGACCGTTGGTCAACTGGCCGCTGAGTTCCCCGATCTGGTGACGTCGGGCATTTCCAAACACCTGATGAGCCTTCGGGCCGCGGGTCTGGTATGCGCAACGCGCCGCGGGCGACAGCAGATTTATCGCTTGGAATCAGATGCGTTCGCCGCCGCACTGAGCCCGTGGATTGCGAAGTACGAGCGGTATTGGTCGGCCGCCCTGGAACGCCTGCGCGACCTGGCCGAAAAAGGGCACGCAAAAGATCAACGGCGCTCTAAGAAAAATGTTCGAAAAAGGAGACTGAAATGAAGTGTTGTGTCCACTTGGTCCTTTTGCCCCCGACAATTTAGTATTGTTATTCGCCGTAGATGGCGATCTTGGACGTTTCGCCTTGTGGCACGCTGGTGCCCCAGATCACGTTCGTTCCCCAGATCACGTTGGTGGCAGTCGTGCTTGCTGTACCCCAAATCACGTTGGTCCCCCAGATCACGTTTGAACCGCTCAGGAGGCTTGTTCCCCAGATCACGTTGGTGCCCCAAATCACATTGGTGCCCCAAATCACGTTGGTGCCCGTGACCCCTGAAAGCGTGACTGCGCTGGCAGCGGCGTTGAACGATGCGGTGGGTGAAAGGGCCTGTCCGCTGGATGTATTCGAGCATAGTATCGCTTGCGAGATGTCCAGGTATCCGGCGCCGACGGTGAAGATGTCGTAGTAAGACGTGTACTGAATTCCGGTAGTCGGATCAGTGGCGATGGTGCTCATCGGGAACGATTTGTAGGCCGTCTTCATGAGGCACGCTTTCACCTGGTCCGGCGTCATGCCGGGAGTCTGCTGAAGCATCAGCGCCACGGCCCCACTGACGACCGGGGTCGCCATACTGGTGCCGCTCAAGGTGAAGAAGTAGGGGGATGCCGATCCACCGAGCAGTGGATCGTTGGCAGGATAGGTAGTTTCGAGAAAAGCGCCGGGCGCATACGCCGAAATCACCTGATTGCCGGGAGCCACCA
>JBEKLB010000534.1:0-4131 GCA_050010415.1 Bryobacteraceae bacterium | reverse complement strand
GGCGTTCACTTTGATCGGTGTATCCTTCAACTCTTTGGCGAATTGAATGGTCATGCTATTCAGGGCCGATTTCGACGTGTTGTAACCCAGCGCCAGGAAATCCGCGAAGGGCGAATTCAAGTCGCTCGAAAGAGTGAGCGACCCAAGGCTGCTCGACACATTCACGATGCGGCCGTGCTTCGATTTCTTGAGCAGCGGCAGCATGCGCTGGATCAAGGCCACCGGACCGAAGAAATTCGTTTCGTACACTTCGCGCACTTTGGCTAAATCCACGTCGCTCGGTTTTGTTCCGAACTCTGCGACACCCGCGTTGTTCACCAAAATGTCCAGGCGCCCGAATTCCTTTTCGATCCATTCGGCCGCGTGCTCGATTGTTCCGCTAGCGGTTACATCCAGCTTCACGAAGCGCGCATCGGCGCCCTCCGACCTTAGCTTTTCAACGGCGGTCTTGCCGCGTGCTTCATCCCGCGCTCCCACCAGCACTGTGATCTTCTTCGCGCCCAAACCGCGCGCGATCTCGAACCCAATGCCCTTGTTAGCGCCGCTGATGAGCGCAATGTCACCTTCAAAGCCTTGCACGTTAGCCATCATTCGTCAGTCTATACGATTAGGGGCGTGTAAACCCCGCGAGCGGAAAACACGTCTACAGTTTCACCTATGCACAAACCAACTCTTGCAACTATCGCATTCATGGCACTCACAACCACCCTGGCCCTGGCGCAGAACACCCCGCCCACCACGGCCCAGATTGTCGCGAACCAGGTGACCCGGCTCACCAAGCTGCTGGACCTGACGTCTACCCAGCAAGCCTCGGCCACCACGATATTTACCACCGAGCAAACTGCACTGGCCACGGTGAGGACCAATATGCAGACCGCACGTAAGGCCCTCCAAACCGCGATCCAGAGCGACGACACGGCTACTATTGGGACAGTGGCGACTCAGATCGGGACTTTGACCGGCGAGGAAGTGCTGGCGCAGGCCACGGCGTCGGGCGCGTTCTACGCCATCCTGACATCCGAGCAGCAAACCAAGTATGAGACGCTTGGGCCATTGGGTGGACCAGGCGGTCCGGGAGGTTTCGGCGGGCCTGGACCTCACGGCTTGGGTGGATCTCACTAACGTGCAATTGTCGGCAACGTCCGAGTTGGAGCACGCCGTTCCTAGGGACGTTGCCGCGCTGGCGGGGGACTTCGAAGCGCTGGTGCGGTTGTACCGGCCTAAGGTGTTCCGCTTTGCGCTGGCCTCTCTGCGGGACATGGACGCCGCTGAGACGGTGACGCAGGATTGCTTTCTCCGCGCGTATCAGGCCCGCGATCGTTTCCGGGAGGACTGCAGCCTGCACACCTGGCTGATGCAGATTGCAGTCAACCTGATTCGCGATCACACCCGCAACCGCCGCTTTCAGTTCTGGAGGCGCGCCAGGCTGACTGCCAAGCCGGTGGATGTTGCCGGGCAAACCATCGCGGATCGAGCGCAATCGCCGGAAGCTCAGGCGCTCTTAAAGGAACGAGTGGCGGCGATTTGGAGCGCGGCGGAGCGGCTGCCTCAAAAGCAACGCACCGTGTTCCTGCTACGCTTCGTGGAAGACATGGATTTGTTGGATATTGCCGTAGCCACCGGAATGCGGGAGGGCACTGTAAAATCTCACCTCTTCCGCGCCGTTCGCGCGGTACGAGAACGCATCGGAGAAGCGATATGATCTCTCGTAATTATTTGTCAAAACACCTGTCGTCAGAGCAGGTATCGGAATGCATTTTGGGCCAGCCGAGCCCGACGTTGGCGCGGCACGTTCAGGATTGTGCGGTGTGCCAGGCCGAGCTCGGGAACTTTCGTGAAGCGCTGGGCGAGTTCCGCGGCGCAGTGCGTGCGTGGAGCAACGATCAGGCCAAGGCGGCGCTAGACATACCAGCTCCCGTTTCCCAGCCCCGCTCAATTGCTTCCCATCAACTGGCCTGGGCGGTGCTGATTGCCGTGGTGTGCGTTATCGCGAGCTTTATAATGCCCCGGCACGGAGCGGAAAACGCCGCTGCCAGCGATGCGGTATTGCTGAATCAAGTGGACGCGCAGGTGTCGCGCACCGCGCCCACTTCCATGGAGCCTCTGATGAAACTGGTGGTGCAGGAATAACGTGGTGCAGGTATCAATATGACCCGCACTCTTCTCATTTGCCATTGCGCTCTGGCCGCCGCCGGGATGCTTTGCGCGCAGGACGGCCCGCCCCCGCAGATGCGCCCGAATCGTCCGCCTATGGAGCGCGCTTTCCGCCCTGGGCCGCCCGGACGCTGGTGGACCGATCCGGCTTTGGTGCAAAGGCTAGCACTCACCGCCGATCAGCAGAAGCGCATCGATACACTGTTTCAACAGAGCCGATTGAAGCTCATCGATCTGAGCGCGGGCGTGCAGAAGGAAGAGGCGGTACTGGAGCCTTTGCTCGAAGGCGACCGGCCGGACGAAGCGCAAGTGCTGGCGCAAATCGATCGGATCGCTCAGGCGCGCGCGGAGTTGGAAAAGGCCAATGCGCGCATGTTGCTGGGCTTTCGCGGTGTGCTGACGCTGGATCAATGGAAAAAATTGCAGGCTGAAGAGCCGCCCCGGCACGGGCAACACCCGTAGTTCCAACATTTACCGTTTGGCAAGCAGCGTGCCTTTCATAACCAGCGAGGAGTGGTTATGAAACTCAAAAGAATACTAGCCACCGCCACGCTGGCGATTGGAACCTCGTTTATTTCTTCCACCGCGTTTGCGCGCGTTGGCGTCGACGTTGGAATCAGCGTAGGTGGTCCGCCACCGGCGCCACGAGTGGTGGGTCCCGTGGGTGTAGCACCGGGGCCAGGCTACGTCTGGACCAATGGCTATTGGGATTGGAGCGGCGGAACGTGGGTATGGGTGGATGGGCGCTGGTTGGTTCCACCGCACGGCCAGCATGTATGGGTCGAGCCCTATTATCATCCTTACGGCGGCGGCGCCTACCACTACCATCGCGGCTACTGGCGATAAAGCGCTTCCAGTTTGGATAAAGCGCCTCCACGTTAGCCGAAGCGGGTTCGTCAAAGTTGTCAATGAGACGAGGCATCCTTTTGGGCTGCGCGGCCGCCGTGGCTGCGCTGGTGCTTTGGGCGCAGCAGCGCGAACGGTCCGTGGGACCGGGGTATGAACTGAAGGCGGTACTACCGCACGAAACGTCGCCCGCGCAGTACCGGCAAGTGGATCAGCGCGAATTGCAGACTCTGGCGGACGACGGCTGGGAGCTGGTGACCGTGGTGCCCTACGTTTACAAGAACGAAGAGCACGGCACGCCCGATCTGGCTCCCCGCCCGATGGTGACGCAGGTGTACCCAGGCTATTTCTTTCGACGCCCCAAGCTGGCGCGATAGTGCTATCGGCGCGTTAGTGCTATCTTCGGTAGCTTGGTCCCTTCTACCTACGGCTGCTATTTCGAAGACCTGGAGCCCGGACAGAAATACCGGCACTGGCCAGGGCGCACGATCACCGAGTTTGACGATACGCTGTTCAGCCTGTTGAGCATGAACCAGCACCCGGTGCATATCGACGAGCATTTTGCGTCGGGAACGCAACATCGCCAAAGGCTGGTGGAAGGGCCGATCGTCATTAGCCTGGTGATTGGGATAAGCCAGCGCGACATCGGCGGCCGTGCCATGGAAACCCTGGGGTACTCGGATGTTCGCCATGCGGGGCCGGTGTTTCATGGCGATACCATCTACGCCGAATCAACGGTGCTGGAAAAACGCGATGACGGGATGGTCACGGTGGAGCATCGCGGATTGAACCAGCGCGGCGAGTTGGTACTGACGATGTCGCGCAAAATCGTGCTTCCACGCCGGTTGGCCTAGACTCAAAGTTCCAGCCCCCACGCCGATAAGCGGGGCGTGGGCAAAATACTCGCAGCATGCAGCGTCATTTTTTGTGGTTGGGCTGGCGCGCTCCAGGCACAAACGGTGACCACCACTCCGGGCACCCTGACATTCACATACCAGGAGGGTGCAGCGGCCCTTCCCAGGGCACAATCTGTGGCGGTGAAGCCCAGTTCGGGCAAACCGACGTTCACCACCGCGACGCCACCCAGCGACTACTGGCTGACGGTGAACATGGACAGTGGTGTTTTGCCGG
>JBEKLB010000533.1:0-4135 GCA_050010415.1 Bryobacteraceae bacterium | reverse complement strand
TTCACGGCGCGCCGCGCCAGCGGCTTCCTTCAAACGCCCTTATCGAAAGTGTCCCGGCTTCGCCTTTCGCGCGCTCCGTCAAGACTGGTCGCCGGAACACTTCCGATAAGAATCTAACGTTTCTCGTCAAGTTGACGCCGGCCAGCCTGACTTCCCGGTTGCGCGTTGTCCTTCCTCGGTCGGCTCAATGCTTCCTGGATCCGGGCGATTCGCAATTCCTAACCAAGCACCAGCGTAGTTTCCGTTCTCTCATTTCTTGCTGACGTGGAAAGCAAAGACGCACGCCTTCTGATATTCGTGAATTGGCCGTCATGAGGCGCTCGGTCTGCCAGGGACGTCGGATAGAACCGCTGACAGTCTCGGCTCAAGTGCCCTTAGGTTTGAGTAACGATCGCGCCGCGACTTTCCCCGGGCTCCTTCGCCTACAAATTGCGCCTCGACGTGAGCGAAAATGTATGAATCGGTTTTGCACTTCGGTTGTGCATGTCCGGTGGTGCCGTTGCTTCCGCCATGGATCTCATCAAAACGCAATTGAGCGAGTCAGTGTTTGCCGGAGGCGGCGAGATGGGCGTAAGGATGCGCGCGCTCGACTGGTCTGCGACCACTTTAGGCCCGTTGGACCATTGGCCGCAGTCGCTCAGAACCTGCGTTGGCGTCATGCTGGGCTCCGGGTATCCAATGCTCGTTTGCTGGGGGCCAGCTTACACGATGCTGTACAACGACCCCTATCGACCACTGATCGGGACGAAACACCCTGCAGCGTTAGGCTGCCCCATACAAGAGGTGCTCCCAGAGACCTGGGATTTCCTCGGACCACGGTTCGACAGAGTTATGGCAGACGGACAGGAGGCGAGTCATCTCACCGGCCAGATGTTCACGGTCTACCGTAACAACTACCTCGAAGAGTGTTATTTCTCCTTTTCGTACAGCCCGATTCGGGACGACGATGGCGCCGTGGGCGGTGTATTTACCACGGTTCTTGATATGACGGAGCGGGTGATCGAAGATCGACGCAGGCAGGTGCTCCGTGATTTGGCGTCGCGAACGGCCGAAGCACGACATGAAAAGGACGTCTGGAGGGTCAGCGCGGAAACCTTCGCCCAACATCGATCGACCGTCCCGTTCGCATTTCTATATGAGTATTTGCCGGTCGAGCATCAGGCTCGCCTGGTGAGGGTCAGCGCGGAAACCGACGACGACTTGCATCCGACAGTAATCGACTGCGACAGGGAGAGCATCTGGCAATTCCACACTGCATTGTCGGAAGATTGCCTCGTTATGGGATTGGGTGAGCGCGCATCAAGTTCAGGGAACGGGGCGCTGTCCATCCCCGGCTGGCCCTTGCCTGCGCGAGAAGCCGCGGTTGTGCCCATCCGCCTGCGCGAACATAGCGAGGCGACGGCGTTCGTGGTGCTGGGAATACATCCGGGACGCGCGTTCGACGACGCCTATCGCGAGTTCGTGCGGCGGATCGCCGAACAAATCGCCATCGGGTTGGCTGCGGAGCGAGAAGAGCGGCTGCGGATGGAAGCTGAACTCGAACGCCAGAGGCTGAACGCGAGTCAGGAATTGTTACGGGAGACTACCCGGCACTATCAAGAGCTCCAGGAGCGAGAAGCCGAGATTCGCGCGCTCAAGGATCGACTCCAACGCGAAAACCTGGCGTTGCGCGACGAAGTGGATCGCGTATCCATGTTCGAGGAAATTGTTGGTTCCTCGAACACGCTGCAGACTGTTCTTTCCCGTGTTGCCAAGGTAGCTCCGACAGACTCCACCGTGTTGATCTCGGGCGAGACGGGCACGGGCAAGGAGCTGATCGCCCGCGCCGTCCACAAGCGATCGCAGAGATCCGGCCGCGCCTTCGTCAGTGTGAACTGCGCCGCATTGGCGCCTGGACTGATCTCTTCGGAATTGTTCGGCCATGAGAAGGGATCCTTCACTGGAGCAATGCAGCGGAGGGTAGGGCGCTTTGAATTGGCGGATGGCGGCACCATCTTCCTGGATGAAGTTGGTGACATTCCGCCCGACACGCAGGTCGCACTCTTGAGGGTCCTGCAGGAGCGCCAATTCGAGCGAGTCGGGGGGACGCTGCCGATCGACGTCGACGTTCGCGTGATTGCTGCCACCCATCGCGACCTGAGAACTGCCATAGCGGACGGAAGGTTTCGCGAAGACCTCTACTATCGCCTCAACGTATTCCCCATCGAAATGCCGCCGCTTCGAGAACGTAAAGATGACATTTTAATGTTGGTCGAGTACTTCGTCCAGCGCTACGCCAAGAAGGCTGGAAAAAGCATCCGCACCATCGAAAAGAAGACGCTGGAGCGGTTGCAGGCGTACAACTGGCCGGGCAATATTCGCGAGTTGCAGAATGTCATCGAACGGTCAGTCATCCTGAGTTCAGGTGACGTGTTTTCCGTCGACGACGTATGGCTTTCCCACGAATCGGCGCAGGTGACCTCACGAGTTGCAACGTCGGTGCCGTCGGAGGGGGAGCCGCGGACCGAGCGAGCGATTATTGAGGCCGCGCTGGCCGCAAGCCGAGGCCGTGTCTCCGGGCCGTCCGGAGCTGCGGCCAAGCTTCGGATTCCGCCCTCGACGCTGGAACACAAGATCAGAGCACTGAAGATTCATAAGAGCCGGTTTAAGTTCGGTTAAAGACTCGCCAGAATCACCACATTCGCCGCATTCGCCAAATCCGCAATCGCAAGTAAGCTCCTAACATTTTTCGTTTCAATGTGTTACGAGTGGCGTGCTGATTGCCCTTAGAGAAGCGTACCCCAGACAACGGGGAAATTAACTCAAAGGACAAAAACACCATGACACCGACAACTGCTACTGACAAAACCGCCATTCGCCCATTCCATGTGAATGTCCCCGAAACCGAACTCACCGAACTGCGCCGGCGCATCAACGCGACAAAGTTTCCTGAACGAGAAACCGTCGAGGATGCGACGCAAGGCGTGCAGCTCGCAACCATGCAGGCGCTGGCGCGCTATTGGGCGACGGAGTATGACTGGCGCAAGATCGAGGCAAAAATGAACGCCCTGCCGCAGTTCATGACCGAGATCGATGGGCTGGACATTCATTTCATTCACGTCCGTTCGAAGCACGAAAATGCGTTGCCGCTGATCGTGACGCACGGATGGCCCGGCTCCATTACCGAACAGATGAAGATCATCGATCCATTGACCAATCCCACCGAACACGGCGGAAGCGCATCCGATGCGTTCGATGTCGTGATTCCGTCGATGCCGGGCTACGGTTTCTCCGGCAAGCCCACCACGACCGGTTGGGACCCCGCCCATATTGCACGCGCCTGGACCGTATTGATGAAGCGCCTGGGATACACGAAATTCGTCGCGCAAGGTGGCGATTGGGGCGCGATCGTCACCGAACTAATGGGCGTGCAGGCGCCACCGGAACTGCTGGGCATTCACACCAACATGCCTAACGTCATTCCACTCGACATCGACGGGCTGGCCTTTTCCGGCAAGCCGGCACCGGCGAATCTGTCGGCCGACGAGAAGCTCGCGTACGAACGGCTCAGCTTCGTCTATGCGAAGGGCATCGGCTACGGTTTCCAGATGGGGTTGAGACCGCAGACGTTGTACGGAATTGCGGACTCACCGGTCGGCCTGGCGGCTTACTTCCTCGATCATGACGCACGTAGCTACGAGATGATCGCACGCGTCTTCGCTGGAGGAACCGAAGGTCTCACACGCGACGACGTCCTCGACAACATCACGCTCACTTGGTTGACGAATACGGCACTCTCTGGGGCCCGTCTCTATTGGGAGAACAAAGGGGCGTCATTCTTCGCCGTTAAAGGCGTGGTGGTCCCGACGGCCGTGAGCGTCTTCCCGGACGAACTCTATCCAGCCCCGAAGAGCTGGGCGGAGCGGGCGTATCCCAAACTGATTCACTACAACAAGGTGGAGAAGGGCGGCCACTTCGCGGCCTGGGAACAGCCGAAGCTCTTCTCGGAAGAGGTTCGTGCGGGATTCAGAGGCCTCCGCTAGTTGGAAACGAAAGGCAACGCACAAGGAGATCCTATGACTTTCGAGACGCTCGTTACACGAAAGGAGGGGGCCGCGCTATTTGTGGAAATTGCGGCCCCACCCATGAATCTTTT
>JBEKLB010000532.1:0-4146 GCA_050010415.1 Bryobacteraceae bacterium | reverse complement strand
CGTTGCCGTCGCGAAAGCCCCGGCTTTGGTGGCCCACGTCGCTGGTGAGGGTGAGGGTTTCGCCGGGCGCCAATGGCTGGTCGAGCGCGTAGATGGAATACAGGTCGCGCGGCGTGGAACTGAGCAGGTGGAAAGGGCGGTCGAAATGGACGTTCGACACCGATTGTTTTTGATCGGTCAGATGGATCTGGGCGACCGGCTGGCTGGTCTTGTTCTGCAGAGTAATGCGGACTTTTCCATCGAAGGAACGGCGGTCCGGATAAATGTTTATCACGGCATCCACGACCGTCACCTTGGGCTGCAGCAGATTTTCGTACTGCTTAAAGCGATGTTCGTAATCGGCCTGGATGTGGCGGCGCGCCTTGGCGTTGAGATATTCGTTGAGAACGTGCGCGTTGTAGAAATACCAGGAGCCTGCAGCGGCGGCGATCACAAGGAACAGCACGGCCAGCGGCGCCAATCGCGGGGCGCGCTGCAGAGCCAGCCGCGCACGAGAGCCCAGGGAATCCTCCGAACCGCGCCTGGACAGAGCCACCGAAACCACGCCCAGTGCGGCGGCGATTGCGAGCCAATAGACGATGGACCAGAACAGCGCGGGCACGAAATGGCCGTATCCGTTCATGTCGGAGTAGGTGAAGGCCGGAACCTGGCCGACCAGGTACAAAGTATTCTCCCAGCCGAAGCTGAACAGGATTGGCATCAGGACGAAGATCCCGATCAGGATCCCGTGGCCTACGAATTTGTTCGAGACGACAGTCTGTATGAACAGGGCGAGAAGAGTGTAGGTGAGGATCTGAGGGAAGGTTACGACGTAAAGCTCCTGGAAGTACTGGAGAAACTCGTAATGGTAGTAACCGAGGACGGTCTGCATGAGGATGCCGGTAAGCATCGCAACCGTGAGGAGGATGAGCTCGATAATGACAATGGCGCTGAAGCGGGAGAGCCAATCAATGGACTCGCGCAGTGGAAGAGCGTCGTGAATGCCGCTGAAATGCGTGTCCCGCTCGCGCCACAGAAGCTCGGCGGCATACAGAGTCGCGACGATATAGAGGAAGAGCGTGGCGTTTCCCTCTACCGCCTGGAGCATGAGATAAGTGACCGGCCAGACGTTCTGTTCGGCGATGCGCCCGGCAAAGTAACCGTTATTGATTCCCAAGGCCACCAGCAGCGCAACAATCGCCCAGTAAGGGATGTCGCGAAGAATGTTGCGAAGGCGAAGCCGCGTGAGCGAAAGATATTGCGCGAACGTGTTGGCTGAACCAAAGGCCTGATGGACCATCGGCAGGCGAGCGGCCACGCGCGAACGGACGGGCTGCGCCTCCAATAGTTCGAGTTCTTTTGCCTTGGCCGCGCGCCGCCCCTGCGAGCGCGCAGTGAGCGCCTCAATCGACATTGGAAAAAAGACCCACACAGCTCCCAGCGCCAGAAGGCCTAGCGCGATCCACAGCAGCCGGTTGTAAAGGAAAACGCCTCGGGCGAGCTCGGGCGACCACGTAAGGAATAGGGAGTTCTTTTCAATCACAGTCCAGTACCGCGAGACGCCGTCGAGCATCAGCAGGCCGATGGGATCAAGGATGCCGGACCAGAAGCGTTCCAGCGAGCGCGTGGCGGAGAACACCGTGATGCCAATGACGTAAATCATGAATAGGGCGACGCCCTGGATATACACGATGAAGATTTTTCGCGTGAGCGCGGCGACGGTGAAAAATGCGGAGCCGACGAAGAAGATCTGGATAACGACCACGAAGAGGAAGGGCTGCAGGAAGTTCCAGAGATGGTTGGGACCAATTCGCGTCTGGTCTGCCCAGGGAGCGAACGTTCCCAGCCACGCGCCGAGCATGAGGCCCGAGAACGCAAAGACGGTGGTGACGAACGAGCCGGCCCAGCGTCCACCAAGGTACGCGAACTTCGAGATGGGCTTGGTAAACAGGATCTGGTAGGTGTCGCGCTGGAAATCGCGCAGGATGGACGTGCCGAAGATGGCCGCCATAATGATAATGCCGAAGAAAGCAGCCGTGATGTCGTTGTAGGTGTTGGCGAAGGGGGCGTTCAGAAGAATTTTGCCATTGCCGTTGCCAATAGATCCGAAGTTTTCCGACGCCACGCACAGGAAGGAAAACGTGCTCCACAACAGGAAGTAGACGTAAGTGGAGAGGCTCTTGAAGCGGAGCTTGAGTTCGAAAGTGAAAAACTCCCAGAAGAGTGCCATGCGGATCCTCTAACTCGCGTGCGGGCGCTGCGCCTGCTGAGACAGGTTGAGGAAATAAACATCCTCCAGGCTGGAATCCACCGGCTGGAAACCGCTGCCCGGAGAAGCGTCCGCATAGACGCGCAGCTCGTGCTGACCGCCCACCAGGTGCGTCGAGATCACCGGGAGCTGAGTTTCCACGGCCCGCAGCTCGTCGTCGGTGGCCACCAGCTTGGACCAGATTTTGCCGTTGAGCGCGCCCAGCGTGTCGTTGGGAGAGCCCTCCAGGAGCAATTCACCCGCGGCGATGATGGCCATCCGGGGGCAGAGTTGGCGGACATCGTCGACAATATGGGTGGAAAGAATCACCGTGCGATCGCTGCCCACCGACGAGAGCAGGTTCAAGAAGCGATTGCGTTCGGTGGGATCCAAGCCCGCCGTGGGCTCATCCACGATAATGAGCCGTGGATTGCCAATCAGCGCCTGCGCGATGCCGAAACGCTGCTTCATGCCGCCCGAAAAGGTGGCCAGGGCTTTCTTGCGGATATCCCACAGATTGGTCTGTTGGAGCAGGCCCTCCACCACTTCCTTGCGCTCGGCGGAAGAGTTGATGCCCTTCATTACGGCCAGGTGATTCAGCATGTCGAGCGCCGAGATCTTGGGGTAAACGCCGAACTCTTGCGGCAAGTAGCCCAGAACGCGGCGGACCTGATCCTTTTGGCGGAGCACATCGATGCCGTCGAGCGTGATGGAGCCGGAGTCCGGATCTTGCAGCGTGGCGACAGTGCGCATCAGCGTACTCTTGCCGGCGCCATTGGGGCCGAGCAGCCCGAACATGTTATTGCCGATCGAGAGCGAGACGTTCTTGAGCGCCCGTACGCCGTTGGGATAAGTCTTGGAGAGACCCGAGATTGTAAGTGCCAGACTGCTACCTCCAGATGCGCCCATTCAGAGCGCGGATTTGGATAACGCCAGACTAGCATGTATACGCGCGCCAGCCGTCGGCGGTTCCAAACGGCTACGGCGGACGGGTAGGTATGCCAACGGTCGCCGAGGAAGCTGGCTTTGATTTGCCCCTCATCGCCGACAGGAACATCCGGTATCAGCTAGACCAACCACTGGCGGCGTGCGCCCCTTTAACCCAGTACAATGGAATCGAAAGCCACGCATGCAGACCTTCTACATCGAGACCTTCGGGTGCCAGATGAACGCGCACGATTCCGAAAAGGTCATCGGCACGCTGGTGTCGCAAGGCTACCAACAAGTCGCCAAGCCGGCCGAAGCCGACCTGGTGCTGTATAACACGTGCAGCATCCGCGACAAGGCTGAGCAAAAGGTCTTTCATCGCCTGGATGAGTTCAAGCGGGACGGTAAGGGCAAGGTGTTCGGAGTGATTGGTTGCGTGGCGCAACAGGAAGGCGAGCGCATTTTCGATCGCGCGCCGCACGTCAGCCTGGTGGCGGGGTCGGCCAGCTATGCCAAGTTACCCCAAATGCTGGTTCAACTGGAAGAGGGAAACCGCCGCGTCACCGGCCTGAGCCTGGACAACGATCAAGCATTCGAGACGCCATACACCAAACGCGATAATCCGCACCGCGCCTACATCACCATCATTGAAGGTTGCGACAAATCCTGCGCTTATTGCGTGGTCCCGTTCACGCGCGGACCCGAACGCAGCCGAACCAGCGAGAGCGTCTTGAACGAAGCGCGAGAGCTGGCACGCATGGGCTACGTCGAAGTCCAGTTGCTGGGACAAAATGTCAACAGCTATCGCGATCCGTCATCCGCCGGTTGGGACTTTGCGCGTTTGCTGCGCGCGATGGGCGAAGTGGATGGCATCCGGCGCGTCCGCTTCACCACGTCGCACCCGCGCGATTTCGTTAAAGAGATCATCGATGCCATCGACGATAATCCGGTGCTCTGCAATCACGTTCATCTTCCGGTGCAGTCCGGATCGT
>JBEKLB010000531.1:0-4153 GCA_050010415.1 Bryobacteraceae bacterium | reverse complement strand
GGTTCAATCCATTTCCTCTACTCCGGGATAGCCAAAGGGGGATACTCAAATATTAGAAACAGTATCCTTCTTGATGCAGCGTTTTTCACCGCACTACTGACAATCGGGCTAGCCTTGTTTGGACGGGGAGCCTCACGACTAATATTGGCTGTGAGCGGGCTCATGCTTGCGATTGTTGCCTATGGCGCCGTCCTGCAAAACGGCGTTTAGCTGCGAACCTTAGGCCACGTTTGGAGGGTCACTGTCCGCAAAAGTTGAGCATCACTGCGCGGAAACGATGTCCGTCTTCTTGAAGTCGTCCCCCTTGAACAGGAGCGGCTCGCCGGTGATCTTGGTGAGCGCATAAGCGAAGCAGTCGCCGAAGTTCAACCCCGCCGGGTGACGTCCTTTTCCAAAATCGTGGAAAGCTTGGCGTGCAATGTGCGCCTGCTCAACGGTGAAAGGCTCGACGATGATGCCTGCCCGCCGGAAAAACATATCGCATTGGCGCATGACATCCGGCCCGGTCTGACGCTCAATTACTATGGAGAGCTCCAGGAAGCTCCCCGCACTGATGAGACAACGGTCGGCGCTATGGATCAGCTGGGTGTAAGAGTCTGCTTCTGGCTCACCGAACAGAACGGCGACCAGCGCGGAGGTGTCCAGAATCATTTCGGAAGGCCGTGTTCGTCGTAGAGGAGCTCAGCATGATCCAGATAGGGGCGCTTCACGTGTGCGGAGGCGCGCTTGGCGATGGCACGCAGTTCCTCGACAGTGGCTTTCCCGCGACGCCGCTGAAGACGCTCATAACGCTCGCGCAAGGCATCTGTGACGACGTGTGTCAGGGTTTCTCCGGTCTCCCGGGCGATCGCCTCGGCGAGCCTGTGGGCTTCGGGGTCCTTGATATTGAGGCTGACCCCATTTCTTTCCTTCTGTCCCATAATCTACCATTCTTTATCATAGATCCCCAGCGGACTCCACGCACACCTGCGTTTATAATCAGAGTTCTTCTCAACCGCGCGCCTAAACGAATAGCTTTTCATGGAACAGCGCTTCCTCGATCCCGCCATCCTCGCCGGCATCTCCGGACTAGACCTGGTCGCCAAAACCGTCGTGGATGGCTTCGTCGCCGGCCTGCACCGCTCGCCCGACTTCGGTTTCAGCCAGGAGTTCGCCGAATATCGCGCCTACAATCCTGGCGATGATCTTCGCCACGTCGATTGGAACGTTTACTCCCGAACCGAGCGCCTCTACCTGAAGCGCTTTCGCGGCGAAACCAACAGCGTGCTGACCGTGCTGTTAGACGCGAGCAACTCCATGCAGTTCGGCTCGCATCGCGTCAACAAAATGGATTACGCCCGCTACCTCGCCGCGTCGCTCTTCTACCTCGCCATCCACGACCAGCGCGACGCCGCCGGGCTGATTACCTTCGATGACGAGATCCGCAACTTTGTTCGCCCGTCTACGCGTCAGGGACAGCTACATCGATTATTGGCCGCGCTGGAACAGGCCGAGGCTCGCGCCCGCACCGATTTCGCCAAGCCCATGCGCTACTTCCAGGAGTTCCTGAAGCGGCGGGGCATCGTGCTTATCGTCTCCGACTTTTGGGAGTCGCCCGCGAGCATTATCCAAAACATCGAGCCGCTGCGCTATCGCGGCAACGAGGTGGTCTTGTTTCACGTCCTGGATCCCGAGGATGTGCGTCCCAAATTGAACCGCCCATCCATCCTGGTTGACAGCGAAACCAAACAGGAGCTCGAAGTCACCCCCGATTACACCAAGAAAGAGTATCGCGAAAAAATCGATGCGCACCTGGCCGATCTACGCGATCGCACTCTCGGGGCAGGCATGGGCTACTACCTGCTCATGACCAATCGGCCGCTCGACTCTGCCCTGCGCGAATATCTGACGTTGCGTGGAGTGCGTAAGTAATGGGACTTTTCGCTCCCTGGTTCTTGGCCGCCCTCGCCGGGCTTGCGCTTCCGCTGTACCTGCATTTGTTGAAGCGGCAAACCAGCGCGCCCAAAGAAGTCAGCTCGTTGATGCTGTACGAGTCGCGCACCCAAGCCTCCACGCGGCATCGCCGGCTCCGTTATTTTCTGCTTCTTGCGTTGCGGCTGCTGTGGTTGCTGCTGCTGATTGTCGCCTTCGCCAATCCATTCATCAATCGCAACGCGTCCGCTCTCGCCAGCAACCGGCTGGTGCTGTTGGTGGTGGACAACTCGTTTAGCATGCGCGCCGGCACTCGACTGGCCGACGCCAAGGACGCAGCCATCACCGTGCTCTCCGGAAAGGGCGCTGCCCGCGCGCAAGTGGCGGCCTTTGGCTCCCAGTTGCGATTCATGACGCAAGTCGTCGAAGATCAGTCGGCATTGCGCGCCGCGGTGCAAGCCATTCAACCCGGCGATGGTCACGGTAATTTCGGCGAATTGGCGCGCGCGGTGCGTGCCCTGGCCGAGTCCGTCCGCACTCCCATCGAGCTCCATTTGTTCAGCGACATGCAACGCGCTGACTTAGCTGCCACATTTTCCGACATGGCGTTACCCGACAACGTTAAACTGCTGGCCCACGCCGTGGTCACCAAGGGCCAACCCAACTGGACCGTCGAATCGGTGGATGCGCCCGGACAAGTCTGGGGCAAGGACGCGAAGCCCGTTCACGTACAGGCCGTGATCTCTGGTTTCGGAACTCCCGCCGCCCAGCGTACCGCGTCCCTGGTTGTAAACGGAAAAACCACCGCCAACAAAACCGTCGCCGTCCCTGCCAATGGACGCGCCACCGTCGACTTCCCCGCCCTCGATGTTCCCTACGGCTTCAGCCGCTGCGAGATCAAGATCGACTCCGCTGACGGCTTCCCCGCCGACGACCTTCGCCGCTTTGCGGTGGCGCGTTCCGATCCGCAAAAAGCATTGGTTATCCATAACTATGGTGACAACCGCTCGCCGCTCTACATCGGAGCCGCGCTCTCGGCGGCTGCGCAATCGGCCTTTGCGCTCGAATCCATCAACGTCAGCGAAGCCGCGGATCGTAAGCCGTCCAATTACGCCTTCATCGTTCTCTCCGATCTCAATTCCCTTCCTTCGCTGCTCGAAAATTCGCTCAGCCAGTACGTGCGCTCCGGAGGCAGTCTGCTCATCGCCGCGGGCACCTCCGCGGGCGGCCGTTCGCAGATTCCCATCTTCGGTGCACACATTATTGAGACGCGTGATTACACTCGCGTTCCCGGTGGTTACATGGCAGTCGGCTCCAGCGACTCGTCGTATCCCGCGGTCGCCAAAGCCAACGGCTGGCCAGGCGTCAAGTTTTTCTATGCCCTCAATGTCGATCCCGGCGCGGGTCCCGCAGCCGCGCGCGTAATTGTCCGTTTGGCCGATCAAACGCCGCTGTTGCTCGAGAAGCGGATCGGTGAGGGCCGCGTCGTACTGCTAACGTCCGGGCTCGACAACCTCACCAACGATTTTCCGCTCGATCCCGCCTTCGTTCCCTTCATCGAGCAGACCGCGCGTTATCTCGCGGGCAGCGAACGCCAGGGCGGTGCGCGTCCGGTGGACGCTTTTCTCGACCTTCGTAACGCCAAAGAACAAGCGCAGGGCGTGGAAGTCACGGACCCCGAAGGCAAGCGCCCGCTCACTCTGGGCGAGGCTGCTTCCGCGCAATCGTTCCAACTTACCGAGGCCGGCTATTACCAGCTTCGCCTCGCCAATGGCCGCCAGGACGAAGTGGCCGTCAACCCGGATCCTAAGGAGTCGAGCCTCGACGTGATCCCCGAGGATGTCTTGGCTCTATGGCAAGGCACAGGCGGGAAGGGCTCCGAGAACGCGCCAGCGCCCGGCCCCTCGGCTCCCGGCAAAATCAGGGAAGCTCTCTGGTGGTACGTCATGCTGCTGGTGCTCTTCGCCGCCGTTGCCGAATCGGTCCTCGCCAGCCGCTACCTCGGCACCCAGCGCGAGGAAGCATAGCAACCTGACAAACTGGTCTCATGGAAATTCGGAACATCGAGAGCTTCCTGGCGTATTTCGAAACCATCCGTGAGCGAGCCCTGCGAGTGCTCGGCGCCGTGCCTCCCGACAAACTGGAGTGGCGCCACGCTGACGATGTGTTCTCATCGGGCGATCTGGCGCGCCACATCGCAGCCGTAGAACGCTACACCTTCGCCGAAAACGCGCTGGGGCGT
>JBEKLB010000530.1:0-4175 GCA_050010415.1 Bryobacteraceae bacterium | reverse complement strand
AGCCATTCCAGCCAATCTCGTTCCCCCTGGTTCATCGCAATTCGTTCCACCCTTCCAGTTTTTAGCTGTCAAGAGGAACTTTCTACTTTGCCCAATTAGGAACTTCTCACTTTGCCGCGACAAAACGCTGGAATCCCGGCCGCCGAAATCGCGTTGATGATCTGATAATTGCCCGGACAACAGAACAACGCGGCCAGGTTTTCATCCTTGCAGGACTTGGCGAAAACCTCGGCGCCGGTCATACCTCCCTTGGCGTCGAAAGAGCCGAGCCTGGTGGCCTCCACCAAACTGTCGGTGATGTCCTTGGCGATGCGAATCGACGGAATAGGAGGAGGAGTGGCAGCGAAGATTTTGCCCGGATTGACGAGCGCGGCGGCGGCGGCGCCGGCTCCAAAGGAAGACAACAAGCCCCGGCGCGATGGGCGGGCCTCCGGTTCACCGGCGCCGGCGCCACCATCGTTGCTGGGCTTCGCTTTCTGAAGTTCGCCGTTCTTGTTGTCGTTCATGTTGACTCTCCTCTGGGCTATTGGACCGGCGGCCGCATGGATTCCGGCCACAAACTGCGGATGAAATTCACTAAATTCCAAATGTCGGTTTCGTTCGCGAGCTGCGATTGGAACGCAGGCATCTGATCGCCCGCGCCGTCGCGGATGCTGCGAAAGATCTCACCTTCGCTGGTCCCGCTGTTGTAGAGCTTCGGGGATGTAAGATCGGTAGCGGAAGCAACCAGGGAACCTTCGGCCTTGCCATCTTCGCCATGGCAACTGGTGCAATTTTGTAAGAAAATCACGCGGCCGCGGTCGATCGATTTCCTGGTGTTCGCCTCCGGGCTCTTGAGCTTCTTCGCGTCGTCGCGAGTGAGCTTAGCGGACGTGTCGGCCGAGGCCGCGAACGCTAGAAGCGCGATGATTCCCAACGTTCGTAAATACAACCGTGAAAAGCTCCTCTTGTGCTCCAAGCCGCGTCGACGCGTTCATTCTTTCAAACCGCGAACCGCGGCGTCAACAGAGCATTTCTTTCGATACAACTCGGAGTGGTTCCGTGGGCCCTCTACGCGGTTTTCACGCGCCGTTAGCTACTTCCACTCGGCCGTGAAGATGTTGAATTCGTACGGTGTCTTCGCGCCCTTGTCGGAGGCGAACACGATGGTCTTGCCGTCGGGCGCGAACTCGGGAAAGGCCGTGAATCCGCCGAAATCCGTTACCTGCTCCAGGCCCGTGCCGTCCGTGTTCACCAGGTACAGCTCAAATTTTCGCCCATCGCAGTTGTGTTTGTTCGAGGCGAAGAGAATCTTCTTCCCGTCCGGGGTGAAGGTAGGTGCAAAACTCGCACATCCGAAATTCGTGATTTGCTTCGTGTTCTTACCCTCGCCGTTGGATAGGAACAACTCCATTTTCATCGGCGACGTCAGGTTTTCGCTCAGCAGTTCGTGATAGCGTTTCTCGGTTTCGGGCGTCTGCGGATGATTCGCGCGCCACACTATCTGCTTGCCATCGCGGGAAAACACCGGGCCGCCGTCGTATCCATCGGTTTTCGTCATTTGCTTTTTATCGGACCCATCCGGCTTCATGGTCCATAGATCCAGATCGCCCGATTGCATCGACGTATACACAATGCGCCCCGTCTTGAAATTCACCGTGCCTTCGGCGTTATAGCCCGGCGCTCCGGCCAGCGTCTTCAGAATCTTGCCGTCGTCGGTTGCCAGATACACCTTGTACGTCGGATAGACGGCCCACACGTAGCCCTTGCTGCGGTCCGCGGCGGGCGGGCACGCGTCGCCGGCCTCATGCGTGGAAGCGTACAGGATGTGTTTATTGTCCGGAAGGAAATACCCGCAGGTGGTGCGGCCCTTACCAGTGGAAACCATGTGCTGGTTAGAACCGTCGCGATTCATTATGAAAATCTGATCGCACTGCAGTTTGTCGCGCGTGGATTGAAAAATGATGCGCTGGCCGTCCGGCGCCCAATACGCCTCGGCATTCTCACCGCCATTGGTGAGCTGCCGGATTTCGCCAAGATGCGCAGGCGTCTGCGCCAATCCCGTTTGCGCTAGAACGCCACTCACAAGGAGAATGTATAGTAAGTGTCTATGCAAGCCACTATCGTATCCTAATGTTCTGGACTATGTTTTGGCCCGCGATTTAGAGGCTATGCACAAGTTGAGATGGCACCAGAACCTCTGTCCGGCCAAGTGCACCCAACGGTGACTGTGGTTGTTCCAACGCTTGCGGCGGACGAGACTCTGGCGGAATGCCTGGCCTCACTGGAGCGCCAGACTTTTTCCGATTTTGAAGTGATCGTGGTCGACAATAGCGGACGAAGCGTGGCCAAATCTGGCGGGCGGGTTCAGGTGATCGCCAACCATCGGAACGTCGGCTTTGGAGCAGCCGTCAATCAAGCGTTTCGTCGATCGGGAGCGCCGTACCTGGCCGTTTTGAATGACGATGCGGCCGCGCATCCGGGCTGGTTGGAAGCTTTGCTTCGGGCCATGGAGCCGCGCCCCGACGTCGGCATGTGCGCCTCTCAAGTGCGCCACGCGAGCGACGGCTCTCTGGATTCGGCGGGCATGCTGCTCTGTATGGACGGAAGCAGCAAGCAGCGCGGGCACCTGGAATCCCCGGCGGCGTATGCGCGCAAAGAAGAAGCGCTCTTGCCCAGCGGATCGGCGGCCTTTTATCGGCGCGAAATGCTGGAGGAAATCGGCCTCTTCGATGAGAGCTTCTTCTTATATTGCGAGGACACCGATCTGGGCTTGCGCGCGCGCTGGGCCGGCTGGGAGTGCCTGTATGTTCCCGAGGCGCAAGTGGAACATCGCTATTCGCACTCTGCGGGCCAGGCTTCCGCGCTCAAAGCATATTACGTGGAGCGAAATCGCCTGTTCGTGATTTTCAAGAATTTTCCGGTTCCCGATTTGCTGCTGGTTCCCTTCTATGCCATGTCGCGCTACTTCTGGCATCTCCTCTACGCTCTCGGCGGGCGCGGCAAGGCAGCCGAGTTTCAGCGCGCAGGCGGCAGCTTTGTTCGGCTGCCTTGGTATGTGGTTCGCAGCCATTTCGAATTGCTGGTGCGATTTCCCCGGATCTGGGGCCAGCGCCGCGGGATGAAGCGACGGCTTACTACCAATCAATTCCGGCGCCTGATCCGTCGTTATTCCATCAGTCCGCGTCAGGTGGCTGCTCTGTGAAGCCGGCCGGCGGGCCGAATCAGTTTCTGGTTCTGATACCGGCATTCAATGAGGTGGGCGCCATCGCCGGAGTGATCCGGGAAGTGCGCGGCGTTGTGCCGGGAGCTCCCATTCTGGTTGTGGATGACGCATCCACCGACGGAACGGACCGCAGCGCGCGGGCGGCGGGGGCCAGCGTCCTTCGCTTGCCTTATCACCTGGGTCTGGGTGGAGTTGTGCAGGCTGGATACAAACTGGCCTTTGAACTCGGCTACGAGTATGTGATTCGCGTGGATGGCGACGGGCAGCACGATCCGAAGTACATACCCGCTTTACTCGAGAGACTGCGCGAAACCGGATGCCACATGGTGATCGGCTCGCGATTTCAAAACGGCAATGGCGCTTACACCAGCTCCGTTCGCGCCATCGGCATCTGGTTTTTCCGCCAGGTGCTTCGGCCCATTCTGGGAAAACCGGTGAGCGATCCTACTTCCGGATTCGTGGGCGTCAACCGCCAGGCGTTGCGTGTCTTCACTGGTAGTTTTCCCTTGGAATATCCCGAAATTGAGGCGTTAGTGGTCTTGCAGCGCAAGCGCTTCCAATTCCAGGAAGTGCCCGTCGGGATGCGTCCTCGCAAGACTGGCCGCAGCACCATCACCGCGGTAAAATCGCTGTATTACATCTTCCACGTGCTGCTGGGGGTGTTTATCAACGTTCTGAAATTCGAAGGCCGCCGAAGGAAGGATACTCCGCAGGAATAGGAAAAGCATGGAGCGCCTACTCAATGTCACCACCGTTCTCAGCATCCTGCTGGCTGCGATGGTTCTGTTCTCCGTTCGCCGATCGCATATCCGCGTGGAGTACTCGGTAAGCTGGCTGGCCGCCGCGGTGATTCTTCTGGTGCTGTCGCGCTCTTCTCCCGCGCTCAATTGGATCGCCCGGCAGTTGGGGCTGGCCGATCCTCCCCTCGCCCTCCTGCTGCTGGCCTTCTGTGTGTTCGTGATCGTGATCT
>JBEKLB010000529.1:0-4183 GCA_050010415.1 Bryobacteraceae bacterium | reverse complement strand
AATCTCACGGCCGCGAAGTCATGGACATTGTTCAGCCGACCAACGGTCAGATAATTGGTCGCGTCACGCTTGCCGATGAAGAGGACACCCGACGCGCCATCGCAGCCGCGAAACGCGCATTCGCGAGTTTCAGCAAATCGACCAAAGAAGAGCGAGTGGCGATCTTGCGTCGACTGCACGAGGCTGCGTCGGCACGCCTGGACGATCTGACGGCGGCAATGGTTGAGGAATATGGAGGGGTCGTCCAGTTCGCTGGTCTCATCGTTCAATCGGGGATTAACGCGTTCCGCGCCGCCGAGCAGGGTCTTGAGGAGCTTTCGCTGACACGCAGTTGGGGCAAAACAACGGTCACTTTGGAGCCAGTTGGTGTGGCCGGGCTGATTACCGCATGGAATGCAAACGCATTGTTCATATGCCTCAAGCTCGCCTCGGCTGTGGCTGCCGGTTGTACCGTTGTCATTAAACCGAGCGAAATGAGTTCAATTCAGACCCAGGTAATGATTGAAGCACTACACGAGGCAAATCTCCCAAAGGGTCTCTTGAACGTTGTCACTGGGCTCGGCAATGTCGTAGGCACCGAACTCGTGCGCAATCCAGACGTCGCGAAAATTTCCTTCACGGGCTCAGTGGCGGTAGGCGAAACAATCATGCGGGACGGTGCGGCCACCATGAAACGCGTCACACTGGAACTCGGGGGCAAATCGCCCACAATCCTGCTTGATGACGCTGTTTTAGACCAGGCGATTCCGTCGGCCCTTGTTATGGCCTTTTTGAATAGCGGTCAGGCATGCGCCGCAGGAACGCGCCTCCTCGTGCCCAAAAGCCGGCTCGATGAGGTGAAAAGGGGCATACATGACGCAATGCGGAACATCACAGTCGGTGACCCTGCTGATCCCAAGACTGCTGTCGGACCAATGGTCTCGCAGAAACAGTACGAACGCGTGCAGGCTTATATACGAAAAGGCATCGAAGGGGGCGCGGAAGTTCTCGTCGGCGGCGAGGGGCATCCGGAAGGTTTGGATGAGGGTTTCTTTGTGAAGCCGACGGTCTTCGTCAATGTGACGAACAACATGGCGATCGCCCAGGAGGAGATCTTTGGCCCCGTACTGAGCGTCATTGCCTATGACTCTGAGGACGAGGCGATCCGGATTGCCAACGACTCTAAATATGGCCTCCACGCTGCTGTCCTCGGTACGGACCTTCAGCGTGCGCGACGCGTAGCTTCACAGGTGCGGGCTGGTCGTGTGGTGATCAACAACATGACGGATGATCCGCAGGCGCCATGGGGAGGGTTCAAATATTCCGGCGTCGGGCGCGAATATGGCAGATACGGGATCGAAGCGTTTCTAGAACCGAGGGCTATCCTCGAATAATCTTTCTCTCCTGCAGGCACGGAGGGTTCCCTATTACCAATCTGTCTACGCGATAGAGCCAAGTTTGCCTGGTCAATATCATTTCCAACAATTTCTAGCTGAGGTGATATCTGAAGCTAGACCAATTGATTGCGATGTCACTTCGCTCGGACATGGCAGTCGGCTTAACGAGGAGAAACAGAATGAAAACGATCAAGACACACTACATTGATGGGGCATTTGTTGAATCTCACGGCCGCGAAGTCATGGATGTCATCAATCCCACAAACCGCAAACCGATTGCCCGCATAACGCTCGCCGACGAGGAGGACGCACGTCGTGCGGTCGCCGCCGCCAAGCAAGCGTTCGCATGTTTCGGGCAATCTGCCAAACAAGAGCGCCTGGAGATTCTGCGCAACCTGCACAAGGCGGTCTCGGCTCGGGTCGATGATCTCACGAGGATCATGGTCGAAGAGTATGGCGGTGTTGTCCAATTTGCAGCGCCAATCGTGCAGGCAGGTGCCGATGTGTTTCAAGCGGCCGAGAAGGCCCTTCATGAGCTTCCGCTGATTCGGAGTTGGGGCAAAACAACAGTTACGATGGAGCCCGTTGGCGTTGCCGGCCTGATTTCCCCGTGGAACGCCGACGCCTTTTTTCTTTGCATGAAACTTGCTTCCGCAATCGCGGCCGGATGCACGGTGGTGATGAAGCCGAGCGAATTAAGTGCTTTGCAAACGAGTGTGTGGCTGGAATGCATACACGAAGCAAAACTTCCGAAGGGAGTTTGCAACGTTGTCGCCGGACGAGGAGATGTCGTCGGAGCGGAACTCGTTCGCAATCCGGACGTGGCCAAGATTTCCTTCACTGGTTCGGCCGCAGTCGGAAGATCGATTATGCGCGATGGTGCTGCGACAATGAAGCGCGTCACGCTTGAACTGGGCGGCAAGTCCCCAAACATTCTGCTTGATGATGCCGATCTAGAAAAAGCCATCCCGAACGCATTCATTATCGGCTTCATGAACAATGGTCAAGCTTGCGTTGCGGGAACCAGGCTTCTGGTGCCTAAGAGTCGCTTCGATGAAGTCAAAAAAGCGCTCCTGGACACCGCTCCCGTTTTTGCAGCCGGCGATCCCGCCGATCCAAAAACCGCTGTCGGCCCAATGGTGACCGAGAAACAGTATGAGCGGGTACAGTCATACATTCACAAGGGCATTGAAGAGGGCGCAGAGGTACTTGTCGGAGGCGAAGGACATCCGCCGGGCCTCGAATCCGGCTACTTTGTGAAACCCACGGTATTTGTCAATGTGAGAAATGATATGACGATTGCCCAGGAAGAGATTTTCGGCCCCGTTCTCTCGGTCATCACCTACGAGGATGACGAGGATGCGATTCGGATCGCCAATGATACGGAGTACGGCCTCCACGCTTACGTGAGCGGCACCGATCTTCAGCGCGCACGTCGCGTCGCATCTCAGATCCGAGCCGGCCGGGTAGCGATCAATGGCTTGCTGGATGATCAACAGGCGCCGTTCGGCGGATTCAAGCATTCCGGCGTCGGCCGCGAATTCGGAACGTTCGGGATCGAGGCCTATCTGGAACCGAGGGCTATCCTCGAATAAGCTCCCTTTTGCCCCAAAGTTATAGGCGAAAGGAAAGCAATGACCCAAGGAAAATAGTGGCCCTGCCGGAAGGCTCTCGCCTAGCGCGTAGATCCCCACTTAAACCAAGGAGACCAGATTATGAGCAAACGCATTACGATCTCGCCCGAAGAAGCCGCGGATCGCCTCGCTATCCGGGAACTCGTCGAGGCCTACGCCCATTGCGCCGATCGGCGCGATGCGCAAGGTCAGATGTCTCTTTTCACCACAGACACGCATTTCGTGGTTTACATGAATGCCAAAGATCCAACGCCCTCGCAGGTACTCAACTCACGTGAGGCGCTGGCTCCCGTCTTTGCAGACCTGAACAAGTATGACGCGACGACGCATTTCCTCGGGCAGAGCACAATCTTTACATTAACGAATGGGCGAGCAACCGGCGAAGCCTACTGCCTGGCGCACCATGTCACAGTTCACGGCGAAAAGAAACGCTTGATGGTGGCTTCGCTCCGCTACCAAGACACTTTTGTGAAAGTGGACGACGCTTGGCTATTTGCGGAGCGTCTGCTCTATGTCGACTGGCTGGACGAGCGCGCACTATCATAATCATCGAACCACCGGATGGAGTCGGCGAACACAGTCGTAGTACAGGGAGTCGAAAATGGACGTTCCGACGAATGGGAAAACACGGCTTGTTATCCTGGGTGCCACGGGCATGGTGGGCGGCTACGCACTTCGCTATGCGCTCGACCAGCCCACGGTTGGAAGTGTGACTGCGATCAACCGCAGGACACTGGGCATGTCGCACCCTAAGCTGCGTGAAGTCCTACATCAAGACTTCGGAGATTGCTCTGCACTGGCGGGGGCACTTTCGGACCAGGATGCGGCAATCTTTTGCCTCGGGGCATATACCGGGGCGGTATCAGACGTGCAACTTCGTGCGGTAACGGTCGGCTACGTTATAGAGCTCGCGAGAGTTCTCCGAAGAAGTAGTCCCGACGCAGCGTTCTCGTTTTTGAGCGGGAATGGTGCCGACCCCACGGGAAAAAGCCGAATGGCTTTCGCCCGATACAAGGGAGAAGCTGAGAATGCGCTGGTCGCCTCCGGGTTTCCGCGACTCTATATTTTCAGGCCGGCGTATATCTATCCCGTGGAGCCGCGAAAAGAACCGAATCTTAGTTATCGCGTCTTGCGACAGATCTACCCGGTTTTTCGAACTCTGTTTCCCAATCT
>JBEKLB010000528.1:0-4811 GCA_050010415.1 Bryobacteraceae bacterium | reverse complement strand
CGGGCCACCCAGACGCCGCCCGGCTAATCACTAACCACTATCCACTAACCACTGCTTTTCTCAATGAATCCGAATACTCCCCGACCCGGTTTCAACCCACACCGTAGGTCCGCCGCCGCCGACTTTGCCGGTCATGTGGTGCTTATCGAACGAGCCCTGCACCGTCATCTCGCGATCAGTGGAGATGCCTCCCGATCCGGTGGAAGCATCGAGCGTGAAGCCCCCGCTTCCCTGCCACAACTCTACACTGCCGGAACCCGTGTGAAGCTTCCAGGCGGCCGCGGCAGTTCCCGAGACCTTGATGTTGCCCGACCCTGTCTCCGCATCCAGCCCGCCCCGCACATCGTGCAGTTCTATGCTCCCCGAGCCGGTATGGGCCTTCACATCGCCTTGCCCGGTCGCCTCGACAAAAATGTCGCCGGAACCTGTGTTCACCGAGAAGCCGTTGTGCAGTCCGCTGGCGTGAATGCTGCCGGAGCCGGTGGAGAGCTTGGCGTTGTCGCCGATGCCGTCGTCGTTGATGCTCCCCGAACCGGTGGATGCCGAGAGGTACGCGTCCGCCGGCGCTTCAATCTCGTATTCAATGCTGATATTGTGCAGGGACTCGAACCAGTGGCGACGGTAAGCTCAACTCTGCCGTTGACGGTCAGGTTGCGCTCAAAGGTGGCCTCAGACGCAAGCGCTGGAACCGACGCCAGCGCCAACGCCGCTGTTACTACCAGGAGATGCCTCATCGTGTGCCTCGTTTCGAAGTGCAGTGAAGAAGTGAAAAAGTAAAAGAGTGAAGACAGGATGATTCCAAATTGTTTGTGGCATCCTGGATGCCAAAGGCCTTGTTGATGTAACCCAAACAGAATCATCAGTTCGGGCTTAGGAATTCGTGTTTCACGTGAACCTGGTTGTCCGATTCCGAACACTCATGTGCGGCGACGAACAGTTTCAAGATGTCCGATGCGCCCTGGTTCACTTCTTCACTTGTTCACTTCTTCACTGTTTCACTGCTGCAACACCACCTGGTCGCCCTCTTTCAGGCCGCTCAGTATCTCCGTCACGGAGCCGTTGGAGAGCCCCACCTGCACCGGGACCTTCCGCTGGCCGTCCTTCTGTCTCTTGTCGGGGATAGCCACCGTAGCATTCTTGTTGTTGTCGTACATCACCGCGTTTTCCGGCACAGTTAGCACGCCCTTGTGCTCGTCCAGCAGGATTTCGGCATTGGCGGTCATCAGAGCCTTCAGTTCTCCGCCCGGGTTGTTGATGGAAACCCGCACCTCAAATGTGGTTACATTGTCCTTTTCCACGCCCATCGGCGCAATCTTGGTAACCTTGCCGCTGAAGTAGCGGTCACGGAAGCTCTCCACCTTGATGCGCGCCGGCTGGCCCATATATACGTGGGCAATGTCGGCTTCGTCCACCTTGCCCTGTACATACACCTCGTTGATGTCGCCCTCGGTCATAACCAGCGTGGCTGTCGAGCCCAGCACCAGTATCGAGCTGACGGCATCGCCGATCTCCACGTCGCGCGACAGGATCACTCCGTCCATTGGCGCCACGATCGTTGTGTAGCTCAGTTGCTCCTCAAGTTGCTTCAGGCTGGCCTGGCTCTGCTGAACCAGCGCTCGCGCCTGCTTCAGCTTTGCCGTATCCACGCCGATTTGCGCCTTGGAGGAGTCACGCCGTGTGAGCGCGGCAAGGTAGTCCTTATCCGCATCGTCCAGCGCCTGCCGGCTCACGATGCCTTCCTTCTGCATCTCCAGGTTGCGGTCCAGCGTGGCCTTGTACATGGGCAGGTCCGGCGCGTTTGCATTCACCTTGTCCTGCTCGATGTTGGCTTCGAACGTGGATACGTTGGCCTCGGCAGAGGCAAGTTGCGCCCGCTGCGCCTCAACCTGCGCCTGAATCTCCTGCTGATCCAGTTGCGCCAACTCCTGGCCCTTGTGTACCACGTTGTTGATATCCACGTAGAGCTTTTCCACGATTCCGGAGGCCTTGCTCTTTACTTCCACTTTGGTAATTGGCTGAATTTGTCCCGTGGCCACAACTGACCGCGCCACGTCGCCGCGCGTAACCTTGGCCAGTTTGTTTGGATCGATAGTAGAACCCTTGGCAAGCCGCGCCAGCCCAAGCCCCGCAACCACCAAAATAAACAGAATGCCAATCGACAGCCAAATCCAGAATCGTCTGCTCTTCTTCGATGCAGCCACCAGAATCCCCCTGAATCTCAAGAAAGCCGCAAATCCTCACGGCGCGAATAAATCGACAAAGAATACCTGTCCAGTGAGACGGCCCCACTCGCCTGGCCGTCACCCAGCCGTGCTCTCAGCGCCAAATCGTGTCTGCTCCTCCATACGCAAGATGCCGCCCGATGGTTCCCACGGCCCCTCGCCTCTCTTCCGCAACCTGTCGGGGACGAGCTCTATTCCCTATTCCCTAATCCCTGATCCCGGTACTTTGCTATCCTCACACCCAGATGCACGGTCTTCCACTGCTGCAATTTGTCGCCGTGGCCATGCTTATTCTGGCCAACGCCTTTTTTGTGGCCGCGGAGTTCGCTCTGGTTTCCATTCGCGACACCCGCATCGAGCAGATGCTGGCCGCAGGCGTTCCCGGAGCGCGCGCCGTTCGTAGCCTACAGCAGGACCTCGACACCTTCCTGCCCGCCGTCCAACTCGGCGTCACCCTGTGTTCCCTGGCGCTTGGCTGGATCGGCGAACCACTAGCCGCCGGTGTTCTGCTCGACGGCCTGGACGCGCTGAACCTGAACCTGGCCCACGCACAGATTTACGCCCATATCGGGGCAGTCGCCTTGGGATTTGCCATCATTACGTACTTTCACGTGCTGGTGGGCGAACTGGTCCCCAAGTCTCTGGCGCTGCGCCGCGCCGAGGCGCTGGCCGTCGCGGTTGCACCCTCCATGCTTGTATTCATGGCCCTGGTCCGCCCCGCGGTTCGGTTCCTGAAGGGCTCGGCTGCCGTCATACTTCGCGGTTTCGATATCCAATTGACCGAGCGCGCCCAGGTACATTCGCCCGAGGAACTCAAGCTGATTGCCACCGCGGCCCGCCGAATGGGGCTCCTGCCGGCTTTTCAGGAGACCGTCATCCATCGCGCCCTGGAGCTCGACGACGTTTCCATCCGCGAAATCATGACTCCGCGGCAGAAAATATTCTCCCTGCCCTCCAACATGCCTCTTGAAGAAGCCAGTGCACGGGTTATTGACCGTAAGCGTTCCCGTGTTCCTGTCTACGACGAGACGCGCGGTCCAGAGCACATCGTCGGCGTCGTCTACTCGAAGGATTTATGGCGTCTGATGCATCTACGGCCCAAAAGTCCGGGAGCCCCAGCGGCAGCTCCAGGCTTGCCGAAGAGCCTGGCTGCGGAGAACTGGGAGAGCAAGGTGTCCCGCCCCACTGCCACGCCTTTCGCCGAGCTGAAACTGGGCCAGGTGATGCGCGACGTTCTGGTTGTTCCCGAAACCAAATCTGTGCTCGACCTGATCCGCGATTTTCAGCAGCGCCGACGTCACTTCGCCATCGTGGTGGATGAGTACGGTTCCACCGTTGGCCTGGTTACTGCCGAGGATGCGATCGAGCAGTTGACTGGCGAATTCGAAGACGAATTCGACTCGCCCGCACTTCCGGTCATCACCACCGCATCGGGAGCCCTGCTGATGGACGGCGGCGTGAACCTTCGCGACCTGGAGACGCAGATGAAATGGCGCCTGCCTCGCGACGGAGGCGTGGAGACGCTTGCCGGATTCCTGCTGATGCGCCTCGGCCACATTCCAGAACCCGGTGAAAGCACTGTTTTTGAGTCTCGTCGCCTAACCGTGGCAGAAATGGATGGCCGCCGCATCGCGAAGGTCCGCGTGGAGCCTGTGAAAGAAGAAAAGCCGGGCGCGAAACCGGAGAGGAACTCTGACAATCTACAGTAACCACTCATTCGAACTGAAGAAGTATCGAATTTGATACAAAAGCGGCTTCCCATAACCTGAATGTTGTATCGCATTTTGCCCTATGAGCATTAGAATCTAGTAAATTGCTTGTGAAAAAGGGAGGCGCCCCATGAAGATTCTAAACAAACTGTCGGTATTAGCTCTGAGATTGCATCTTTTATTGTCCTCGGAAGAAGGCCAGGACCTGGTTGAGTATGCGCTTGTTGTGGCGCTCATCGCATTTGGAGCGACAGCCAGCATGAAAGCCCTTGCCGGCGGCCTCAACCATGCGTTCAGCGATACCAGCAGTGCTCTTTCAGCGAACATCACATAGTTATTGCAATGCCTTTTGCTGCAATCTCCAATTGCTTGAATTGGCTCTGTACGCTCACTGAAACCCTGACCCGCTAAATCTGGTTATTTCGCAGGCTCTTGGTTTAATTTGAAAATGCATTCATACCCATCTCTATATGGCTCCGGCCGTGCAGAAGGCGGTGGTATTTGAGAATGCGGGCGCCGGGCGCGTTGCGATAGGCGAGGATGGTAGGCTTCTCGAACACCAGATAGAGATCCTCCGATTTGCTGTCGGCGTCTGCAAAGGGGACGCGCGCAGGACGCATCAGATAAAGCTTGAGCGACCACGGTGCCGGCGATTTGTCCAGAATACACAAAGTGGATCGAGGCGCTGCATTCCGCCAAAATCAGCCGCGCTTTTTCACCATGTCTTCGGTTTGGATCTTTTCCCCGGCTAATCCGGAAGGGACATCCCACGGCTCTGCCGGAGGATGCTCACTGCCGGCAACGATTGACGAGCAGCGAGGAAGAGAAATCGAGTCCCATGCAGTTCGGGAGCGGTCTACGCAGCTTCCAAAAAATAGCG
>JBEKLB010000527.1:0-4235 GCA_050010415.1 Bryobacteraceae bacterium | reverse complement strand
CTTCTTAATTAGGATCCAATTCGGCGCTAGATGCCAAGGCGGGATCGGCGCAGGGATGGTCGTCGGCACAGGCGCAGCAACCGGCTGCAATGCCTTCACGATCCTCTCTAACTCCGTAATTCTCCGCTCTTGGTCGGCGATCGTGATCTTGAGTAGCGCAGCCTCCTTCTTTAATTCGCCTATGCGGGGATCAGGCGCTTGCGCCATCGCGATCGGTGGCAAGGTCAAATACAGTATCCACACTCTGCAAATAGCCGGGTTACGAGACATTGATCCTCGGTGGACGTCTCAAAACCGGCCATACGTGGACACTTCAGGTGGGTCTTCCGCACTTTTGGTGGTGGGTTCACGGAGAGCGCTGGGATTGGTAATAGAAAGTGGACTGATGAGCGCGAAGGACCCCGGTTGCGATCACGAGCGGCACAAGTCAGCAACGCCGACTTCACGTCCGGATGGTTGTCGACCCTAGCGTGACCGTCAGGAAGTAATCAGCCAGCGTAATCTGGGCGCTCCTGAAGGAAGGGAGTTGTCCTCAGTCGCGTCCGCTCCAACTGCAGGTATCGCCGCGCCGGCGTGGGGGCGGGGGTGGACTCGGAAGCCACGGGTACGGAGCTCTCCAATGGTGCCAAGCTACACAAGCTTGATTCAGCCACTGCTGTTCGGATTTCAGGTCCTGTTTGTAGGCAGAGCGGTCACCGCATTGAATCTCAGCGCGCTCCATAAAGAACCAAGCCATGTACAGCTGCGGTTCGGAATAACTTACAAGCTGCAATGTTCTCGTTAACAGCGCAATGCCCTCGTCAATGTCGGGCATCGTTTTGGTCCGAACCTCGGAACAGGTAGGCAGTCCAATCAGCGCTTGTTTCTGTCCACGATGGAACCGGAGCCTTTCTTCCCCCAGCGCTCTATAGACGCGGATCCAGTCGAAGACTGCGATTGCATAAAGCGCTTCCGCATCGTTCGCATCCAGCTTGGCTGCTCTCCGGTAAAGGCCTTCCGCCTCATCGATGCGCTCGATGCGCTGCAGTCCGTAAATGACTGACGCCATCCTCTTCAGAGCCTCTTTGTGGGAGGGGTCCAGTTCCAAAACCCTGGCGTATTGCTGAACTGCCAGCTCCGACCAATGCGAATCGCAATCTGAAGTAAAGCACATCATCTCGTACGCCGACGCTAAGTAGAAATGCCCGACGGTGGATTGTGGATCGAGAGAAACAACCTGCTCCAGGTCCGCAATGGCTTCCTCAGTGGCGCCCTTTTGATAGGCGAGTATTCCAGAACGCAACTGGGACGGCGCTTCGAGAGTTTGGCAGTCTACCGACGGGACGGAGGCGCAAGTAATCAGGGTCAAGATTCGAACCATGAAGCCCTTCCCATGAAGTTCGCCCACACTTGAGTTGGACACCGGAACCGAGATGGCAGTTCCTCCCGGGCAAAGAAATACACAGGACATGACACAAATTCTGGGATTGGTATCGAGCTACTCGGCCAGGCCCTGCTGTTCCGCGCGCCGGCAAGTTGCCGTAAAACAGCCTACTCCCCTCGATGGACGTCTGAAAACCGGCCATTGCTGCACACTGAAAGGGGCTTCCGCACTTTGGGCGGTGGGGTCACGGAGAGCGCTGGGATTCGGCGCTTGTGAAGGGTAATACTCTCCGGCGCAACAGTAGAAAGCCACTGCGGCCGTACATTTGGCGTTTTAGGAGCTTGAGGCGGTGGACCTGCCCCTCTACTTGTCCATTGCTCCAGTGCTGCTCCACTGCCGCGGAGACAGCTTCATAGTCGCGTTCGATTCCGGCGGCGAACCGCTTCAGTTCGGGGATGTCTGATGCTGCGCTTCTTTTCATCCAAGATTTCAACGCATCGGAATCACGGTCCTGAAACACCTGTCGGAATTGTTGTGCTAGCTGCTCGACCGTCGCGACTTGTGGATGGCTCGCGATGACTGCCTCGGCCCAACGCTGTTCATACGGGCTGCGTTTCGTCGGCGCCTTGCTTAACCAAAGCGCGATCAATCGCAGGTTAGGGAGAGTCCGACGGCGCGGCTTCGAGCACGCTGGGACCGAGTTTGCGCGCCAGGGCTGCACGTATTCCTTTACGCGGCTTCGCCCTCCGCCATAACCTTGCCGACGCAATTCGCGGCAAAGTTGAGACGCATTGTGGCAGCCTTCTTCCCATCGTTTCTGCAGGTATCCTCGAAAGGAATCCAACTCGGACCGCCGGCGCCGTGGTGCACGTTCTAGAAATTCCTTCGCCCGTACATAGCGTCGAACGGTCGTGCGGCTAAGACCGAACTTACGAGAGATCGCTCGTAGGGTGATACCCTCCTGATAGGCCGCAATTACCGCGTCAAATCGTGCCTTCTGTTTCTCCCGCGACGGTTGGCGCTCGGGATGGTGCTGGATCTGTGTCGGCGGTGCAGCTTCTCGAACCGATGAACCCTCTAGGCCATCTAATTCCGTCGGCTCGCTTAGCAGTAGCGTCGAATCTGATTGTGTCGAATCGGAAGGTAACTTAACCTGGCCTAAAACCTGAGCCAATCGCTCCAGGACCCGTTGGAGCGCCTGCGTCAGATTGCAGTAAAGGTGAAATCGATCCGCCACCTGAACGGCCTCAGGAGCACCATGCCGCGCACCTTCGGCATAAGCACCTGCGCGATCACGGCTGATCACCTGGACACTGGGATGAGCCAGAAGCCATTTTGCCAATGTGTCGGATTCACGATCGGGAAGAAGATCGATAGGTCGGCGTCGCTCTAGATCCACCAAAACTGTGCCGTAGCGATGGCCGCGGCGCCAAGCCCAATCATCCACCCCGAGAACTTTGACATCACCGGCGTGTTCTGCAGACGGAACTTGGTTGAGGAACCGCAGGATTGTGTCTGCGCTGCAATTAATTCCCAACTTCGCCGCCAGGCGGCACCCCGCCTCCCCGCCCAATGCGTATCCGATCTCAAGCAAAGCATTGCGCTGTCGACAGGTTTGTCGCCCATGGGGCGGAACCACGACCGGCAACCGTTGCGTGAAGATGCGTCGGGGACAATCAGGCGCCCGACAATAAAAACGATGTGTCCGTAGACAGATTCGCACAGCCGCGCCGTGGCAGGGGAGATCGCGTAACGTGCGGGAATAACGACTGTGAATGTGAGAGGAATGCACACCACATCGCGGACAGGCGCAACCAACGGAAGTTGCCGAGACGGTCATCATGATTACGCCGCCCTGCCGAGACATGTCTTCCAGAGTCAAGCATGATGGATCGGGCAGGCATAAAGGCAAAAGGCCGGGGGAGGCAGCCATTTGCCCTTCCGGCTTAAAACATTCCGCGTAATATTTGTTTTACCTAGAAAGGGAATCAGCACGTCCACCAAAAGTGCGGAAGACCCACTTCAAAACCGGCCAACGGAGCGGAACCAGAACAAGAATATTTATAACCTGCAGAGGGTCGCTCGGGCAAACACTTTTTTGAAAAATGATCACGGCGGGCTTATACTGACTGTCACCTGGGCGGAAGATACGGCGACGCAGGGATGCGACCGGAGCGCCGACTCAGCGGCCGGAATGGCTCGGGGCGGCGTGAGCCGCCCCTGAAACGACCCATTCTGGCGCGAAGGCGATAAATCCCAGGGGTTTGGGGACAGAGTCCCCAAGTTAAGCAAAGACAAGCTACCGGAGGTAGAAATCCGCGCCTCCAATCTCCCCGGCCTTTAGTTCGAATACTGGCGTTTTTACCCCGAACATGGAACGGCCGTTTGCACTATTCGCTGCCAAATGGAGAGTGTAGCGTCCTGGCGGCAGGCCGGAAGCGTCGTAGATACCGTCTGCATCTGTTGATGACACAGTGCTCTCAGAGGGTCCGTCAATAAAGATCCCGACTCCAGGAGCTGGTAGCCGATTCGCCTGATCATCCGTGTAGACGCGGCCTATCAGGCGCACGCCAGCTTTCGGCGCCCCATCACGAAGGATTCGGATCGCGACCGCAGCGTAGTTCCGAGTTCCAGTGTGTCCGCATGGCAACCGCTCTATAAGTGGAAGAAGACGAGTGAGCGCGCCGACACTACGCGCGCCCTCGACAAAGTACTCGGCGGATGTATCGGTTGGTTTGAAGGTGCCCCGAAGGATGACGATGTTCGAAGGCCACCATGACGAACCTGAAAAGCGTTGTTCGACGCGGGCAATCGACCAGAGCGAAAAACCGTGAAAGGTTCTGGGGCCGACGAATAAGATCTTTGCCGTGAA
>JBEKLB010000526.1:0-4235 GCA_050010415.1 Bryobacteraceae bacterium | reverse complement strand
AAATACCAGGGAGACAAGGAGTACCAGGAATGCACTCGGTTGCTTGCAAGCCCCGGCAAGGAATTTTCAAGACCTGCTCGTCTGGCAGAAGGCGCACGAATTGGTGCTCGGCGTTTATCGGATAACCGCGGGATTTCCCAAGCATGAGACATTCGGGCTCTGCTCGCAGATGCAACGCGCCGCAGTTTCCGTTCCAGCAAATATCGCCGAGGGATTCAAGCGCAGGGGCCGTGCCGACAAAGCGCGCTTCCTCAACATCGCGCAAGCTTCTCTGGAGGAGTGCCGTTACTTCCTGATTCTGACCCGCGATCTTGGCTACGCGAGAACCGATACGATTTTAGACTTGCTCGACGAGACCAGCCGCTTCCTCGACAACTACTGCCGTTCCTTGTCTTCCTCGTCTCCCTCGTATTCCTCGCCTCAGAACCGATAAAGCATCAAATACACGACCACTCCCGTGACACTGACGTACATCCAAATCGGAAACGTCCAGCGTGCGATGGCTCGATGGCGTTTCACGTCCATGCGCAGGCCTCGCCGCAGCGTGATGATGGCGAGCACGGGTGTGATCACCGCCAGAATGGTATGCGTGGTCAGGATGGTCAGGTAAATGGCGTGCCGCGCTCCGCTATGCTGATCGTAGACCACGCCGACCAGCGCGTGGTGCACCAGGTAACTCACCAGAAAAACCACCGACACCCCGAACGCGGTCAGCATCACGCGACGGTGCGCGTTGATTCGCTTCTGCCGGATCAGCCAATAGCCAATCGCTAAAAGCGTCCCCGCAATCGCGTTGAGTGTCGCATTGAGAGCCGGTAACGCATGTACGTCCATTACGTGCGTTCTTCCGCGAGCGCGCGAATGTCGGCAATCACCTTGGGAATGGCCGACGATTCGGAAGTGTCGTAGTAGCCGCGAATGCGCCCCTGGCGATCCACCAGCACAAAGCGCGTGCTGTGCTGCATCGCCGCGTTAATATCGCCCAGCTTGAATGCATCGCGATCCAGCGTTTGAAGAGTGGCCACCGAACCAGTAAGGAAATACCAAATCGAAGGGGCCGCCCCGTGCTCTTTGGCGTAGGCTGCCAGCACCGGCGGCGTGTCATTCGCCGGATCGATGCTGAAAGAGACCAGACGCACATCCGGCATCTTGAGCACTGCGTCCTGCACCTCGCGCATTTGCGAAGTCATACGCGGGCATGGGCCGGGACAGGTGGTGTAAATGAAATCGGCCACCCAGATCTTACCCGCCAGCGTCTGGCTGTGGAACGGCTGGCCGCTCTGCGCGGTGAGCTCAAATTGCGGGATGTCGCCGAGGACTTGGAGTGCAGGAGCATGTCGCGAGCAGGCTAGGAGCGCGACAACCAACGCGAGAACCGCCAACAGCTTCATGCGGGACGGTCAAACAACATCAGGCTGAACAGCACCGGCAGATAAACCACCGATGCCAGCAGCACATGCCGCGCCTGCTGCCGGGTGCGGTCCCAGCGGATGCGCAGGCCGTAGTAAACGAACGCCAGGCCCAGCGCGAGAGCGCCATACAAATAAACGTTGCCGGCCATGGCGAAAAACTTCGGCATCAGGCTGATGGGAATCAGCGCAATGGAGTACAACAGAATGCGGCGCGCGGTAGATTTGCCATCCGGTTCCACCACCGGCAACATCAGGATGCCCGCGCGCGCGTAGTCTTCCTTGTACATCCAGGCGATGGCGTAAAAGTGCGGAAACTGCCACAGAAATAGAATGGCGAACAGAACCCACGCGTCCCAGGTCAGCGTGCCGCTGGCTGCAGCGAATCCGATGAGCGGAGGCATAGCGCCAGGGAGCGAACCAAAGGTGGTGGAATGCGGTGAGCGCTGCTTGAGCGGCGTGTAAATAAACAAATAGGTGAGCAGCGTGAACAGCCCTAGCAGTGCGGCCAGGGGATTTGCGCCGAACCACAGATCCGCAAATCCAGCAGCGGAAATGGCGATCGCGAATGTCAGAGCCGGTGCAGGTTCCAAGCGGCCCGATGGCAGAGGACGGGCCTGCGTGCGTCGCATTTTGCCATCCGCCACCCGCTCCATCCATTGATTGAGAGCGGCAGTTCCAGAAGCGATGAGCCCGGTCCCGATAATGGTATGAACCAGCGTCAGCCAGTGCCAACTGGACCATCCATGCCAGCCTGCCTGGGCGCCGAAAAAGTACCCAACACCCGTGCTCATCAGGATGAGCCAAGTGATACGCGGCTTGGTTAAGGCGATGTAGTCCTTCATCAAAAGAACTGGGTCTGATCCACTAGCGTATCACAAGAGTCTAACGGTCAGGCAATATATTTTACGGTTTCAGCGCAATGCCTAAAGAACCAGACCCCTGCTAAACAGATGCCACCGAAGGAGAATTCGTGGCACTGGAAAATGCGCGTTCAGCGGCGTCCACGGTGGCAAGGCAAGGCAGTATTTTGCTGACGCCAGTCATCTCCAGCAGCACCAGGACGCGCTCTGAGATCCCCACCGCCGCGAACTTAACGCCAATCCGCTGGCAGTGCGCCCAGTGGCTGAGCACGATACCCAGGCCGGCGGAATCCATGTACGGCACGCCCGAGAAGTCGATGATGGTGCTTTTCAGATCGGGCTGGCGAATGGCGGCTTGAAAATCGAACAACGTGGAAATGGTCAGCGGACCGGTGAGGGTTAGTATAGTGACGTCACTCGCGGAGCCGGGCGTCCGCTGGATTGTTATTTCGTCCATGGGGAGCATTTTAACCCTCGCATATTACAGCGGCGTTACACATTGAAGTGTAGCGCATGGGAGGGGCAGCCCGGCAGCGAGCGCGCGTAGCGCTAACTATTGTTCCGGCGCCGGCGCCGGAGGCCGGGGATGATGCATCTGGCCTATGCTCGGTTCGCCTTCGTGACCAAACAGTTCCGGATGGAGATAGTGCCCCTGGTCCGACTGAACCTTGTCCACCTCCACCTGGATGCGATGGGCATTGGCCCAAGCGTCCTGACGGACGCCGGTGACCTGCCAGGAAACTTTCACGTTCGGCTTGTCGGTCTTGATGGTGAATGCCTGGTTTGCAATCTCGGAAGCAATCCAGGAATGTGCGGATTGGCCGATGGTGGTGAGTTGATAGCGGAAATCGGTATTCAGAGCCTCGAACCACGCGGGCATGCTGACCACGGCTGTGCCGCTGGCGTCGGTGGTGACATTGCCGTTGTAGATGTTCATCATGTCGGGCGATTCGACGAAGGAGTGGTAGAGGTATTTATTCGCGGGATCGAGCGGATGATCGATCTTAAAGGAGCCACCGGTCTTGCTGAGCGCGCCAGAGACGGAAACGTTGCCCTCGAAATAGCCAGCAAGGCCCCCCGGACCGCCTTCGGCGTATATTCCCGCACCCCCTTGGGGGAAGCCCAACACGTTCGTTGATCCCGTTCCCCCATAGGCCTTGATGCCGTCACCGCCCACTGAGCCATTTCCCCCGGAGGTTGTTACGCCGGCCCCGCCGGTTAACCCGCTGGTGGCTGAGCCGCCATTGGCACTAATCCCGGTTCCTCCCAAATCATCGGACTGCGTGGCGGGTCCTCCCAGCGCATACATGCCCGATCCGCCAGTGCCCCCGTTGGAAGCTCCGCCGTACCCGCCAACTCCATTACCGGCACTGCCGCCGGAGGTTGCTTGTGCGCCGTGCCCGCCCATCGCGGAATGTGCGGGGGACGTGTTAACGATGTTGAAGACCGCGTTCGTGCCGCCGTCCGCACTCCCGTTAAATGGCAACTTAATGGTGCCCGCCGGCCCTTGTGGGCCCGCCGGACCAGTTGCACCTGTTGCGCCTTTCGGTCCCGCCGGACCGGCCGGCCCTGCTGGACCAGCCGGTCCAACAGCTCCGTAGGTCACGTCGAATATCCCGGGCGTCGCCGACCCGTTGTTCACCGCCAGCCGGTAGGTGCCGGCCGCCAATCCGGCCGGCAACTCGGCGACAATTTCTGTGGTGGCAATTGACACGAGGGTCAACGTGCCTGAGCCCAGCTTCACCGCCGCGTTGAAGTCCGCTGACGAGAGACTCACGCCGCTGATGAAGATCTGTTGGGTCCCGGAATCGATGCTTACACTCCGGACCACCGGCGTCTGCCCATAAGCGAGTGAAGACGCGAACACTGACAGAATTGCCAGCGTTATGGTTGCAGCTACTCTATTTCGAATCATAGTATCCTCCTAACAGCCTCGGACACTTGTAACCGCAGTTCGACTTGG
>JBEKLB010000525.1:0-4284 GCA_050010415.1 Bryobacteraceae bacterium | reverse complement strand
GACCTGGCATTCCTGCAGGAGAACGCCAATATGTGGCGGATCTCCGACGATTTCTGGGACGACTGGCAATCGCTGAAACAGATGTTCCTTTTGCTCTCCGTCTGGGGCGGCGTGGGCCGGCCCGGCGCGTGGCCGGACGCCGACATGCTCCCTCTCGGGCGCATCGGTGTGCGCGCCGAGCGCGGCGAAGCCCGCATGACGCGGTTCACCCAGGACGAAGCTCGCACGGTAATCAGCCTGTGGTCGATCGCGCAATCCCCGCTCATCTTCGGAGGCGACCTTCCGACGAACGACGATTTCACGCTGTCGTATCTTCTCAATAAACCGGGGGCGGTCAGGTGGGCGGTCAGGTAGGTATAAACGAAGAGCCGAGATTGATCGTTTCGGCTCGTTGTTTGATCAGGTCGGCCAGGGAGGGCATCTGCATCGCTCCGCTTACCCGGTCGCGGATATATTGAAAGAAGTTCACGCCCAGTTTCCGGGCTGTGCTCAGCAGTGTTTCCATCGCATCCCAAGTCCGGGCGCCGGCCAGTGAGCGCGGACCGTAACTCACCACTCTCTTCCTGACTCGTGTCCGCGCATCCAGTTCTGCCGGGTTGTTGTGCAGGGGGACCTCGGGATGGTCCAACACCATCAGTAGGTACGTCTTGTCGGCCTTCGTTCGGGCGATCCGCTGGTCCAGTTCATCGTAACCCGTTACCGTGGAAAACAGTTCGTCGAACTTCTCTCGCAACTGCGCCGCAGGCTCCGCCGCGGGGTTCTGCCGGTACGCCAGCAGCTGTTTGTAGAAATCCCAGTAGCGCTCCCGAAAGGCTTCCAGCCATTCCCGATGCTGCGGCACACACGGCGTCATGCTCTGATAATGGCGACCGTCGTGAATCCAGCACAAGGCCAGTTCGTCGGCCACCAGCTTGAACTGTTTGGCATCGTCACACACTAAGAGGCGCACGTGCCCGCTCTCGGCGTGATACGCCGCCAGGGCCGCCGCCTCCATGATCCGGCGCCGCGTCCCCTCGCTCAGATCCGGAATCTGTTCCGCCAGCCTTCGCTGCAACTCCTCCTCGCTCCAGTCCTGATGGAACGGCAACTGACCCAATTGCTCTGCAACCCGCTTCGACACGCCAAACCGGCGCACCAGATCCAAAGCTTCCTCATTGAGGCGGAACACCCGCGGGCGTCCGTTGCGCAGCACGTCGATGATGGTCAGCCGGTCTTTGCGGGCGGTGGTGAAATAAGCCCCGTACAACGGATTGCACAGGATCTGGCAGTGGTGGTTTTCGCCGTCCACTCGAGTGCCGGTGTCATCCATGTGCTGCCACGGACTGCTGGCCAGGCCGGCTTCCACAATGGCCCGCTTTTCCTCCTGTATGCCGGGGTATGCGCCCGTCAGCCACGCCGATATCTGGCCGCTGGAAATCACCATGCCGAAGTTCTCCAGCAGATCCGCGATCTTGGGCTCCGTCATATTACACAAATGAGAGAACAGCAGGCACAGGCTCTTCACATTAGGACCGAATTCGCCGCGGTAGCCGGCGGGCAGAGGGGCCAGATAGGTTTTGCCTGTGGAAGGGGCGTAATACTTCTCTTTGCGGAACTTCACATTGTCGGTACCGATGCGCAGTTCCTGCACCACCACATCTTCGTAGCCCTTGAACTGCACATCCGGCGGAAGGGAGGCCCGATCCAGTTTCAGCACTTCTTCCCGGTCGATCCGAACCCGCTCCAGTTTGCCGCGTCTGGTGCGCTGTTTGGTTTCCGCCCGCTCCTTTTCCGACGACTGCGGCTTCGTTCCGGCAGTGTCTTTGGGCTGGTCGGGTTTGCCGCCTCCGCCTTTGCGGCGGTTCAGTTGCTCCCGCAGGTACTGGTTCTCGGCCTGAGCCTTGCGCAGGTCCGCCGTCAGCGATTCGATCAGATTCAGCAGCAGGCGAATGCATTCGCGGGCACGCTCATCCTGGATGCCGGCGAGATCGACATTGCGAAGAATCTGATCAACTGGGCTGATTCCGGGCTGGCCACTCATCCAGTCCAGCGTAAAACAACCAGGGCGATTTGTCCAGAGAAATCGAACAAAAACAATGAAAAATGCGCTCTGAGCGAGAATCTGGCAGAGTGGGCATATTACGCGGCTTTCCCGATTCTGCGCACGGCGAGGAGTTCGAGATTGCTGACCGCCAGTCGCTTAGCCTTGAGCAGCAGGTAGCGCAGGTTGGTGTAGCCGCGCCCGCGATTGATGAGCATCCGGATGTTGCCATTGACGGCTTCCACCACACCCATGCGGACCTTGGTCCGGCAGTAGTTCGCGATGCCGTCCAGGTGCTTCAATAGTGTGTCGGCGAGTTTCTCAAACGGCTGGAGCCGCTGCCATCTCAGTTGATCCATCCACCGCTGCAGGTAGTTGATCATGGCCCCTGGGTAGCGGTAATTCCATAACCGGTCCAGGCTCTCCTTCAGCAGATAGGCTTTGAAGACCCGCCGGTTCATCTGGAACAGCTGGTTCAGATCCCCGCGGTGGGTCTCGCTCAGGTTCTTCCAGCGGCTCAGCAGCAGCCATTTCTTTCCTTTGATCAGCCTGCGCTTGAGTTTCCCTTGGCGGAAGAACTCCGCCTTCCTCACTTCGTCGATGGCCGCGTTGGCATGTTGCATAATGTGGAATTTGTCGTAGACGATCCGGCACTGCGGCGCCCAGTGCTCAATGCTCAGCCGGAAGGGCTCCCACATATCGACGCAGGCCGCCTCGATGGCCTTCCGTTGCCGGCTGCGTAACTGGTGGCGGAAGAATTCGTCGAGCGTCTCGCGCTTGCGATCGCGGCCGAACCAGAGGGGCTCGGCCGTCTCCAGATTGCACACTACCGTGAGGAATTTCCCCCGCTTTCCCTTGTAAATCTCATCGACCCCCATCTGCCGCAGCGGCGGCTTCCGGCGCCGTGCTTCCCAGCGCTCCAGATAGCGCAGGTCGATGGCCCGGACGGTGCTCTCGGCCAGGCGCATCCGGCGCGCCACCTGCCGGGCAGCGGCGCCTTCACAAGCTTGCCCCACCGCATCCTCGAACCGCTTGCTGTAGGGCGCCTTGCTCGGTACCTGCTCGCTCCGCTCGGCCTTGACTCCGCAGTCCGGACAGCGGATCCGGTACAGCTCCACCACCACCGCCGTCTCAAACTCAAAGCACGGAAGGTCCCGCACCTGGCGCTCGTACACCGCGCGGATGTCCTGTACCCGCCGCCCGCATTGGGCGCAAGTCAGCTTGCGATTCCCGCGCTTGCGCCGCACCCGTAGGGTCAACTGCCGGCGCGCCTCGTCGATCTGATAGTCGTACACCCGGTATCCGGGCCACCCCAGCACTTTCGTCCAGTCTGCTTGCATATCGATACCCCTGAGGGAGTTGGGATGCCGCGTCTTTTCCCGCGCGGACTCAGACAGCCCCCTTCCCTACTCCTTTCCCTACCGCCCCCCGCGCGCCAGTGTGTGTAGTGGCTGGCGAGCAATCCTGCGGCCCCGCTATTATCGCGCTGGTTTTTGGGGAGCCAGTTTGTGCCAGTTTGCGGTAACAACGGGACGCCGAGCCCACGTTCGAATGGACCTGGCTGCGATTGGGGTCACTAAGTTCGACCAGCCCTTGGCCCTCCTCAAAGTGATGTCATTTTGAAACCAGTTCGAGTTCTAGGCTCTAGGGCCCCCCCAGTGTTTCCGCGCCGACAAACTGCGAGGCCTGATAATAACCACCGCCAGTTTCCTCTTGGGCGCAGCCGCCCGCTTTGGCCGGGGAGCCCTCGCAGCGGCTTTCCCCCGGAGGGGGAAACGGGAAAGGGGGAGTCAAAGTTTCCTTGCTGCCGCAGGCTGTTGCCCGCGCGCCACGACTCCATCCGGTCTCTTCGCGTCTGCCCCGGGTTACTGCCTAGAGCCTCTCGAAACCCGGCATTTCCATTCTCTCAAACGTGTCAACCGAGCTTCCGTCTAGCCTCCAACCATCGTACATCGCCCGACCTGACGGCCTTCAATATCCCAGCAAAACCGACCTGCGTCGCAGATTCCTGCTGACAGTTCTCTCAGACTCAGTCGCCACGTCGATTCGCTGCGTCGGTTTGGTGGGGGCTGCGGACGCCGGATTGCTCGATTCGCGAAAAAATTTCGCCGGCGGCTTCGCCGCCGTGCCATGCCCGGAAACGAAATCGTAGGTAGTGAAAAGGGGAAAAGGGAAAAAGAGTAAAGGAAAATTATTCCCCCACGCACCGAAGACCGATGTAGTAGTTACGGAGGCCCGGTTCGTACCAGTTACGGACCGACACG
>JBEKLB010000524.1:0-4298 GCA_050010415.1 Bryobacteraceae bacterium | reverse complement strand
AAATCAGCCGGGGTAAGCAACCGCGCTAGGATGACCACCGACCCGATCCCGAGAGCGAAGTTACCTGCCGAACCAACGATAGCCGCCCCGGCGCCGCGCACTGCGCTCCGGCGAAGTCCCTTACCTGTGGCGATCGGGTGGAAAGCGCCGTCGGACTGAAATGGTTTCAACTATTATCCTTTTGCAATGTTCGTCTTACGCTCGGACTCACCTTGTCGACTCAGCGCAGGTCAGGTCGCGACGTTCGCGCAGATCGGTCGCCAGACGGGCGGTAAAGACTAGGTATCGCAGCGGTCTCGCCCGGGCCGGTCAAGCGGGCGAGTGTCCGCCCGAGTCGATGAGCCAATCCGATGCAGGCCTTTGGCCTGAGGTGCACGGAATCATAGAAATCCTCATCAGTGGCACTCCCTTCCATGTCCAGATAGTAGATACCTGGCAGGCGAAGCACTGGCGCGAAATAGGCCTGCTTTCGACGCGAGTAGTCGGTTGCAGCGGGAATCGCCTCCGCGTGCCACCGGGGCAGCGGAAGATCTACCAGCACAAGTCGATCCCCTGCGTCAGAAATGCGCTTGGCAATAGGCATCAGTTTAGCCAGAACAACATCGTCTACTCGAGTCCCGGCTGCAGAGCGCAACTCGATAAGCGCGCTCTTTTCTGCTTCGCCGGGACCTGCTGCCTGATCCTGTGCGGCGAAATCAATCGCAGCCGGATGGGATTGGCCAAGAATGTCCTTTACGACCGAAGTGCTGGCGGCAGTTAGGGTTTCCCACGCTCGTTGCATGATTATCAACGGTCGCAAAGTGGCAACCACAACAGGGAGTTTCGATCGAGGGATTTTGAGTACCGCACGGTCATCCTCGACTTTCTGGTAAAGCCCGTAACGGGTTAGTTCGCCGTTGAGGGCTTCGCGCCCGACTCCGTCACCTGCAAAAAAGTCTCCGTACCAGAGGCCGAATACGAATGTGTGCTTATCAGAAGATGATGCCGGGAGAGCTTCGTAGGCCAGGTTCACCACGAGTTCAAAATCCGCAATGTTGCTGCCATCGACTGCCATATTGCTGGCGGATATTCCCGGCATTTCGGAAGCAATCGCTTTGGCGGAATAGTGCTGGAAGTTGGACGACCCGACAAGGATCACCTGTGGGCCATTGCGGATGAGCGGCCGGCGATTGTACACCACTGCGCTTGCGCCAAGTGTCCCGAAGGTAAGGTCGGAGGCACGTGATCCTGTGTCCAGCTGTTGGTCGAGGCCGAACCCGCGGTAAGCCGCTGTACTCAGCATGACGCTCAGCCCATAAAGGACCAGCATTGAAAGCGCGGATATCAAAAGGAAGCGCGGAAGAGCCATAATCAAAAAGCCTGGTAGATGAATGCTGGTGCTGAGTTCAAGACAACCGCCAGACTGACAACGATGAATCCCCGGACGCCCAGCCAAAGAGCAGCCGTATCCGCTTGTCGCTGAGGCTTACGCGAGGAGAGGTAGCGCGAGATCGGTGGATCGAGCACGCCTGCAGCAACGCACGTCACGGCCATTGTCACCGTAAATAGCGCTAACGTTACCGCAGCATGCGGCAATGAATTCCCCGCCAAAGCTCGGGTGGCAAAGAGCGCCACCGCTGACGCTGCGGCGCTCGCCAGTGTTAGCGCCAAGATTGGAATGGCGATCGTCTGGAGCATGCCTGATCTCGCGGGTAGAGTCATCGGTTCGTTGATCCGGGGGTGAAGGCTCCAACCCAGGGTGTCGCGCACGTAAGGAGCGGCAATCTCCCACAGAGATCCCAGCACAGCGCCGACGACAGTCATCAGCACAAAGCTCCCGAAGAGAATGGCGAGGCCACTCGGACGCGCCAGCTTGGCGGCTCGCTCCCCGTCGATCCAGAAGGAGGTGAGTGCAATCGCAAGGTAGCTCAATGTCGCGGCGCGAGAGAGCTGGAAGTACCAACGGCGACCCGAGAGCACCTTGTACTTATCCTTACCAAGGACCTTCGGTGCGAGTATTTGCCATAGCCGATTCACTGTGACGCCCGACCCCAGAAACAGGCCGTATACAACGAAGATCGACGTAGTACCGTGCCATAGTGCCATCACGAAGAAGGTGACATAAAACGCTATCGCCCCGAGGTACGGTGTCGAGTTCTTTGTGCCCCATAGTGCGCTCAGCGTTCTGAGCAGGGGATTGAAAAGGTAGGACTTGAACCAATTGGACAAAGTGATATGCCAACGACTCCAAAGGTCGAGAAAACTTTCTGACCTAAACGGATGGTCGAAGTTCTCTGGTAATACGATCCCAGCCAGGCGGCCAACCCCGATCACGATATTCATGTAGCCGGCAAAATTCACGAACAAATTGAGGAGATATGCAAACGTAAGCAGCGCGAATAAGTAAATTTCGAAAACTATTTTGCCGTGGCCGAGCGCATCGAAGAACAGCGGCTTAGCCATCTCCACAAAGTTGTTGGTGACACTCCCGATGACTATAACCATCAAATACCCGAGTACTACCCGCTTGGCGGATATGTTCACTTGATCCCAGCCGAGCGGTGGCGGAGCCATTTCCGCCTGGGGCGCAAACTCCTCGTACCGTTGGATTGGGCCCGACAGAAGGCTCAAAAAGAAGAATATGTAATTGAGGTACGCGATGAATGAGGGCCTGCGCAGGCAACCCTGGGCTACATCGATTAGGATGTGCAGGACTCTGAAGAGAATGTACGACAGTCCCACTACGGTGAAGGCGAACGTGAAGGTTGGGACTGCTGACACAATTTGATATCGCTTGAGCCAGATAAAGATCGCGACCAAACCTGTTACTAGAATGCCTAGCGACAGCGATGACCGCGCGCGCCCCGCGATTAAGATTGCGCCATAGCCGAGCAATACAAACCCGGCCAGGGGCACGAGTTGGAGCGGCGCCTTGACCATGCTGAAAAGGAATACTGCGTTCAGCCCGAATATAGTCACACGACGCAGAATTCCTGATGGTGCTAGACGCAGCAAGATTACGGCCGCGAGCGCAAAAGCGAGAAAAAGTGGAGATGTCAGGCTCATGGTTGAGGGAAGCAGTCCTTCCCGGAACGGCGAAGAACGCGTCGGACTGCACAGCGTCCGGCGGGGACGGGCGATATTACGAGAACGAGCTAAAAAGCATTTGGGAGGCCGACGGTCCTGTCATGGTGCCAGGTATGATGTCTTTTTGACGATCAGGTCGGCCATTTCTCCGACGTTTTTGAGATTCCGCAATTCGGCCAGTGCGAATTTGATGTTGTAACGCTTCTCGATGGCAACCACCAAACTGATGTGGGCGAGGGAGTCCCACCCTTCCACGTCGCTGGCATTGCTTTCCGCCGTCAAACGCAGATCGGGTAAATCGAGAACGTCGGAAAAAATGGGCTGCAGATCCTGAATGATGTCGGAGCTAAGCATATACGGAGGTCCTTATTCGGATGTGTTTGGTGCGAGGCGTATAGGAGAGAACGGACAGGCTCCAGACTGACTTGCTGCCGTCTTCTGCCTTCGAGTCGAGTGCAAACCCCAACGTCTTGTAATGCTCTTCCACCATAGCGTTTTTTGCGGTACGGAGGTAAGTTCCGGACAGACGTTCCACTCCCATTGCCCGGGCGCCATCTACCAGCACATCGAGCATGGCCAACTCCATGTCGCGTTTCAGAACCCGGCAGCTCATAATCCATAGATCCAAGTGCAGTACTTTGTCCTCGCGACGGCCGATGATGACCGAAATCAGGCCATTGTCCCCAAAGGCATCCGTCAATTTCCCGTAAAGCGGCAGGTAGTTGCCACGGCGCGAGATTTCCTCGATCTCGGCGAGCGTGTAGCGCTGAGTGGTAAGGTTGAACTGATTGGTCTTGTTGGTGAGCTGGGTGATGCGCTCTATATAAACCGGCTTGAAGACGTCGATCTCAGCCACCATCTCTAAAGAATCCAGGTACTCGCCGTAGCTGGCGAATTTGGACTGCATCACAGCCCTTTCGGCGTTGGCGGCATAGGTGTCCGCCCTCCCCAGATCTTCGGCGGAAAGCCCCACCGTTTCAAAATAGTGGCCGGCCTGCAGAATGGAGGGATACAGCGCAACCTCGGTTCCCACGTCCGGAACCGTGACGGAAGGCAGTTGAGCCGAAACAATACTGCGTTCAGCAGGGTTGTCGTCCACAAAAACAAAGCTGTCGAGCCCCAGATTCAGCTCCCGGGCAATTGTCAGGATATTTTCGTGCTTCGGCTCCCAGTTTGCCTGAAAGGAAGCGAAGTGCTCCAGCTTGAGGACGCTGTCCGGATGCGTAAAACCT
>JBEKLB010000523.1:0-4329 GCA_050010415.1 Bryobacteraceae bacterium | reverse complement strand
AAGAGCCAGAATCCAGAGGTCCGCTGGGAAGCCGCAATCGTTGCGGCGCGCGTCGCCGGGGTTGTGCCGCACCAAGAACTGACGGAGGTAATCGCTCAGTCGCACCGGCTGGGTTATGCTCTCATCGAACTGGATGCTCGTCTTGCACTGGCTGAAATGGAAATGAAGTCCGGACAAACGGCCCAGGGACGTGCGCACCTGACCGCGGTAGAGGCGGACGCCAAAGCCAGAGGATACAACCTGGTCGCTCGCAAAGCGGCGACCGCCTTACTGAGCCGCGACCGTCAGGGAGCCGGTTCCCCCTAACGGCCTGCGGCGACCATTTCATCTACTCACCGGAGCCTTATTATTCGTAGATATTCCCGTTTGAGTTGACGATCCACGGAACCCCCCAATCCGGTGACACGGCAATCTGGCTAGCCTGGCCCGGTACCTGCTCCCAGCTCCAGTTCGGCCCCAGTTGATAAATGTTATAGCCAGTGGATTGAAAGTGGCAGCCCGTTATCCACGCTGTCCCGAACGTCGTGCCATTCGAATTTGGACCTACGGCAATACTTGTGCCACACACGGTTCCGGGAACCACCGTAAAATTGCCGTTGACCCAATAGAAAACGTTGCCTGCGGAGTTAATGACCCACGGACCATTCGGCCCTACCGCTATTCTGGTGGCCTCACCGGGTTGTTGCACCCATGTGGACCCTTGCAGTTCGTAGATGTTGTAGTTGTTGTTGGTCTGTGTATGACAGCCCAGAGTCCACGGCGTCCCGTAAGTGCCACCCCCACCCACGGCAATCCAAGAAGCGCAGGCATTGCCTGGGGCGACTTGAAAGCTGCTCCCGTTCCAGTAGAAGATCACTCCGGCATGGTTGACCACCCAAGCATAGCCTTCCGGCGAAACCGCAAGGTGAGTTCCTGCTCCCGGTATTTGTACCCATCCCCCTTTTTGCCATTGGTAGATGTTATAGTCACCATTCTGGTTTGCGTTGAATCCAAGCGTCCAGCCATCGCCGATATTAGGTATAGGCCCTGGAGTGGGACCCACGCCGATCGACTCGATGTTCGCCGCATTGCTCGCCAGGCCGCTGACCTCCTTGAATTGCGAAGAAGTGAAGTAGGTCTGATCCGTGGTTCCAAGAGAAATCTCCATGTGCGAGCTGGTGTTTGTAAAGTCAAGCAATTCGTCTACCTGAGGATCGTTAGTCACCGTTTGGGAACTCGAGCCGGTTGTTGTCGAATACGCTGAGCCCGACATGGTTACCGTGGGGGTGAAGTCAGTGAACGCCGTTCCTCGTGGGTAAGGCGCCCAGAATCCTGGATTGGCCGAAGGAGGTTCGTTGGTATTGTTGGCCAGGGCGATGTAAGGATACCCGGCATAAGGCTCGTCGTAATTGGCAATCTGGCCATTTAGATAACTCGTGGTTGCGCTCCACCCCTTGAACATTTGTGGGGTTTGATCCTCGATCACGAAATCTGCCTCGATCCCGAAAGAAGTCCACGACGGGGCTGCCGGAGCCGAGGGGCAAGGCGAACCTTCCGCTTTTATACAGCTGAGAACCAGTCCTGAGGTAAGATCCGCGAGATAACTGCAACCGTAGCCCCCGTTAACATTCAACCTGCCCACGGAATCGCAATACCACGAATCCGAGTAGATCTTGTCGCCGGCGTTGGGTGTGAACGCGCCGCTATAACTGTTGCTGATCCCATCTCCACAACAGAACTCCCTCCAGGACCAGAACACGGCGGTGGATGCTGTAGTCTGCACGTTCACGCCGGCTTGGATCAGCGCTTCGTCTCCGCCGTCGACACCCGTCCATATCGCAATGATTGTGCCGCCAAGGGTCTCGTCTCCGCTGGGTATCGGCGTGGGGACCTCGAAGGTGGCCTCGGCCCCGACGTATTTCGGAGCGCCGTTGAGAGTGGAGCCCACCCACCAGGGGTCGGTGGTCTTCGTGACGGTGTTCGGTCCATTTGTGATCTTCGCGTCAGCGGTGGCATCCGCGTGAGCCTCGGGAGTGGCAGGCTTTCCGCGGGGCGTTTGCCGCGATCCGGACATGGGGTGAGGGCGCGTAGCAGTGAGCATTCGCAGTGGTATGGTAGCGGCTGAGAGCCAGCGGGCGTAGGCGGCGGTATCTTTCGGATCTGGCCGCAGCCCATAGCCGGCGTGGAGCAGTTCCTCCTGGGTGTAGCTGAGCGGATCGCCCTCGAGCGCAGGCCGGTCGATGCCGCGCTCCTTGGAAACGTCGAGCGGGCGCGGCCTGAATGTGTCGTCAGAGGTCAGATCGACAGAATAAGAGTGGGACACCCCGGCGGAATCGGTACAATCCGCGGCGAGTCGCTGAACGTCGCCGCTGCCAGTGGCTCGTACCGCATGGAACCGGGCGTAGCCGTCATCGTTGGTGAACACGGTGATCGTCCGGGTCTGGGAGTTGGCGCTCCCAGCGGGATAAACCTTGCACTGCAAGTCCGGCTGCGCAAAGAAGGATGCAGGCTCATAGTGCCTCTTGGGGGCGCTGGGTTTGGGGGGAACGGCGGGCGAATTCGCCTGGCCGAAGGCATGTGTTGTCAGCCCCGATAACAGAAGTCCGAAAAGGCAGGTGGCAACACGTTTGCTTGTTGTGGCTGTGGTTTGGTGCTTCATAATGCTCTCCTTGAGCTCTTGGTCTAAAACAACTGCTCGATCAAGTTCTCACGGAGGGCGGATGGAAGTCCTAAGAAAGGCTCTCAGAAAATCCAAGAACTGTTCTCAGAACCGTAAATTGTACTGTGCACAGGGGTTGCAGGCTTGGCCTGGTTGCGCATGGCGTCCGGGCACTGCCGATCGGACTCGCCTATTGTCAGCCCTTGGGACTCCGGCTTCCATTTCAGGATTCAGCAAGGTTCTGATTTTCTTGATCAGCCGCCGGTAAACGAGTGGTTTGGTTGCGTATTGGTTACAGCCCGCCAGTAAGGCCTCTTTCACTTGTGTCCTTCAGCAAGTGACGTCCAGTGCAGGGACAGGCGACGGTTGGATGCCTCAATGCGCATTGTTCCGGGAACCGATTGCGCAGCATTGCGGTACGAAACAAAAAGCCCTCGGCCTGTGCCGGGGGCTCATGCTCAAACAGCTGGGTTCAGCTTACCGGCTGACCTGGATACTGCTTCCTCCGGCGCCAGGGCCAGCGCCGTGGGCGCCTTCACCATTGGAGACAACCTTCACCCAGAGCGCATCCTTGTCCTTGTAGTACGAGGTGGCGCTGGCCTTGCGCAGCGCATCCAGGCTGTCCTGCGGCGTACCCGAGGCTGCAGTGGCGAATCCCGGTAGCTCGAAAATCATCCACGAGCCGCTATCCAGTTCGCTGAGGCGCAGGGCCACGGACGGCCTTACGGTGGTCAACTTGATCTCGGTGCCGGCGCGTATGTTGGTTTCACCGGTTAGGGTGAATTCCTTGCCATTGCGGCTGAGAATGACTGGCGGCTGAGGAGGTCCCGCGGGACCGCCACGACGTACCACTACTGGGCCAGGACCGGCGCCCGGGGTAGGAGGGGTGGCTGGGCCGGGGGCCGCAACAGCCAAGCGTCCGACATCGCCCTTGCACACCGCCGCATTCCAGGCCGGCTTGATCTCACAGGCTTCGTCGATGGCGACTCCGTTATTCTCGTCATTGATGAGAATGTAAGAGTCCGGGACGCCGCTGACCGAGCCGTCCACGTCGTGGAACACCGCGGTCTTATAGCTCCCATTGCCGTAATCATCGTTGCTCCACTTATTCTCCATCGGTGGGAAATACACCGGCTTGGCGTTGATGAATTTCGCGCGCTGTACGGTGTTGTTGGAGCTCATTCCGAAGCTGGTATACAGCAAGTAAGAGATCGCTCCCGTCTTGCGGGTGGCGTTGTCCTGGAAATTCACGAAGGTGTCATTGTCCAGTTCATGACGGTAATCGTAGAACTCGTAGCCGCGGATCGGGAAATCCGCGAGTTCGGGCTCCGGCAAGCTGCGGCCGTAAGCCATTTCCGCCGGCGTCCTGGGGTTGCCGATGTTCTCGGTTTCGCCCACGAACAGCGAGTCAACCACCCGTGACGTAAAGGCGGAGCGCCCGAAGTTGCCGGACGCATGCGTGTAGCCGATGGCGTTGTCGGCCAGCTTCAAGTTCTTGAACAGGTCCATCTCACCGCGGGTCCACATGCCGCTATTGCGGTTCTTGTAGCTGGTGATATCCTCGATGACCGTTTCCACTGGAGGGCTCTTCGCGTCAGCGGGATTCGCAAGGGCAATATGGCCGCCGGTCCTAAATTGGCCATCGGGCCTGGGGCCGCGGTCGGACATGTAGCCGTCAAAGTTCGAATGGG
>JBEKLB010000522.1:0-4359 GCA_050010415.1 Bryobacteraceae bacterium | reverse complement strand
CCGCGAGCTTCAGAACGTGATAGAGCGAGCCGTTATTCTTACCAATGGACCCGTTCTGAGCGTTCATATCGACGACCTGCGCGCGCCCAACGGTACAGCGTCCAGCACAACTAATGGACACGCGGCTTCCATGCAGATCTCCGCCGCATCTCGTCAGGATTTGCGTTCGGCGCTGGAGGAATCCGAGCGGCAGCACATCATGGCCGCACTGGAGCAGTCAAACTGGGTAGTGGCCGGTCCGGATGGGGCCGCCGCGCGTCTGGGCCTGAAACGCTCGACGTTGCAGTCGCGCATAGGGAAGCTCGGAATTCGCATCTCGAGAACTGGCGCGTGACGCTAATGGCAGACCACCGTGCTTCGCAGCCAGGAACAGACCTTGTTAGGCGCTTCCCGTCTCGAAATATTGGCGACCGGTTTGCCGGCCAGATTGGCAGTTAGTTCGCGCAGCCCGATGGCTTGTGCCTTGCGAATCAGCGCGGGATCGGCGCCCAGCAGAGTAGCTGCGTCTTCCATTCGCATACCTTCGAAGACGCGTAGTAGCAATACGGCGCGGGGAAACAGATCGATCGCGAGCAGAGCTTGCTGCAGGTCTGCTTTCGTCGTATCGGGATTGAGCGACCAGTTGCGCGGAGCTACCGAACTCCTGGCGGAAGAATTGGCACGCGCCAACTGAGTGCGGCGCGCCGAATCTGCAAGCTCATCGTGGATCGCGGTCAGAGCCCTTCCGATCACCAGCCGCCGCTGCCAGCCCCGCATCCAATCCGAAAAGAACGGACTTGCATAGTCCCCCGAGACAGCACTGTCAGCGGCAATCTCGATACTGAGATCCTCGTGTTCCGTCAAAAGGAAAGCCAGCCAATACAGATCGGCAACATGGTTTCTAGTGTCGTTTTCGGTAGTCATCACTGTTGCTCCGTCGCCTTATAGAGCACTTCTATGGCCGATTCAAGTCGAAGCGGCGGCAGTCGCCTAACAACTTAGTCACGTTCGGCACCTGCCGAAATCCCCGTCCATCTGCCGATAACTCGGCGGCAAGCGCCATTAGTTCTCGCGAAAGCTCTGAAAAATGAGTGTCGAGCCTTCGGCACCCGAGATGCCTTTCTTCGACTCCGAAAAGGCGTTGCGATATGTTTCGAGTCAGTTATTCCGATACAGCCGACGGGCAACGTTGGAGCCTGCATGGGCGCCTGGCCGGCCCCTGGGTGGATGAATTGCGCTCGTGCTGGAAGTACGCGCGCGACCTGGCGCCCCTGGCCCACGCGATCGTTGACCTCAAGCAAGTCACGTTCATCGACGAGGCTGGTCAAGCGCTTCTCGCCGAGATGCGAAGCGCCGGCGCTGAGCTCATCGCGACTGGGGTGGAGCATCAACATTTGCTCGCGATGCTGGACAACCACACGAGCCCGTCGGCGCGCGGAACGGCGCCTCAAGGAAGAGACAAATGAACAGCAAACAGAGAATTCAGATCGGAGCAGCCGCAAGCCTGCTCATTACCGTGGCGATCGTCTTAATTACTATCAGCCGGGAAAAGAGCGCGGCCGCGGACACACCGCCACCGCCGCCTGAGGTCCAGGTTGCAGCCGTCGTCGAGCGCGATCTGCCGGTCAACCATCAATGGATCGGCACGCTGAACGGATTGGTCAACGCAGCCATCAATGCGGAGGTTACCGGATATCTTTTGCGGCAGGATTACGCCGAAGGTTCTTTCGTCCACCAAGGACAGTTGCTCTTCGAGATCGATCCGCGGCCCTTTCAAGCCGTTGTCGATCAGGCCGCGGGACAGCTCGTTCAGGCCAGGGCGCAAGTGACGCAGGCTCAAGCGGTTCTCGCCCAGTCGCAGGCGCAGCTGGTGAGCGCCGAGGCGAATCAGCGCAAATCGCAGCTTGACGAAGAGAAGTATAAGCCGCTTTTCGAGGATAAGGCAGTCACGCGGCAGGACCTCGACAACTCCGTCCAGACCAATCAATCGAACGTAGCGCAGGTCGCCGCGGCAAAGGCCCAGGTGGAAACTTCGAAGGCGCAGATTGTAGCAGCGGCCGCGGCGGTGAAAGCAGCCGAAGCCAATCTCGAAGCGGCAAAGGTGAACCTCGGCTTCACCAGGCTGACATCGCCGATTGACGGGATTGCCGGAGCGGCAACCGTTCAGGTGGGTAACCTGGTGACCCCTTCGAGCGCGGCGGTGACTACGGTATCCACACTGGATCCCATCAAAGCGGTCTTCACCGTCGGCGAGCAGGAGTAGCTCAGTCTCGCGCGGGCGGACGCGCTTCATCATTTGCAATTGAAGCTGATCCTGGCCGACGGGACCACGCATCCGAAGGACGGCCGGTTCTCTTTTGCTGATCGTCAAGTGGATCCCAGCACCGGCGCCATCCAGATGACAGCTCTGTTTGCGAATCCCGGCAACATCCTGCGGCCTGGCCAATACGCGATGGTGCGCGCCGTCACCGGAGAGGACAAAGGCGCTCTGCTTGTTCCGCAACCAGCGGTGAGCGAGCTTCAGGGCGGCTACGAAGTAGTGGTGCTGGGTGATGACAACAAGGTGGCGACGCGGCAGGTCCAGGTGGGCGAGCGCGTGGGAACTCTGTGGGTGATCACCAGTGGACTGAAGCCGGGCGACCGTGTCGTGGTCGAGGGCCAGCAGAAGCTCCGGTCAGGCATGCGGGTGCAGCCCAAGCCGTACCCCGCCAGCTAACGGCGCGAGCTAAAGAAGGAATCAAGATCCATGTCCAATTTCTTTATCAGACGGCCCATCGTGGCGATAGTCATTGCCATTCTCACGGTCATCGTCGGCGTGATCATGACGGTGACTTTGCCGGTGGCACAATTTCCGAACATCGCCCCGCCCGAGATACGGACGACCGCAACCTATGTCGGCGCGGACGCGAAAGCTCTGGAACAGTCGGTGGCCACGCCAATCGAGCAGCAAATCAATGGCGTCGACAATCTGGACTACATGTATTCGGTAAACGCGACGGGCAGTAATAGCACGACGTTGTTCACCGATTTCGATCTCAAGACCGATCCCAATATGGATCTGATCCTGACGCAGTCTCGCGAGCAACTGGCTTCTGGTCAGCTGCCGCCCGAGGTGAATACTTACGGCGTGACGATCAAGAAGGCGACCACCGCTCCGTTAATGTTAGTGGCCATCTACTCGCCGCAAGGGACTCACGACGCGACGTTTCTCGCCAACTACACCTACATCAATCTGAACGACCCTGTAGCGCGCTCTTATGGTATCGGGCAGACCCAGATTTTCGGCGCCGGGCAATATGCGATGCGGCTGTGGGTGAAACCCGATCAGCTGGCGAAGCTGAACATCACGGTGACGGACATTGTCAACGCTATCCAGGCGCAGAACACGGTGAACCCCGCTGGTCAGGTGGGTGGCGAGCCCGCTCCCGGGAAACAGCAATACACCTATGCCGTTCTGGCTCAAGGACGCCTGACGTCGCCGGAGGAATTCGGCGACATCGTGGTTCGCGAAGCGCCCAATGGCGGCACGGTGCGAGTGAAGGACGTGGCCCGGACGGAGCTCGGAGCGCAGAGCTATAGCTTAGCCGGCCGACTTAACGGCAAGCCCAGCGCGATTCTCGCCATCTACCAGTTGCCGGGTTCGAACGCCGTTCAAGCCGTGGCGGGCGTGCGCAAGCTGATGGCGCAGATGAAACAGAGTTTCCCCGAAGATATCGATTACGCCATATCGCTGGACCAGACGAAACCGGTTACCGAAGGCATGAAGGAAATTGCCGAGACCCTGGTCATCGCAATCGTCCTGGTGATTTTTGTGGTTTATCTCTTTTTACAGGACTGGCGATCCACGCTCATTCCGATGCTGGCGGTGCCTGTTTCGCTGATCGGAACTTTTATGCTTTTCCCGATTTTCGGTTTCTCCATCAACACGCTTTCGATGCTGGGCCTGGTGTTGGCTATCGGTTTGGTGGTGGACGACGCGATTGTTGTGGTGGAGGGAGTGCAGCGCCACATTGAGGAAGGCCTGGCGCCTAAAGAGGCGGCTCATAAAGCGATGGAGGAACTCTCCGGCCCCGTGGTCGGCATTGCTCTGGTGCTGGCGTCCGTCTTCGTACCCACCGCTTTCATTCCCGGCATCACGGGAAGGCTCTATCAGCAATTCGCGCTGACTATGGCGATCTCAGTGCTGCTTTCGGCCTTCAATGCGCTCACTCTGAGCCCGGCGCTGGCGGCATTGTTGTTGAGGCCGGCCCCGGCTGAAGGCGGTGAGCGCCGCGGACCGGTCGGAAAATTGTTCGGTGTCTTCAATCGCTATTGGGAACGGGCGACGGTGGGCTTTGTCCGTTGGTCCGACGTCGTCATTCGCAAGGGCGCCGTCGTGCT
>JBEKLB010000521.1:0-4367 GCA_050010415.1 Bryobacteraceae bacterium | reverse complement strand
AAGACCCGCGAATTTACAGCGCGTACAAGAAGTCGATCCGCGCATATAAGCTCAGCGCCAGCCTGTTTGACCCGCCTATTCTTCCGGTCGAGATTCCTTACGAGAACACGACTCTACCAGGCTACTTCCATCGTGTCGACGAATCGGGCACCAAGCGCGCACTCCTTATTCTCCATACTGGCTTTGATGGGTCAGCAGAAGAAATGCACGGTGAAGGCGCACGGGCTGGTGTCGAGCGTGGCTGGAATGTCCTGGCCTTCGACGGTCCAGGCCAGTACGGGCCGATTCATCGCGAACGCCTGCCTTTTCGTCCGGATTGGGAGAAGGTCGTCACCCCGGTGGTTGACTTCGCACTTACTCTGCCCGGCGTTGATGCGGAAAAGATTGCTCTTATGGGCGTCAGCATGGGTGGCTACCTCGCACCGCGTGCCGCAGCTTTTGAGAAGCGAATCTCGGCTCTTGTCGCCAACGACGGAATCTACGACTTCGGCGTTACTCAGACGGCAGCCATCCCTCCCGACCAGCGGGCGAGCTTCATCGCTGCCGTCCAACAGAAAGACGCTCCCGAACTCGACCGAAAGATCGTAGAGGCCATGAATAAGTCGCCAGACGCCAAATGGGGTGGGGACCAGGCGGGGTTCGTGATGGGCGAGCCCACGCCTCATGCTACTGTCGCGAAAATACTCCTGTTCAACCTTCGCGACGGGCTCGCGGAGCAGATCTCCTGTCCTACGCTTGTCCTCAGTTCAGAAGAGGATCAGTACTTAGGGGGCCAGCCAGACGTGCTTTTTGAGCACCTCACCTGTCCGAAGAAGATGATACGTTTCACAAGCGCGGAGGGTGCCGGTGCGCACTGCCAGTGCGGCGCGGATCGTCTTGCGAACGCCCGCATTTTTGACTGGCTCGAGGACACGTTTGGTCTTGCGGTCAAACCGTAGAACCGAAACGAAGAGACCGGAACGAAGAGACAATCTCGCCTAGTCAGGCTATACGCGGGATAGGCCTGGTGCGAAGGCAGACCCATCCCCCACAAGGCAAGAGGATCACCGTACCGCAAGTCGCTTGGCTTCACTCTAAACTTCACTCTTAGCCAGAAAGGAACCGACATGCCGACCCAATCACCGCTGAATGCGCCTTCCGGAGAGAGCGCCACAAAGACAATCGCACAGCCGAAAGCCAGCACGCCCTCGAAGACCGCAACCGATCCCCGTCTTGACCCCCGGATCAAAAAGGTGTTCGCCGGCATGCCGGCGCCAGTAGAAAAGCCGAACGTTTCGAGCCGCGAAGAATTGCTCGCACAGGAAAACTCTCCGGCGGCGCTGGCCGCACTGGCCCGCCAAACGGCCCTGTTCGACTCGATGGACAGCGAGGAGATCGCTCCGTCCGCTGGCTTGAGCGTGCGCGTCGAGACCCTCACCTCCTCGCCCGACGGAAACACCATCAAGATCCGGTATGTCCGTCCGGACAACAGTGAGATTTTGCCATGCGTGTATTACATTCACGGCGGCCGCATGGAGATGAGTTCCTGCTTTGAGGGCAACTACAGAACCTGGGCCCGCATGATCGCCGCCAAAGGCGTCGCGGTGGCCATGGTTGAATTCCGCAACTCGGTGCACCCCTCCGAAGTACCGGAAATCGCTCCATTTCCCGGGGGCCTGAACGATTGCATCTCGGGCCTCAAGTGGGTACACGCGAATGCAACGACTCTCAAGATTGATGCAAAGCGCATCATCGTCGCCGGAGAAAGCGGCGGCGGCAACCTGGTTCTCGCCGTGGGCATGAAGCTGAAGCAGGATGGTGAAGTCGGCCTTATCAAGGGCATCTATTCCTTGGTTCCCTACATCGCCGGTAAGTGGCCACAGCCGCAGTACCCGTCTTCCATCGAGAATGAGGGCATCGTGCTCAACTTCGGGGACAACCGCGCCACCATGGCCTACGGCATCGAGGCCTTTAACGCCCGAAATCCTCTCGCCTGGCCCAGCTTCGCCACACGCGAGGATGTCGAAGGCTTGCCGCCGACGGTCATCAGCGTCAACGAGTGCGATCCATTGCGCGATGAGGGCATCGCCTTCTACCGTCTGCTTTTGGCAAGCGGCGTTTCAGCGCGTTGCCGTCAAATGATGGGCGCCTGTCACGGCGTCGAGCTCTTGCCGGCTATCTGTCCCGACATCGCTCGTTCCACTGCCAACGATATCGCAGACTTTGCGATCGGTTAGCCTAAGCGATGACTTTGCTGGACGATAGCGATGCCGCAATCGCGACGAGGCTGCGGGTAGAGCGTGCGAGGGTCCACTCTCACCCCTGCGACGAAATGATTGATATCGCTATTGACCACGAATTCTGAATTGCGGCATTCAACAACATGACCATCCCTGCTGCCACGACGTCGAGGCCGATCTGCCCACGTCGGCGCAATATCAAGCCCCCACTGAACAAGACGACGTATGCGAGCAACGGCACCACTGCATAGCGGTACCGGTCAAAGTGACTCTCGTAAACTTCGCTTCGCATGACCGTCAGCGAGCCAATGTAAAGCAAGCCGAAAACGCACATGATGGAGATGCAAATAACGGCGGAAAGCGGCGTTTGGTTGGGGATCGTCAGCAGCGCGCTCATGATGAGGACGCTGGTTAAATAAATCACCGCAGGGGTCAGGTACACTTTGCTCTTGGATGCAAGTTGCCGCCCAATCCCCGGCGCAATGGTGATGACAACGAACAGCAGTCCGAGCAGGGTCGCGGATGCCGCTGCGGTTATCGAAAAAAAGCTGGACCATTGCTGAAGCGGAATTTGTTCTGTCGTCATCGCCATCATTTTAGTCTGCTTAAAGCACGGGCCTGGACTACGCTTGCCGGATCCCCGTACGCCCGTTGCCGCGTAAGACATTGAGGCCAGTTGCTGTCAGGCTGGATTAGTCCCGAGAGGCGCCAGGGACCTCCCACCGCCAGCTTGTCGCAAGTTCCTCCGAAACCTCTACAAAGCCAGGTATTGATGGATAAAGGCGATGGCCATGCTGCCCTCGCCCACCCCACTCGATACTCGTTTGATGGAGTTATGGCGCACGTCCCCGGCGCAGAAGACGCCGGGCAGGTTGGTCTCCAGCGGGAACGGGTGGCGATCGAGTTTCCAGGTGGTGAGGTCGCGCCCGGTGCAAATATAGCCGCGTGGGTCCCGCTCCAAATCGCCTGGTAGCCAGGACGTGCTGGCATCGGCGCCGATCATCACAAACAGAGCATTGGCTTCATGGCCAAGTGTCTTCTCCATCTCATGAGGCGCTTGAACAAGAGCCTCAATTCGTTCCAGGCGATCTTCGCCGTCAACCGAAACGACCTGGGTAAAGGGGAGCGCCTGGATGTTAGCCTTCGATGCAATCTGATCGATCAGGTATTGCGACATGCTGAGTTTCAGCCCTTCGCCCCGCACTAACACCTTTACTTGAGCTGCATAGCTCGACAAGAACATGGCAGCTTGTCCCGCTGAATTGCCGCCTCCTACGATGAAGACTTTCTTGCCGACTACATTTGCCGCCTCGTGGCGGGCCGCTCCATAAAATATGCCGCGTCCCAACAGGCGGTCTTCGCCCTTCGCTTGCAGCAGACGCCAGTCCACACCTGTGGCCAACACCACAGCCTGGGCTGAAACCGACTGGCCTCCGTCGAGCTCGCACACATAGCCTTCACTCGAGGGAGTAAGCTTTTCCACCGAACGCGTCAGCGCAACTTCCGCGCCGAATTGGGTCGCCTGCTTGAATCCGCGCCCGGTCAGGTCTTCCCCTGAAATCCCCTCAGGAAATCCCAGATAATTTTCGATACGGGATGATGTACCTGCTTGCCCGCCTGCTGCACAGCGCTCGACAATCAGCACCCTTAACCCTTCAGAACTCCCATAAACGCCGGCGGCCATACCGGCCGGTCCGGCCCCCACAATCACCACGTCATAGCTGTCGCGATTAGGCTTGGTCTGCAGTTGCAAAACGCCCGCAACCTCCCTCGTCGTCGGCGGCTCAATGAAAAGTTGTCCGTCAACACTTACGGCTGGGCAATCAGGGTCGTCGGAGACGCCGGTTGGCACCCGTTCCGGATAGCCATCACGATCAACCCACTCGTAAGGAATACGGTTCGCTGAAAGAAATTCGCGGATGTTATGGCAGTCCGCATCCCTGTTGCGGCCGAAGATGAGCACCCGCGATGTTGGTAAAGATAAGGAACGTTGCTGGATCAACAAAAGCCGTTCACCCAGCGTCTCCAGAATGATGGTGCGGGCCTCTTTTGAGCCCCGACTCAAGTGATGAAACTGCTGCTTATCCAGGCGCGCGAGGCGGCACGAGGTTTGGGCTCGCGCTGAGCCGAAGGTCGGAGTGCCCATTA
>JBEKLB010000520.1:0-4388 GCA_050010415.1 Bryobacteraceae bacterium | reverse complement strand
CGCCGAAGATGGCAGACGGCAAACCGGATTTCTCCGGGGTCTGGACTCCGACAAATTTCTTCGCGATGGGACAGCCTTCCCTACAGCCATGGGCGGAGGCGCTGTACCAAGAGCGCCGAGCGAATTTGAGCAAGGACGATCCGGAAGGGCACTGCTTACCTGCGGGAGTGCCGAGAATTTCTCCTTTTCCAATGAAATTGGTGCAAACTCCGACACTCGTGGTGATGCTTGAGGAGGGCAATATCCACAGCTTTCGCCAATTTTTCCTGGATGGGCGCGGCCATCCGAAGGATCTGAATCCGCTGTGGATGGGCGACTCAGTGGCGAAATGGGACGGTGACACGCTGGTGGTGGACACGGTGAGCCTCAACGACAAGACCTGGCTGAACGGGCAAGGATTACCGCACAGCGATCAAATACACGTGATGGAACGCTATCAGCGGCCGGACTTGGGACACCTGAGCGTGGATATCACGCTGGACGATCCCAAAGCGTTCACCAAGCCGCACAGCTTTAATCGCGCTTACATACTGCTCACTGACTGGGAGATTCACGAGTACGTTTGCAACGAGTTCAATGTCGACGCTGAGCATCTGGTAGGAAAATGAAGCGGGGGATTTGTGCATTCGTGCTGGCGCTGCCAACGCTCGGGCAGGGGCCGCAACCTGCGATCGAAGTTCCGATGGCGGCGGTGCTTCAGAAATATCAGCCGGTGACCCAGGAGCGCCTCAAGCATCCTGAAGATGGCAATTGGCTAATGATCCGCCGCACTTACGATGGGTGGGGCTACAGTCCGCTGGAGCAGATCACGCCAGCTAATGTTCGGAGACTGCAGCCGGTGTGGGTGCTTTCGACGGGAGAGACGCGAGCGCATGAATCCGCGCCAATTGTCAATAATGACGTGATGTTCGTCACCACTCCGATCAACCAAGTGATCGCGATCGATGCTCGGGGTGGCGATGTGTTGTGGCGCTATCGGCGAAAGTGGCCGGATGGTGCTTCGGTGCCTCATGAAACCAATCGCGGAATTGCGCTCTACGGAGACAAGGTTTATTTCGCGGCAGGCGAGGCCGTTTTGGTGGCTTTGGATGCGAAGACGGGCAGGGAGGTGTGGACCACGGAAGTGGCCGATAATCATGCCACGTATTACATGACACTTGCGCCGCTGGTGGCGGGAGGCTCCGTGATGGTGGGAGTGAGCGGTGGCGAGTTCGGAGTCCGCGGCTTCGTGGCGGCATTTCATCCCCAAACAGGCAAAGAGCTGTGGAGAACATACACGGTGCCGGCGCCGGGAGAACCTGGCAGTGAGACATGGCCGAAAGGCGATGAATGGAAGACAGGCGGGGCTCCGGTTTGGGTGACCGGGAATTACGATCCCGAAACAAATCTGGCATATTTTGGCACGGGCAACGGTGGTCCAACGATCGGCGATAATCGGCCGGGCGACAATCTTTACACCGCGTCGACGCTGGCTCTGGATGTGGCGACGGGCGCAATTAAAGGGTATTTCCAATATCATCCGAACGATTCCTGGGATTACGATGAAGTTTCGCCACCAATATTGGTGGATTACCAGCGCAATGGACGAACTGTAAAAGGCTTGGTGGATGTCGCGCGGGACGGCTACGTGTGGTTCCTGAATCGCAGCGACTCGCACATCGGCTTTGTGGACGCCAAACCTTACGTTTATAGCAACGTGATCAAAGGCATCAACCCTGTGACGGGGCGTCCGGACATCGATCCTGAACATACGCCTGGGACCGGCAAGCGAGCCGATTTCTGTCCGGGATCGCACGGGGGAAAAACATGGCCGCCGATTGCGTTCAGTCCAAAAACGCGCATGATTTATATCCCGGCCAATAACAATATTTGTAGTTCGAACATGGGTGCGAAAGTGGAATACAAGCCGGGCAAGGGCTTCGTCGGGATTACCGGGAGCCATCCGTTCACGGTTCCCGGCGCGGATCATTTCGGCGAGGTGCAAGCGTGGAATGTCGACACCGGAGAAAAGGTGTGGACGCACAACTACGCGAAATCTCCCAACTGGGGTTCGATGCTGGCGACGGCGGGCGGACTGGTGTTCAGCGGGGGCACAAGCGACCGGAAATTTCATGCCTTCGATGCGAAGACCGGTGAGCTGCTGTGGGAGTTTCGCACCAATTCCGGCATCGAAGCTCCGCCCACTTCGTTCTTGATGGACGGGAAGCAATACATCGCGATCGAGTCCGGTTGGGGCGGGGATGCGCGCGGCGATCAGAATACCCTCAACCGTCTTTTCCCGGGCCAGTTTCCCGAGGTTCCCGAAGGCGGCGTCGTGTGGGTCTTTGCCGTCCAATAAGATCAAGCACCAGGTAAGATCAAACAGCGGGCGGCTGACGCCCGGCTTTCATGAAAAACACTCCCTTGGAAGACATCACGGTACTGGACTTGACCACGGCTCTAGCCGGTCCCTTCGCCACGCTGCTGCTGGCCGGGCTGGGCGCCCGAGTCATCAAGATTGAGAATCCGATCGGCGGAGGAGATACGTGCCGCTCGAATGCGCCTTACTTGGGATCGGAGGGCGGAACTCTGGCGCGGCAGCATGCAGACGATATTTCGGTTTCCGCGCTCAACCGGCTTCGCAATAAACTGGGCGTTACGCTGAATCTGAAGCATCCGGAAGCGCGAAGTGTGTATGGGGACCTGGTGAAGACCGCCGACGTGATCGTGGAAAATTTCAGCCGGGGCACGCTGGAGCGTCTGGGCGCCGGCTACACATTCGCGAACGAAGTGAATCCGCGCATCGTTTATTGTTCCATTACCGGCTTTGGCAGCGAAGGTGAAGCGGGCACTGGCAAAGCGATGGATGCGATTATCCAGGCGCTCAGCGGAGTGATGCTGACATCCGGCGGCACGAATGATCCGCCGGTGCGCATTGGCGTTCCGTTCGCCGATCTCAGCGCGCCGCTGTTCGGAGTGATCGGCGTGCTGGCGGCGATCCATCAAGCGCAACGCACGGGAATCGGCCAGCATGTGGATGTTTCGATGCTGGGCGTGATGACCATGATGGTGGCGGGCGAACCGTTCGATTTGCTGGAGCGCTGCGGCGTGCCACAACGAACCGGCCTCACCGTTCCGCGGCTCGCTCCGTTCGGAATGTATCGCACGCTGGACGGTTACGTGTCCATTTGCGCACCGACGGAGGCGTTCGCGCGGTCCCTGTTTGAAGCTATTGGCCGGCCGGAGCTGACGACGGATCCTCGCTTCGCGCTGCGAGACGATCGAGTGGTGAATGTATCGGAAGTGGACGCGATTGTGGAAGGCTTCACGTCTTCGAGGACCAGCGCCGCAGTGATCGCGGCTCTGGATCCACACGGTGTTCCGGCCGCCGAAGTGCGCGATCCGAAGGACGCGGTGCGTGATTCCCGAGTGGTGTCGCGTGGCGAGACGGTTCCGTTGGTTCATCCGAAATACGGAGCGGTGGAGGATGTTTTCGGAATGGGGTTGCCGATCAAATTCTCCAGGGCGCAAGCTGGATTCGATCAGCCGCCGCCCGGCCTGGGTGAGCACAATCGCGCTGTTTATTGCGATTTGCTGGGCTACTCGCAAGAGCGCCTGGACGAGTTGAAAGCGCTGCGGGTGATCTGAGGAGTGAGTTCCGCGGCTTCGACTCTTACCAGGATCTACACTGATCGCGCGATCCAATCGAGCGGCGCGCCGTTGATTGGAGTAACGTCCAACACCGTGCCCTGGGAATTGCTGCGAGCGGCCGGATACCATCCCGTGCTTATCAGTCCCTCGCGCAGGCACACGCCACTCGCCGATCGCTACATGGAAGATGTTTTTAGCGCGCGTATGAAAGCAATCTTCGATTTCCTGATTTCTCCCGATGCGGGCATTCTGAGAGCGGTGGTTATTCCAAGGACGTCCGAGCAAGAGCATAAACTCTACCTTTATCTGCGCGAGGTGGTTCGTCAGGGGAGGGAGCGCGCGCCCGAGGCGATACTGTATAACCTGCTGCACGCGAGATCGGCGGAAGCTGAAGCGTACGGAATGGAGCGAACACGCGAATTGAAGGCCCGGTTGGAGCGATTGATTGGCCGTGGCATTGGAGACGAAGATCTTTCGCGAGCGATCGCCGAAGGGAACGCCGCTCGCCAGGCCATCCGCGAATTGTTGCAGTACAGAGAGGAGCAAGCTCCGAAGCTGTGCGGTTCGGAAGCACTGGCGTTGATCGGAGCCTGGTATTTCATGGATCGAAGGGAGTACGCGCGGCTGGCGCGGGAAGCGCTACAGGAAATCCAAATGCGAGCGCCGCTCACGGGGCCGAAGATTTTGCTGAAGGGTCCGCCTCTGGACAATCCCGATTTCTGTGGGGCGATCGAGGCGCATGGCGCCATCGTGGTCGC
>JBEKLB010000519.1:0-4391 GCA_050010415.1 Bryobacteraceae bacterium | reverse complement strand
AAGTCGCGAGGCTAAGGGCGGGGATAGAGCCGAAAGCGCGTTGTAGTGAAGGGCTCTGCGGTTTTCTTTACTCTGAGAAGCATCGCACCGGTTTTTTCGCGATTGCCCTCGTCAAGCCCGTTTTTCACGAGATTATCGGGCAATGCAGGTCTCTGCTTCCTCGCTCTCACGTTACTCAGGTGAATTTACTGTACGATAATCTCGATCGCAGGAAACCTGGACGACACCATAGGGAAGGTTTGATAGTTGAGGTGAGGGGTGTCAAACCGCGCGATCTGCGCGGTTTTGCCTTGTCGCGGCTTTGGCGGAGATAAAGTGATGAATACCCTTCTCAACCCGATTGGAATTCTGGCGGTCGACGATCATGGGATTTTCCTCCAGGGGGTCATAAGTCTCTTGAGCGGCCAGCCGGATATGAAATTGGTGGCACAAGCCTCGAGTGGGCTCGAAGCAATCCAGCAATTCCGGGCGCATCGTCCTGACGTAACTCTTATGGATTTACAAATGCCGGAGATGAATGGATTGGATGCGATTATCGCGATTCTTGGTGAATTTCCCGATGCAAAGATCATCGTACTCACGACCTATGGCGGCGATGTGCAGGTGTTGCGTGCATTGAAGGCCGGAGCACGAGGCTATCTTCTAAAGAACACGTTACACAAGAATCTGCTGGATACGATTCGGGCGGTTCATTCCGGCAAGAAGAGCATATCGCCTGAGGCCTCATTCGAACTTGCCGAACACGCGACAGACGATGCCTTGACCCCTGGCGAAGTAGCAGTTCTCCGGCTGATTGCAGCGGGAAATGCAAACAAGCAGATCGCCGGTCTGCTGTCAATCACCGAAGAGACGGTAAAGGGCCGTGTCAAAAACATTCTCTCCAAGCTGAATGCCAACGATCGGACCCATGCGGCCACGATAGGCCTCAAGCGTGGAATTATAGAGCTCTAGGGACTCGAAATAGTCCGGGATAGGCTCCTTTGGGGGATTTGCCGGGTATTGGCGATTGGGTACCCTTCGACAGAGGGTACTCATGCGTCGCCTTTTTTCAAGTTTTGCCAGGGGCTGGCCCGGCGTTGGAGTGTTGTTGCTGCGGATCGTCTCAGGTGGCTTTTTCATCATTGATGGAGTTGAGAAGTGCCGGGCTGGCCAGCCGATTGAATCGCTGATTGTCGTCCTGTTCGCGATTGTAGACGGTGCGCTCCTGGTCACTGGGCTATGGACTCCGATTGCAGGACTTCTTGTCATAGTGCTCTCCACATGGGGGATTCTGGTTCAACATGAAGATCCTCATCCTGGCATTTTATTGGCTGCGATAGGCGCAGCGCTGGCACTCATCGGGCCTGGAGCGCTGTCTCTTGATGCTCGGCTCTTTGGCTGGAAGAGAATCGACCTCGAAAAGTAATGACCATCGGTGGCCGCTCGGCACACATGGTGGTGATTTTGTTCAACCCGATGAGGGGGGAGTATTCCACTCCAAAAGTGCAGTCCCCGAGACATACGATGCAGTTCAGATAATCCTCGATCTAGGGTTCGTTCGAATTGGCAACTGAGCCACAATCTCTTTGTCGCTGAAAGAAACGTCGGTGACGATTCGAACTACGGTCCGAGCGCGCTCGGCCAACGGAGGTTGTAGCCCATGTCACTCGCTTCCACCCCAATCGTTTTTGTGGTCGATTCCGACCCTTCCGTCCGAGAATCGCTGGAACTGCTGGTCCGCGCCGCCGGTTGGCGGGCAGAGACATTTGCATCCGGGCAAGAATTCCTCGCCCGTCCGCGATCTGTTGTTCCTTCCTGTCTGATCCTGGACGTAACTCTCCCGGACTTGAATGGTCTCGAACTGCAGGAGCGCATCGCTTCTGAACGCACGGACATGCCGATCATTTTTCTCACTGGCAATGCCGACATAGCGATGACCGTGAAAGCTATGAAGCGCGGAGCTCTGGAATTCCTGACCAAGCCGTTCGACGCCGAAGCTCTGTTGATCGGGATACAGCAGGCCATCAAACGCAGCGAGGCAGAGCTAGGCCGCCAGAACCAATTGCACGCGTTGCGAACGGGTTATGGTTCGCTTACTCAACGCGAACGCGAAGTGATGACATTGGTGGTATCCGGCCTGCCGAACAAGCAGGTGGGCGGAGAGCTGGGCATCAGTGAAATCACAGTGAAAGCGCATCGTGGCAATGTCATGCGGAAGATGAAGGCGAACTCATTCGCTAATCTGGTAAACATGGCGGCGCGACTTCGCGTCACGCGCTCACTAGCGGCAAGCTCCGCCTGGAGTTGACGATACCTAAAGGATCCTTGGTGTACATATGCGTTCTGACATCGTTCCGGGGAGGACTTTCCCCGACTATCAGCTGCCCGATCACACGGGCATTCTGCGGAAGCTCAGCGAACTACAGGGGGATGACCCGCTGATCCTCACGCTCTCCCGCGGCCATTACTGTCCGAAGGAACACCAACAACATCTGGAACTGGCCTCGTTCTATCCAAAAATCGCCGTGGGCTATACTCAGATCGCTACGATCTCCACCGACGACCATCACACCCTGCAGGAGTTCCGCGCGTCCGTCGGTGCCCAGTGGGCGTTTCTGTCCGATCCTGAACGAACGGTGCAGAAGGACCTCGACATTCAGGAGTACACCGATCCTGAGAACAATCCGATGATTCCGCACACGCTGGTCCTCAAGCCGGGCCTTGTCATTCACCGCATCTACAACGGCTACTGGTTCTGGGGCCGCCCATCAATCACCGATCTCTGGCACGACCTGCGCAGCGTCACAAGCGAGATTCGGCCTGACTGGGACCTGAGCGCCCCGGGGCTCCGCGATGCATGGAACGCGGGCGACCGATCGCCATTTCACGGGTGGAACAAGGGAGGGAAGACGCCCCCGGCTGGATCGAAGGATGAGTGATCGCACAGGATCTGACGTGACCGCTAAGGTGCGTGCCACTCGCAGGCGGATGGGAAGGGCTTTCTTTGACCGTTCCCCGGAGGTGGTCGCTCGTCAGCTATTAGGAAAAGTACTGAGGCACAATTACAAGGGCGAATGGCTAAGCGGCCGAATCGTTGAGGTTGAGGCTTACCTGGGTCTGGATGATCCCGCCTCCCACACCTTCATCGGCCAGACCGAGCGGAATAGGGTCTTGTTCGGACCTCCCGGGGTCGCCTATGTCTACCTGGTGTACGGCATGTACTACTGCCTGAATGTTTCCTGTTTGCCGGCGGGCGAGCCCGGTGGCGTGCTCTTTCGCGCGATCCAGCCTCTAGAAGGGGTGAAGACGATGGCCAGGCTGAGAGGTGTACCCGAAGCTTCGGGCGCATCTCGAATCAGCGGTGGTCCAGGTCGACTGTGCCAGGCGTTAGGGATCACGCGTGACCTTCACAACGGAGTGGACGTCACTCGGCAGGGCTCGACATTAGAGGTGGTGGACGACGGCTACCATGTATCGCGCGTCGTCGTGACGCCAAGGATTGGAATTAAGAAAGCGGCGGATCTTCCATTGCGATTTCTGATCACCAGCGATCATCGAGCTACAGATGTTAAGGCCGTGACACAACGAACCCGAGCCACCTGAAATGTAACGATTGGCTCCGCTGCGATAGCCCCGAATGTAGACCCGAGGAGACGACGTCAACGAAGCGCGGGCGAGCGTTGGTCAAGCCGATCGAGCACCAACTCGATGTGTTCAGTACCGCTGAGTTCAGTCGTAATCTGGAAGGGATATGAAAACGATCTATATTGACCGGGAAACCGGTGGGGAGGGGAGGGATGCCTCAAAAGCTGCATTTGCTAGAGCGACTATTCGATACAAACCGGCAACTATCCGGGTACTCTTCATCGCGGAGGCTCCACCGGCGTTTCGATTCAAGCGCCTCTTCTACTTCGAGCATTTAAGGGATGGTGACACTCTATTCCTCGAGATGATGAAGACCCTGTACGGTTCCGCGGTGGGATTCACAGAGAATGGCTTCTTGTCTGGAAGTTCTGCTGAAGGAATACGTAGCCGCAAGTCCGAGCTGCTTGCGCGTTTCATGCGCGAAGGATACTTTCTCATTGACGCCAGCGAGGAGCCGATGCCGGACCGGGCATCCTCTTCGCAAAAGCTTGCCCTGTTGCGGGCGTCTGTGCCCCGTCTGATTGTTCGATTGAAGGAGTTCGCAGTCGACAAAAACACTCCCATCGTGCTTATCGGCGGTGTGACGTATTCCGCCTGCGCACAATCTCTCATGAATCTAGGATTCAATGTAATTAACGAAGCGATGATCGACCATCCAGCGCGCGGTGGCCATTTGCGCTTTCGGCAAAAACTTCGTTGAACGTTGCAACGATATTTTGCCTGACTAGATATTTGGTGTGAAAGGCAGGTTCGAACCGGCTGAACCA
>JBEKLB010000518.1:0-4428 GCA_050010415.1 Bryobacteraceae bacterium | reverse complement strand
AGCCATTCCAGCCAATCTCGTTCCCCCTGGTTCATCGCAATTCGTTCCACCCTTCCAGTTTTTAGCTGTCAAGAGGAACTTTCTACTTTGCCCAATTAGGAACTTCTCACTTTGCCGCGACAGGAAACGGGTACTCCCTGTCGATTGGATCGTTGGTTTGATATACTCGCTGAGCGCTGGCCGGTATTCATTTTTGAAAGGAGTGCTGAACCGTGCTGACAAGGATCTTCCACTTCACCTTTGCGATCGCCGGTGCGCTTTTTCTTACCGGATTGCCGCTCTCGGCTCACCATTCCTTTACGGCGGAATTCGACGTGGAGAAGCCCGTGACTTTCACCGGCACCGTCACTGGGCTCGACTATTACAATCCGCACGTGCAAGTCTATTTGGACGTCATGGCTGAAGACGGCAAAGTCGAGAAATGGCACCTGGAAAGCGGCCCGCCCAATCAGTGGCAGCGCGGTGGATTGCGAAAGGCCATGCTCTCCAGCGGAACGATGGTTAAGATTCGAGCCTATCGCGCGAAGGACGGCACACAGAATTTCGCGTTTTTGCGCGACCTCACATTCCTGAGTGGTCCGCAGAATGGCACGCACTACGAACTTTGGATCGGCGGCTTGGACGAAAACGGCCGGCCGATTTATCCGGGGCAAAAATGAAAAGCAGCGTTCGGGCTGTCATGTTCGGAATCGCATTCGCTGCGGCGTGCGTGGCCCAACAACCAACGGATCAACCACCGAAGCCGACACCGCATGCCGAAGACGGCCATCCGGATTTGTCCGGACGTTGGGGCGGCGCAGGCGGTTTCTTTTCCTTCAAGGATGACGAAGGCACTCATATCTACCTTCGTTCCCGTGAAGCGCCCAAGGATAAGGATCCCGACGGAAAATTGCGCCGTTACTACCTGCAGGTGGACGGCGATAAACAGCGCGCGGCGAATCCCAACAAGCCGCCTTACAAGCCCGATTTGCTGGCGAAGGTGCGCCAGTTGGATCGCGACGAGAACAAGCTGGACCCGGTGGTCCAATGTCATCCTCCTGGTGTGGTGCGCATGGGGCCGCCGGCTCGCATCGTGCAAAGCAAGGGATGGATCGTTTTCCTCTACACCACTGAGCCGGGCAATTTCTCTCGGCTCATCCCCACCGACGGGCGCGCGCATCGGACCGATCTGGATACTTCCTACAACGGAGACTCCGTCGCCCACTGGGATGGAAATACTCTGGTGGTGGATGCAACCGGCTTCAACGACGACACCTGGCTCGGCAGCGACGGTTGGTTTCATTCGGAAGCCATGCACGTTGTGGAACGCTTTACTCGCGATGGGGACACTCTGCGCTATGAAGAAACGGTGGAAGATCCCGAAGTCTTTACTGGGCCCTGGGTGCGGACTCCGCGCGTGTTGCGCCTGAACACCAATCCAAACGACGAGATCTCCGACGCGCCCTATTGCCACGCCGTGGACGCGGATCACATCGTCAACCACGATCATTTCTGACATGCGGCCAATGGTTGTAACGTTGCTCGTCGCCTTGGGCACGCAGGCCATGTATGGCCAGGATTGGGCCAAGTCGCGACTGGAAAAATCGCCGCGCCGCCATGAACGGGTGGTTGTTCACCAGGACGGCCGCGATATCTCGACGTTTATCGTTTATCCGGAGACCACCGGCAAGAGGCCGGTGGTTCTGCTGATTCACGACCGCGCGGGCCTTACCGATTGGTTTCAGAGCTTCGCCGATCAAGTGGCGGCCATGGGATACGTGGCGCTGGCGCCGGACCTTATGACCGGCACAGCGTTGCCTGCCGAGAACCAGGTCACTGGTCTCCTCAATGCGGTTGCCGATTACGGCCTCAAGTTGCCCGCATACGGTGGCACACTATTCGTTGCCGGAATCGGCTGGGGAGGAACGCAAAGCTTTCGCTTCGCGGCGAACCGCGCCGACGTGGTTGCGGCTTTGGTGATTTGCGGCGCATCGCCGGACAAGGATTCCATCGCGCGCATCAAAGGAACCGTTTTCGGGTTCTACGCGGCCAACGATGGAGTTGTGAATGCCACCGTTCCTGCTGCGCAAGCCGCGGCGAAGGCGGCCAACGTGGTCTTTGAGGCGGTGACTTATGACAGCGTGGGCTCGGGATTCATGCAGGCGGGCGATGCGCCCGATGCCAAGCCCGCCGATAAACTGGCTCGCGGGTATGCCTTGGAACGAATGAAGAGCGTCCTCGACATGGTTTCATTGCGGGGTTATTAACGGGCCGTGAACTTCCGCGTCCGCGTTGAGATTCTGCTCGCGGCTCTTCAGCTTTATTCAGTGGCCGCTACGGCGGGCGATCTGGCCCACGGCCTGTGGGTCTGGAAGTCGCAGGATGTTCTGGCTGCCCCAGCTGCACCCAGAGCCTTGCTGAAATTCTGCGAATCGGAGGGTATCAATGAAGTATACGTCTCGGTTGCCACGGACCCCCGCACGTTTGGCATTTCGAACGAACAGCAGATCGCGCGCCTCATTGCTCTTCTGCATCGATCCAATATTCGAGTAGAGGCTCTGCTATCGAGCGTGGATGCGGACGAACCAGGCAAACACAGAGATAAACTGTTGGGCCGAGTCCGCGGCGTTGTGGAGTTCAATCGGCAACACCCCAAAGAGCGGTTCGATGCCGTTCATCTGGATGTGGAACCTCACCAGCGTCCCGAGAATAAAGGACCGGGTAATCTTCGATTCCTTCCCGATTTGGCGAGCACATACCGCGCCGTGGCCGCCCTGGCTGGTCCGGCTGGGATGGCGGTCGACGCGGATATCCCGAACAAATATCTCAAAGGCGAAATGGGTGAGCGGCGAATGCTGCTTTCCTCAGTGCCCCGGCTCACGTTGATGCTCTACGAGATCAGCAGTCCGTCAGATGGCGAGAGCGTTGCGCAAAAGACTGAGAAACTTCAGAAGGCATCCGAGAAGTCTATCGAGATGGCCTATCAGGGCCTCGTCAATCACGATCTCGCAAAGATCAGCGTCGCCCTGCGCACGCCCGACTATGGGTCTTTATTGGACGGGATGTTCAAATCTCTGGATCAGACGCTGGGCGGGAATCCGCATTATGCAGGATGGGCGCGCCATTCCTACAACGATACATTGTGACGCTCCCGCACTGACCACTCGGCAGGCTTTATTCGAGACTCGCTGAAGCCCACAACCGGTCGACGAGACGGCCCGCGCGCTGTTCGATTTGATGCATTGCATCCAGGATCACATCCTCACGGAATCGGCGTCCCACCAGCTGAATGCCGGCGGGCAGATTCTCGACCAGATCGATCGGCACAAACCCGGCCGGGAGCCCAAGATAGTTGATGCCGTAACTGTACGTGGCTGCGTCAAAGAGATCTTTGGTCTGCGCCAAGCCCAGCGCGTCATAGTTCCAGGAATAGAGCGGGCGCATCAGGAACGGCGTCAGCGCCAATGGATAGGAATCCAGAAACACGTTCCAGGCACGCGTCATCCGGGTTCGGTCCGCAACACCGGCCGAGTAGCCGTCGAGATCGAGAAGCTTGCCGATTTCGTAGTACCAGCCAAAGATCCGTCGCAAGTCGTCACTGCCGGACTGATCGACGACGGGACCTAATGTCGCCTTGAGCTCCGTGAGCAACACACTGAACCAGCCGCGCGCCGGCTCCATGATGGACGGCGGCTCGGCGTCCACAACCTCGTATCCGGCTTCACGCAGATAGCCCGCTGCACGGTCGATCAACTGAATGATGCCCGGATGAATAGGATATCCGTGACCGTTGCGCGTGACCGCAACGCGAATCGGCTTCTCCAGAGGCTCGCCGTCGAAAGGCGCTGGCACCCACCAGGGGTCGCGCGAATCGCCGCCCGCCATCACGCGAGTTGCGAGACGCACATCGGCAACGCTGCGCGCAATTGCGCCTTGCACCGACGACAGCTGCGCGATCATCCCGCGCTCGACAGTGGCCGACGGATTGAATGCCGGAACCCGGCCCTGTGTCGGCTTGATGGTCGCCACGCCGTTGGCGAATGACGGGAACCGCAACGAGCCGCCGATGTCATTGCCGTGATGGATTGGGCCGAACCCCACAGCAGCGGCAACCCCGGCGCCACCGGAAGATCCACCCGGAGAAGCGTCCGGATGCCACGGGCTGAAGGTGCGCCCGTGCAGCGGATTTACCGTCGTCGCACGCATGGAAACCTCGGGCGTGTTGGTGCGGCCCACAATGATGGCGCCGGCGCGGCGAAGGTTGCGCACCAGCGGTGCGTCGGCAGGGGCGATGACATTGGCGTAGGCGGGAAGTCCATTGGTGGTCGCCTGACCTTCCTGATCCACGTTCACCTTAACCGTGACCGGAACACCGAACAGCGGCCCAGGCTCGGCCAGCGTCGGGAGCTTGCGGTCGGCCGCGGACGCCGCGGCGAGCGCTTGATCGGC
>JBEKLB010000517.1:0-4450 GCA_050010415.1 Bryobacteraceae bacterium | reverse complement strand
ATGGAGCATCTGGAGGAAATCTAATGAAGCCATTGTTCCTGTCGTTTATCGTTGGATTGCTCGTAGGTGTTCTCTACGGCCTTATCCGTGTGAAGAGCCCAGCGCCCCCAATCATAGCCCTCCTTGGCCTTCTTGGAATGGTCATTGGGGAGCAATGCGGGACCTGGGTCGTCGCTAAGAAAGTGAGCCTGGTACATGCAGCATCCGTCTGCCTCGTCGGAAAGCGCTGGGATCAGCAACCGAATGTCGCGCAGTCAGGTATCAACATCCCACTTGCCTCGGGTAAGCGAATGAGCAATGACCACTAAACTTCAGAGGCAGTTTAGGCAGCGGCTGGAGCTTTCGGAAGCTCTGGCGTTTCCTGCGAACAGCGGGGTGCCAGCAGTCACGAAGTTGACGGCGGCAACCATCCTTTTCGCGTGCGCCTGTCTCTCTCAGGGCCAACAGACAACCGTCCCCGAACCTCCAAAGCAGGATCGAAGCTTACAACTCCTACGTGAAGACGAGGACTGGAGCTTTCTCCGTAACAAGACCTCATCGCAGGATTTCTGGGACCCGCTCAAGTACATACAACTTCGCGAGAAGAACAAGTGGTATATGACGATCGGGGGAGAGGCGCGCGAGGTCTGGGAACAGATCGGAAACGATAACTGGGGGCAACAGCCTTATCAAAACGGCTACCTTAATGAGCGGTACATGCTTTCAACGGATATCCATTACGGCGAGCACTTGCGAACATTTGTTGAACTCAAGAGCGGGTTGAACTCCTACCGTATCGGGGGACCTCGCCCAATCGACGAGAAAAAGCTGGATTTTCAAGCTGGATTTCTCGAACTCAGCGACACAATCAAATCGAATCGACTCCAGTTGCGTATAGGGCGGCAAGAGCTGGAGTATGGATCTGGACGCCTGATCGATGTGCGCGAGGGTCCGAATGTACGCCTCAGCTTTGATGGATTTGTTGTCAAAGACAAGTTAGGTCAATGGCAAATTGACGGACTGGCAGTGCGCCCCGACGAAGACAAGCCGGGTTTCTTTGATAATGCTCCGAATTCAGGCATTTCATTTTGGGGGTTGTATGGCGTTCGCCAGGTGTCATCAAAAAGGTCCCTGGATCTCTATTACCTTGGGCTCAACCGCAAGAGTGCCACATTTCAGCGTGGAACCGCAGAAGAGATTCGTCATTCGCTCGGCGCGCGATTCTCTCGTCCGATCGAAACGACGCGCCGTGGTTGGGATTTTGATGACGAGGCCCTTTGGCAGTTTGGAACCTTCGGCTCCGGGAACATTCGCGCATGGACGATAGCGACCGAGACTGGTTATCGGTTCGCGGCGAGCCCACTCAAGCCGCGCTTCAGCGCGAAGATCGATGTATCAAGCGGCGACCACCCAAATACAAACACCCTCGGTACCTTCAACCCTCTATTCCCCAAGGGAAACTACTTCGGCGTCTTGGCTACAACCGGCCCAGGGCCGATCAATTTCATTGACTTTCACCCTCATGTCGAATTTGCATTGCCGCACGATATCTCCGCCTCCTTTGACTGGATCGTGCAATGGAGAGAGAGCGTTGACGATGGTGTATACAGCGTGCCAGGAATGCTGATCCGGGCGGCAGATGGCAGTCAGGCGCGGTTCGTCGGTGATCGGCCAGGAATGGAACTTCGCTGGCAGAAGACTCGCCATCTTTGGTTCCAGGGCGACTACGGCATCTTTTACGCCGGCACGTTCCTCAAAGAGACCCAGCCCGCTCGCAATTTGAATTACTGGGCACTCTGGGCAGGCTACAAGTTCTAGCACTTCGATTGGAGAACGTATGCCCGGCAGTTCAAGTCAGTCTCTCGACCGCGCCTTGTACGGCACGCTCCTTGGCCTAACTTTCGTATCGGGGTTAGTAGACGCGGCCAGCTTCATCTCGCTTGGACACGTCTTCGCCGCCAATATGACGGGGAATATCGTCTTTATGGCCTTCGCGATCTCGGGCGTTAGCGGAATGTCTTTTCTCCGTTCATTCGTTGCGCTTATCAGTGGACTGGCGGGTGGTGTAGTGGCTGGCGCTCTTGACTCAAAAGTTCGATGGCGGAGGCGGACTGCATGGCTATCGCTGGCATGTTGGATAGAAGCTGCGTTGCTCGCGATCGCTACTTTGATCGTCTGGCATAGCCACTCGCAGCCACTCAACACGACAACCACTGAGATTGTGATCGTGCTGATCGGTTTCGCGATGGGCCTTCGCAACGGAACGGTGCGAAAGCTCGCAGTGCCAGATATGATGACCACCGCCCTAACTTTCGTAATAGCGAGTCTAGCCTTTGACTCTTCGATCGCCGGTGGAACAAACGCACGCTGGCAAATCCGCGTAGCGTCCATCATATCGATGTTTAGCGGTGCGGCATTGGGTGCTCTCATCTTGCGATACTCCCTGACGCTACTGCTAGCTGTAACAACAGTCGTAGTTGCCTCTCTCGCCCTTCTGCAGATTTTCCGTAGCGAAACGGTCTATGAGACTAAGCTTGAGAGCCAATCTTCCTGACTATCAAACCCCTGTGGAGGCTTTTATGGATTCCCCGAAATCACTCATCCAACCCGCTGAATGCGCCCTTTTTCTTGTTGATTTTCAGGCTGGCTTGGCCTTTGGGGTCGAGTCCGTATCTCGGCAGACGTTGCTTCATAATGTGGTGTCTTTGGCCCGGACCGCCGTTCTATTTGGGCTCCCGGTTGTTGCCTCGACCTCGGCTTCGAAGGTGTACAGTGGACCTCTCCTCCCAGCACTACAAGCCGTCCTGCCAGGTGTCACTTCCATAGAGCGCAGGAACATGAATGCGTGGGAAGATGAGACGTCTAGAGCCGCAATTCTGTCTACGGGCCGGAGGCGATTATTGGTAGCTGGTTTGCTGACGGAGGCCTGCGTCTCGTTTCCGGTACTATCAGCTCTCGAAGAGCACTTCGAGATTTTTGTAGTCGCGGATGCTTGCGGTGGTCTCACTCGTGAGGGTCATGAACTCGCTCTTCGGCGAATGGAAGCAGCCGGAGCCAAGCTCACGAGCTGGCTGCAGGTGCTCCTCGAACTTCAACGCGATTGGACAAGGCGAGAGACCTACGAGGGAGCGCGAGCCATCGTGGAGGACAACGCTGGCGGTTACGGGATGGGTCTGGTTTACGCTCGCGATATGCTGCATCCGGCCTAGTCGAGCCCTGACACTCTAGTGCAGCAGGCGAAGCATGCCCCTCTCGATACCGACAATCGCAGCATAAGTGAGCAGCGAACCCATGTAGATTGCTGCAAACCAAAGCATCCGCTTTGAACGCCGACTCATAGCTCCCATCCTTTGCTGGGAGTCTTGCCACGGAAGATCCAGTAGGCGAAGGCCGAGTAGGCAATCACAACAGGAGCAACTATCGCCGCTCCTGTGAGCAAGAATCTTTGACTAGCCGTGCTTGCTGCGGCATCCCATAAAGAGATGCGGAATGGAACAATGTCAGGAAACGTGATAACGGCGATGGCAGTCACGCCGATAATAAACTGGCCAATAGCCAATACAAATGCAATCAGGGGGCGCGAGATCCAGGGGAGGATGATCAGGCAAACGGCGATTAAGGCGAAAGAGAATGCGAGCCATGAAAGCCAGTTCGGGTGCTTGGTCCACGCTGCGGCAACCCCAGGTTGAATATGTCTCGCGTAAGAACATACAGCACAGAATAAGATGGCGAGCGCAGCGCTAGCTACACGAATTGCTCGTGCAGCAAAAGCTTGTGTATGGGCGCTCGCTTTTAGTAGAAGCCATCCGCTTCCCAACACCATGTAGCCTGCTACCAGAGTTACGCCGCAGAGCAAGGAAAATGGATGGAACACATCGAGAACGCTTCCCGAAAATTGGTATCCCTCAACTTTGATGCCCGCCAGCAACCCGCCGAGAATGATGCCCTGCATGAGCGCGGCGACAACGGATCCTATACCGAATATCCTGTCCCATGGCTGCCGATACTTCTTCATCTGAGCTCGAAACTCGAACGAGACGCCGCGTAGACCGAGCGAAAGCAGCATCGTTATGGCTGGCAGATAAAGTGCTGGGAGCAAAATACCGTAGGCCAAAGGAAAGCCGGCAAGTAGCGTGACACCTGCCATGATGAGCCAGGTTTCATTCCCATCCCAGGTCGGCGTGATGGAGTCGATCATGTGATCGCGGGAGGCTTTTGCGGGTTGAAATAGAAGAAGCGCCCCGACGCCAAGATCGAAGCCATCGAGCACGACATAGGCCACTAGAGCGAACGCTGCAAAGCCTGCAGACCAGAGCGGCAGGTTCATGCGTCCACCTGTTTCCGATCTAGAATCTCTGGACGGAACGCCTGTTTTATCGATCCAGACGCTTCGGTCTGGGCGGGGCTCTCTTCAGGGCCGCGCCTGACGATTCGCCATGAAAAAACAAGAAAAGCCCCCATAAAGATGGAA
>JBEKLB010000516.1:0-4457 GCA_050010415.1 Bryobacteraceae bacterium | reverse complement strand
ACAACGTCCAGCTTGCCGGACATCGATTATCGCTTGTTCGGGAAGTCTCTTTCTGATTTTCTCTGGGAACATAATCTCGGCACGTTCGATCAAATCCGGCGTAGAATGGGTGCCCTTCTGTGAAACGAGATACGGATCAAGGCTCTGTAGCTCTGCTGCCAGCACAGTTTCGAGCTCTTGTGCGCCTTCTTTTATCGTGTACGCGATGTAGCCAATTTGGGCTTCAGAGGCGAACAGTTTGGCTGCGTCGGGCCACGCACGCGGGAGCACCTCATCGATGGCATCGACGACCTTGTTAGCGGGCCCTATGCAAACACGTAGTGGGATTTGAGTGAACAGTTGCAGAATGGCCTCGCGAGCCTCCCACAAGACAAAAAAAGATTCCTTTATCGTCGCATCGGTCTCAAGAGTCACCAGCGGGTGATGCTTGACCGCTAGCTCGTAAAACCGATGGCCATTAACGCGCTGCATGAGATTACCTCTCAAAGGAACTACGAACCCACGTGCGATATCTGCTAGCATTTCGGCCGCAGCCGATTTTTGATAGACTACGGCTAGCCAATGGCTGAAGGCCAAACATACGGACCGACGCCAACTCCTCGTACCGGCAAGGATTCAGAAGAGAAACCGCGCCCATTCAGTCGAGCCGATTTTCATGCTCTTATAAAGCGCGCGATTAATCCACCGCTCGTTTCGAAACCTACTCCAAAATCGACTTAAAAATCAAGTTTCCTTGATCCCCTCGATTGTAGCGAAAGTGTATTCGTCGAAGTAGGTCTGCAAATACTTCTGGCTGACCACGTGATAGACGCCGCCGATGCCCGCGCTTTAGAGGCTCCAGAAGCCTTCGACCGTGTTGATATGGATATCGCCCATCACACACACCTTGGATGCATGGTGAATGCGCCGATGGGTACATGCGCCCGCGTCCGCCCTTGCCAGCTTTGACGTGTCCACCTCACCCTCCAATTGCACATCCCCGTCGGACATTATCGGACGAATCTTCTTAAACATGCGCCACGCGGTTTTGTAGGTCACCGAGGTTTCGCGTTGAATCTGCTTTGCGGAGATCCTGCAACGGCTGGAACCCATTTGATACATCGCGTGCAACCACTTTTGCAGCGAAGTCGAAGACTTCTCGAAGATGGTTCCGGCCAGCGGGTAGATGTGCCAGCCGCACCGATCACAAGCAAACGCCGTTCGCCCGGTAACACGGTGATGCTTGGTTTCCTTTTCGCACTTTTCGCAACGCGCGATGCCGCCCGACCAGCGCTGTTCGAAGATGTACATCAGGCACGCATCATCATCGGGGAATTCACGCATGAAATCCTGGAAGCTGTAGCGAAGCTGCGCCGGGATCGGCCGTTTAACTGCGATACCTTTGCCGCCCGGGCATGATTTAGTGTGCGCGATGCCATACTTGTTGTCAAGGGATAGCTGTCCTTTGCTTTCAGTGTACCCTCAATCCAAGTCCCCGCCCACAGGACCGATAAAGGCAAACAAGGGTTGCCTCACTTCTTCGGCTTTTCCGCCTCGAACCGGATCTGCTTCAGGACCTCCGATTGGTGACCCAGCTCTGTCGTGCCGGCGGGAAACTGGTTCACATTTAGGATGAACGCCAGAATATCGCCGTTCTGTTCGCGGGTGAGTTTTCCGGGACGATCCGCGGGCATCGAGACTCGAATCCGGTCGAATAAATCGCCCAAGGTGAGCCCGCTCCAATTGGCGAAGAATTCGCCACCTGACAACGGTGGTGCGGATTCACCACCACCCAGCGCGCTGCCGTGGCAGGAGGCGCAATTGTTGGCATAAAGTGCCTCGCCGCGCTTGGATTGCTCGGTGGTATACACGCCGTCCCACACCGAGCGTTCCGATTGCGCCGCGATGATGCCGGACAGTGCGGCGACACAAGCCAGCAGGCGCTTCGACATCACTCCTCAGGCGGCAGGGCGTAGGCGATGTATTCGCCCGAGTAAGCGCCGCCGCTGACCGCTACCACGATGTACTGTCTGCCATCCACCATGTACGTCATCGGCGAGCCGCTTTGTGGCGCAGGCATGTAAACCGCGCCGACCTCTTTGCCGGTACCTTTATCATACGCACGCAGCATGGCGCCGCGAGGATGAGCGGACGTCGTCGTCACTTGGCTGTCGCCCAGGATCACGAGCGTTTTAGTGACCACCAGGCCCACGCTGCCGGGCTGCCCGGTGTTCGGAAGATTCATCCCCTTCAGCGCGGGATTATTTCGAACCGCATCGGGAGTCTCGCCATACGGCACTTGCCATTTCAGATCGCCGCGGTCCAGATCAATGGCGGAGATCACGCCGTAGGGTGGTTTGACGATGGACAAGCCTTGCACCGTCAAGCCGCCTGCTGGCGCCGCGGCAGGCGCTGCTGGAGCGGGCGCACGCTTGGATTGCGGAGCATCGGCCGCGCTGCCAAACCCGGGCCCTTCGGACACGCGAAAATCGGTATCGTTGCGGCCCATCACGTAGTGGATGTCGGAGAATCCCTGGGGCGGCGTGCGCAGCGAAATTGGAAACAGCGCCGACTGGTGCGCCTGCGCGTAAACGATATGCGTTTCCGGATCGTAGCCCGCGCCCGGCCAATTTGTGCCGCCGCTGGCGTTACCCAGATTCAGCGCACCCAGCAGGTTGGAATTGCCGACGATGGGCGGCAGGAACATGGGTCCGGTCTTGTAGCGCGCCACGGCATCCTTGGCTTGCGCTCGCAACTCCGGAGTGAAATCAATCAGGTCGTCCGGTATCTTCAGGAAATTGCGCCCATAAGCCGGAGGCTTAGTGGGAAAAGGCTGGGTGGGCGAAGTCTTTTCTCCAGGTACGTCGGATTGCGGCACCGGGCGCTCCTCAATCGGCCAGACCGGTTTCCCCGTTACGCGATCGAACACGTACAGATAAGATTCTTTCGACGGCAGCGCGACAGCCTTGATGGCCTTCCCGTCCACATTGATGTCGGCCAGGATGGGCGCCGAAGAAAGATCGTAATCCCAGATGGCATGATGCACTACCTGGAAATGCCATTTGCGCTTGCCGGTCTTCAGATCGACGCAGACTAAGCTCTCACCGAACAGGTTGTCGCCGGGCCGTTCTCCGCCATAAAAGTCCGACGTCGGCGATTCCACGGGTAAGTAAACAAGCCCTAGATCCTCATCCACCGTCATCTGCGTCCATACGCCGGTGTTGCCGTTGGTGGCCCAAGAGCCGTTTTCCCAGGTCTCATTGCCGAACTCGCCCGGACGGGGAATGGTGTTGAAGGTCCACAGCAACTTTCCGGATCGGACATCAAAAGCTCGCACCAGGCCCTTGGTGTTGTTGTGTGTGACCACCGTCATGCCCTCCTTGAAGGACGACCCAACAATCACTACATCCTTCACCACCAGCGGCGTGGAATGCAGACCGGCCTCACCGGTTTCCAGGTCAATCTGTTGTCCGGCGCCAGTCACCATCCCCTCTTTCAGATCCACCATTCCGCTCTTCCCGAAGCCACTGATCGGCTGGCCGGTATGAGCGTTGAGAGCAATGAGACGATAGCCGGTGGTTACAAACAGAACGCGATCGTCGCCCTTGCCATCGGTCCAATAGGAGAGGCCGCGGCCGGATAGCTGCCGGGGTGCGATAGCTGCGCGCTGTCCTTCGCGCAGGCTGTAGACCCACATCAGCTCACCCGTTTTCGGATCGAGCGCCACTACCGAGCGGCGCGTTCCGGCGGTGGTATAGAGGACGCCCTTCACCATGATGGGCGTGCCCTCCAGTTTGTATTCCGGACGCGTACCCAGGTTGTCGGTCTTGAAACGCCAGGCCACTTCGAGCTTGTTGAAGTTGGATGCGTTGATCTGATCGAGCGGCGAATATTTGGTGCCCTTCAGATCGGCCGTGTAATGCGGCCACTCGCCGTTCTTGGTGGATGGTTGCTGGCCATAAGCCAGCGCGCTGAACAGCGTCACGCTCGCGAGCAGCGCCTTTTGAAAAACAATTCGCCGACCAGTTTCGTTCTTCCGCATAAACTCTCCTTCGTGGAGTTACCGGCCCGAGGAGCCCGCCGGGCTGACAGAAACTTTGATTTGAGCATTCGTCCAGCAGCACTGGAATCCAGCGCCGCCCACTCCGGACCAATCATTGGCCACCACGCGCAGGATGTATTCTCCCGGCTCGCTGAACGCTGCGCTGGTGGTTACTTTGCCGGTGAACGTGGCGATGGGTGGCGCTTTGAATTCCGCTTTTTCCGCCGCCGGCCGTTCTGGAGTGAAGGTCACCGAGCCTGGCCCTCGATACTTGCTCAGAGAAATGGTGACCGGCGGTGTGCTCGGACGTCGCGCACCGGGCGCTACGCTCGCGTCGTCTGCCACCCAAAGGTTCAACTGCACTGGATTGGGCCAGGTGGTGGTGAGTGAGTTGCTGTGTCCGCGCGGCCCCTGCACAAACGGACCCGCCTCTGTA
>JBEKLB010000515.1:0-6410 GCA_050010415.1 Bryobacteraceae bacterium | reverse complement strand
CCGCTGCGCGTCTGTACCCGCAGGTCTTTCCCCGCCACCTTGACTTCGATTTTGTGGAACCGCCCATCGTCGCCGGACGACAATGGCCGGTAGGCGAGCTCGAAATGCGTATCGACATCTTCCATCACCTTGGTGAGCAGCGCGTCGGTATTGTTGGTGTTGGCGATAATGAAGCCGCCCGTGCTTTCGGCAATTTCCCGCAGCGCCTCCTGCGTGTTGGCGTTCAATACGGCGGATCGGAGGTAGTCGGTCACGGTAGACTGCCCCTGGCTCAGGCCGGCGGTCGCTTGCAGTAAGGCAACGGAGGCGCCGGAGGGCGTAGAAGCGGGAGTTCCCGGGATGGCCTGAGAACCACCTTGCGCGGTAGTAATTCCTTGCGCGCACCCAGTTTGGTCCGGGCAAACGCTGAGGCCGTAGACATCCAGGCTGTAAAACGTAACGCCGCCCTGGTTCGCCGTCTTGATCAGCGAGTTCCAGTATTCCATCTGATCCGGCGGCCTCGTTAGTCCGGTGCTCATCAGCAGCACCGTCTTCTGAAACGGAAGTTGGCCGAGTTGCTTCACCATGCGGAGCAGGGCATCGATTTCGCGCAATCCGGCGTTGACCGCAATCCCCATGTCCCCGCGCGCACCCAGCGGATCCTGCGCGTTGGAACCATCGGGCGCTGTGGGCACGCCCGGAGGGGGAGGACCGTTTATGGCAACAGATGTAGGCCCGGCCGCGACCACCCCAACAGGAGGCGTGATGGGGACTATGGTCGTCGTGTTGGTGAGCGCGCTCGTCGGAAGGCCGAACGTCGTCATGCTCAATCCGTTCAGCACTGCCGCACTGCTTTGGGAGAGTGATGGAAGCTGGTTCACTGAGGCCAGATTAATGGCATTCACCAGACGTTCGCGATTATTCGAAAACGGAAACACAGGTCTGAGGCCGCTCGCATCCAGGCTGAACACGCCAATGAAGGTGTTCGGCCGTACCTCCTTGTCTACAAATTTCCGAGCGGCGTCAAAGGCGAACTTCCTGGTTTCCGGATTCAGATCGTTCAGAATAAGGCAAACTACATTGACCGTCCGCAGCGGATTGGAGACAGAGCGCTTGATGGTGGTTGGCGCTACCGGGGTGACCTCAGCCGGCGCCGCCGCGGCCTGCGCCATCTCCTTCTGAATCTCGGCGCGCACCTCCTTACCGGGAACTAAGCGGAAGGACTTTATGTCCTGCCGGACGCCGTCCTCAAATACCGACACTTGCGACGGATCGACTTTGGTGACCAGTTTCCCATGCGCGTCGCGAACGAGAACTTCAAGCAGCACCTCGTGAGACTGGCTCTGAAACGTGGCGCTCGACTCACTGGACGGCGGCTGCGTGGCAGGCTGCTGGGCGATGCCCGTTCCGATCAGCAACGTGGCGGATACGAGAGAAATTACACGCATCATAGTTGGGGCCGACTTCAGTATATTCCGGTTTATGCTTTTGGGAGGGGGAAAACGGAATGGCCATTCAGAGAATCACGCCCTTTCTCTGGTTCGATCACCAGGCGGAAGAGGCAGTCGCGTTTTACTGTTCGATCTTCAGAAATTCACAGGTCGATACCGTGGTTCGCTACGGCGAAGCAGGACCCGGGCCCAAAGGCGGCGTGATGACCATCGCATTTGAACTCGACGGACAAAAGTTCGTGGCGCTGAATGGAGGACCGCATTTCAAATTCACAGAGGCAATCTCCTTTGTCGTGAATTGCGAAACGCAGCAGGAAGTGGACGAGTATTGGGACAAACTTTCCGCGGAGGGAAAAGAAATCCAGTGCGGCTGGCTGAAGGATAAATATGGATTGTCGTGGCAAATCGTCCCCACGGCCTTGATCGAGATGTTGCGCGACAAAGATCCGGAACGGTCGCAAAGGGTCACAAAGGCAATGCTTCAAATGAAAAAACTTGACTTGGCCCGCTTAGAGGTTGATCGCCCGTTCGGCTATCTCATCCCGCCGCTCGAAGGGTTCGAGCAATTGGGCAGTCAGACCCGGAGCCATGGGCGCGTCAATTCCGTATTTGGATGGCCACTGCTTCTTCGGCATGTACCAGGTGCCGAACAACTTATCCATGATAGGCAGCATCGAGGCGTAGTTCTTGTTGACGTGCTCGTCGTTGGTATGGTGCCAATGGTGAAAGGCGGGAGTCGATATCAGCAGCCCCAACCAGCCAAATCTCCAGCGCACATTGGCGTGGATAAAGTAGCCCCAGACCATGCCCAGCGACAGGATGAGCAAAGGCACCACGTCTACTTTCTGCCCCACCATCGGTTGGGCAAGTCCCAGCGCATATAAGGGGACGAAGCCGCAGAGCCGGACGAAGACAAAGTCGACCGGATGGGCGCGGGTGCTGACCAGCCAGTCGATTTCCTCCGCGCTATGGTGAATGGCATGAAAGCGCCACAGCAGGGGAATTTCATGGGTCCAGCGATGGCCCCAATAAAATCCGACTTCCCCGACTACCAGTGCCGCTACCAAGCGCGTCCACAGAGGGACACCCTCGACCCAGGAGTGCAGCATAGACGGTACGATGTGACGCAAACTCCAGGCCAGGAACGCCATGGGCAGAATCAGCAGCATCTTGGCGAAGAGACCGTTGAGAAAGTAATAGCCCAGATCCACGGGAAACGATTTTCGGAAGATCTTCTGCGGATGAACGGCGAAAAGCCTCTCCAGCGGCACGAAAACAACCATCAGCAGCAACAACCAGATGGTGAGCCGGAGGAAGTCTGTCGCGAACGGAAGAAGATGATGTTGCAGCTTTTGGAGGATAATTTCCATGCTGGAGATCAAAACGAGGTAACTCCTTCCGTGTGGCGCTACCTCGAATATAGCGGGTATTTATCCCCCAAGTAGTTAGCTCTTAACAAGTTTCTTCGATCTGAGAACGCCTAGACCGGCCATCAGACCCAGGAGGCCGACACCCGGAATCCAGTATCCTGGCTCCGGCGTCTGATTGAGCGAGACACCGTCCAAGAGGGCAAAGGGCGGAATGGGCAGGTTGCCGTTCGCCACGAACGCGAGCGTTTCGCTGGTACTAGTCGCTTTGTAATTGAATGTCTGGTAAAACCAGCCACTGAAGCCTTCACTGGGGAGGTCATATGTGGCTGTGGTCTGCGTCACACCTCCCAGGGTTGCACTCCAAGACTGCTCGGTGGCGCCCGAGAAGCCGTTTTGTTGTGCCGCTGCCCAATAGAAGCCGAGCGTGTACGTATCGCCGACGATCAGGCCGCTGATGGTCTGCTGGAGAGGTCCGTTATGACCAGGGAAGTCGCCGTCGCCGCCGACAAAGTTGCCGCCATCAGGGCTGGCGGTTACGCCGTAGAGGCTCACATCGTCGGTGCCAAATTCGCTAGACACACCAGTGAGGGCGGTCGCGGGAGAGAAAAGAAAGTTGTAGCTGCCTTCTGGAGCCGCGGATGTCCAGTCCGTGGCAGTCGTAATCAGACCTAACTGGCCGGGGCCACTCGTTGACAGCGAGAAGCTGCCATTTTGGACAAGGTTCGCTCGCGCAGAAACGGCAAATGCCAGGAGAGCCAGGGCTGAGCCCGCCTTTCGCAAGGCAGAACCCAGATTCGTGTGCTTCTCGGTTTTGAGATCCATGTGTCCTCGACTTTTAACAGTATCCAGCATCTAGTCTACGAAAGCAATGTAAATCTAACAGTTGCTTCATTTTAGTCCTCTTCGCGCCATCGTACTATGCGACAGTCTACGACCACTGAGATGATCTATCGGCCGTATCTCTTCCCCGCTTTAGCGACGAATCCGGGCAATGTTTGAAAACGCCGTTTCGCCCGCATCGGTGATGGCGCGCACGCGGTAACAAAGCAGTCCGCTTGGGGCCTTGGCGTCGTTGAACGATGCGCCCTCGAGAGTGGCGATGCGCTCCCAGCGTCCGCTATATCTACCGCGGATCGGCGGGCGCCATGCAATTCCCACTTGAGCGAGGTTCCCTGGGCGACCAGTCCGCTGGGAGCCTCGGGCAACAATGGCCAATCGAAATAACTCGCGTCGGCGACGGCCAGCACCGAGTCGCGCAGCGGCAGCGCCTTGAGCGTATCGAGCGGGTGATTTTCCCGGAGACAACATCGATCGGCACCGGTTTGGAGAACCCCGCATTGGTCAGCGCCAGGTCCACCGTCAATGGAGGAAAAGCATCGCCCGGAACGCTATGCCCGGCGAGCCAGTAGGCGATGATTATTTTGCCGTTCTTGTTACGGAATCCATAGTGGAGTAGTTCGTTTTCGTGGCTTTTCGAATATAGCGGGTATTGATCCCGCCAACAATTAGATCTTAACCGACTTTTTCGATCTGAGAACACCCAGACCGATCATCAGTCCCAGGAGACCGACCCCGGGAACCCAGTATCCTGGTTCCGGAGTGAGCGTTACCCCGTCCAAGAGGAGGAAGGGCGGAAGCTGCACGTTGCCAACCGCCAGGAAGGAAAGCACTTCGCTGCTGCTAGTCGCCGTGTAGTTGAACGTCTGGAACATCCAGCCACTGAAACCATGACTCGGGAGGTCATATGCGGTTGTGTTCAGCGTCTCGCCCCCCAGGCTCACGCTCCAATACTGGATGGTGTCGCCGTTGAAGCCGTACTGCTGTGACGCTGCCCACCAGAAGCCCAGCGTGTACTCGTGGTTGGGTATTAGGCCATTGATCGTCTGTTGGATCGGCGCGGTTTCGTAATCGCCGTCGGCACCGATAAAGTTGCCGCCGTCAGGGCTGGTTGCGGGCAAGCCGTTGGCCGAACCGTTATTTGGGCCCCAAAGGGGATTAGCCCCATATTGATTGCCATACGAGCCGTTTACGTCCGCAACCCCAGGCGCGTAGACGAAGTTGTAACCCGTAGTTGTCCAGTCAGCGACGGACGTAACTGCGCCACCACCTGTATTGCCGAACTGGCCAGCCAGGCAATTAAAACCGGCAGGCGCTGTAGTTAAACAAGTTGTCTGCTCGAAGCCGCCGTTTTGGACAAGGTTCGCTCGCGCAGAAACGGCAAATGCCAGGAGAGTCAGGGCTGAGCCCGCCTTTCGCAAGCCAGAACTTAACTTCGTGTGCTTCTCGGTTTGGAGATCCATGTGTCCTCGGTTTCTAACAGTATCCAATGTTCACTTTAAGAAAGCAATGTAAATATAACATCAGCTTGATCTTAGTAGCTTCACCTTAGCCCTGTTCGCGCCATCGTACCATGCGGTAGTCTACAACCACAGAGATGATCTATCGGCCGTATCTCTTCCCCGCTTTAGCGACGAATCCGGGCGATGTTTGAAAACGCCGATTCGCCGGCATCGTTGATGGCGCGCACGCGATAACAAACCAAGCCACCTGGAGCCTTGGTGTCGTTGAACGATTCGCCCTCGAGCGTGGCGATGCGCTCCCAGCGTCCGCTATTGCCGATGCGGCGTTCTACCGCGGATCGGCGGGCGCCATGCAATTCCCACTTGAGCGAGGTTCCCTGGGCGACCAGTCCGCTGGGAGCTTCGGGCAGCACCGGCCAATCGAAATAACTCGCGTCGGCGACGGCCAGCACCGAGTCGCGCAGGGGCAGAGCTTTCAGCGAATCGAGCGCAGTGATCTTCCCGGAGACGACATCGATCAGCACCGGTTTCGAGAACCCCGAATTGGGCAGCGCCAGGTCCACCGTAAGCGGAGGAAAAGCATCGCCCGGAACGCTATGCGCGGCAAGCCAGTAGGCGATGATTGCTTTGCCGTTCTTGTTGCGGAATCCGTAACGAAGGAATTCATTTTCGCGGCTTTGCGGAACATTGGCGGCCTCTATTTTGATACCGGCGTCGAACTTCGTATCGGCAAACAACGCGTTGGTGTTCTGAAGCGCGAAGTAGACGGGCCTGGGCGCGAAGTCGTCGGGCAGGTTGCGCAGGCCGTGAAGGAAGCCGAAATCGTCGTATTCATTGCCGTCGACCCCAGCGGCCAGCAGCCAGACGAAGGTACGGACGCCCGCGGCGTGATTGTAAAGGATGCCGCGCGGGATGTACTTCGATTGGACCGATTCGTCGGAGCCCGGCCAGGACGGAATGGAGTTGAATTCGTCGTCCCAGAACTCGATTTTATGGTCGATTAAGGGCTCATCCAGCACTGTTTTTCGCAACTTATGGGTTGTTTCGACCCCATAAGCGCCGAAATCCATGGACTCCGGGTGCATATTTTGGCCGTAGCCCGGATAGGTATGATACGCGAAAACGTCGATCTGGGAGGCGCATTTGCACTCATCGAGGGCGCGTTTGGCGAAATCGCTGGTGGGGTCCGCCTGGCCGCCGTAAATCACCTTGGCCTGGGGGTCGGTTTGATGAACGACGGGAGCGAAGGCGGCCAGCAGACGGCCGTATTCCTCGGGATTGCCCCAGGGATTCCAGTAACCGATATCCTG
>JBEKLB010000514.1:0-4476 GCA_050010415.1 Bryobacteraceae bacterium | reverse complement strand
GCTTGGGCTTGCTGATAATGAAGGTCCCGCTACCGTGGGCTTCGGCTGAATATAGTTTCTCGTCTACCATAAAGGTTCATTGTCGCATGAAACGCTTATACGCACTTCTTGCCGCGTGGCTGCTGGTGTCACACTCACCGGCGCGGGCCGAAGATCTGTTCGCCAATATCGGCCATATCAAGGAGGGATTGTCGGCCATCACCGGCCTCAAATTCAAACGCGACGTTCCCTACGCGCTGATCGGCAAGGACGAGCTGCATCGCTATCTGGAGAAGCGTCTGCACGAAACCATGAAGCCGGAAGATGCCCGGGCCGAGGAATTGACGCTGAAGATGCTGGGCCTGGTACCGTCCGATTTCGACCTGCGCAAGAACACGCTGGATCTGCTGACCGAGCAAGCCGCCGCTTTTTACGACTACAACGCAAAGAAGCTGTTCGTGCTGGAGGGGTCGGGCGGGGGAGCAGGCGCCACGGACAGCGCCGAGGAGCGCGTGGCATTGGTTCACGAACTGGCGCACGCGCTGGCGGATCAGCACTTTCACCTGGCGAAATACATTCGCGAAGGAATGCGGAGTGACGATAGCGCGACGGCGCGACAGGCCGTGATGGAGGGCCAAGCGACGTGGTTGATGGCTGCTTACATCGCGCGGGAGGGCGGCGGAAAGCCGGAGGTGCCCGAGGCGGTCTTGGAGTTGATGAAGAAGAGCATTGAAGGGTCGGCCGCGCAGCAATACCCGGTGTTTTCGAAGGCCCCGTTATACATCCGGGAGTCGCTGGTGTTTCCCTATGCGGAAGGGCTCGCGTTCCAGGATGCCGTGTTCCGGAAGATGGGACGCGAGGCGTTCTCGGAGGTTTTCGTTCGGGCGCCAGGGAGCAGCGGACAGATCCTGCATCCGGAGCGGTATATCGGACATGGCGGCGCGGTGATTCCGAATCCTCCGGTGCTCGCCGAATCGCGAGAGTTCCACAAGCTGGCCGATGGCACGCTCGGAGAGCTGGATTTCCGCGTGTTGCTGTCGCAATATACTAAGGCGGAAGAAGGCAAGGCCTTGGCCGAGCACCTGGCCGGTGGGTCTTATGAATTGTTCGAGCATAAGCGCGAGAAGTTTCCGGTGCTGGGAGTGGCGTCCACCTGGGATTCGCCGGAATCGGCGCGGAAGTATTTCGAGAACTATCGTCAGGTGATGCAAGGGAAGTGGAAGAAGCTGGAGATCGGCAAGGAAACGCCGGAGTCGGTGGAAGGCCACGGTGACTCGGGGTACTTTCGCGTTTGGATAGAGCGTGACACCGTCAATCAGATGGAGGGATGGAAAACGCCTATTCCGAGCGCAGCGCAGTGATGGCGTCGACACGTAGCGCGCGCAGCGACGGCGCCAGGCTGCCGGCCAGGGTCATCAGGAAACATAAGGCTGCGGCGATCAGGAATGTGGAGGCGTCTCCGGGATTCAGTCCCGCGAGGAGGCTCTGCATGGCGCGGCCTGCTATGTAGGCCAGCGCGACGCCCAGGATCACGCCCGCGCCAGCCAGCAGAGCGCTCTCGCGCAACACGATCCCCAGGATATTGCCAGGTTGAGCGCCCAGCGCCACGCGCACCGCAAATTCCGGGGATCGCGTGGATACGGTGAAGGACAGAAGGCCATGGATGCCGATTCCCGCCAGCAGCAGCGCGAGCGCCGCAAAGGCCACGATGATTCGCACTTGAACGGCGCGCGGCGCGGTATCGTCGTCGACGATCTCGGACAAAGTACGGACGTCGGAGACCGGCTGCTCCGGGTCCGCATTGTGAATGATGCGCCGCACGGCGGGGAGTAAAAGCTGAAGGTTTCCCGACGCGCGGATGACCAAGCCTTTGGGTGTGTAACCCACCAGAGAATCGTCCTGTTGCTGCAGCTCGGGAAGATAGACTTGCGGCTCGCTATTTCGTTCCAGGCCCCGAACGCGGATGTCGCCAACCACTCCCACGATGGTCCGGTCCAGGAACGCGAACTTGAAATGACGGCCCAAGGGACTTTGGCCGGGCCAATAGCGGCGCGCGAAAGATTGGCTGACGACGGCGGCCATGGGACGGTCGCGGGTGTCGGAGTCGCTGATATTTCGCCCGGTTTGGATGGGGATCTTCAAGGTGGAGAAGAATCCGGGTGTAATGTACCGCAAGCTGGCGGCGTGGTCTTCGGAACGGTCCAGCGTTCTGCCATCGATATCCACGGGCCAGATGCCGCCGGTCATCGTCATGGGAAGATAGCTGATGTAGGCGGCATCGGCAACGCCGGGCAGCGCCCGAATATCCGACAACACTCGCTGGTAGAAAGCCGCGCGTTTAGTGGTGGCGGCGTACTTCGGCATCGGAAGCGCGGTTTCGAGAGTCAGCACTCCGTCGCTCCGAAAGCCTGGGTCGACCGATTGGATTCTCAACAAGGCGTGCAAAAGCAGACCAGCGGAGATCAGCAGAACCAACGACAGCGTGACTTCGGTGAGGATGAGCGCGGAGCGCAGGCCGGCTTTGCGTCCGCCGCCGGAGCGCGAACCTTCACGCAAGCCGGTGAGATCGCCACGGCAAGCTCGCAACGCCGGAACGACGCCGAATGCAACGCCCGTTAGAACGGTCAGGAGCACCGCGAAGCTCAATACGCGAGCGTCCAGGGACGGCATGCCCGAGACCGGCAGCGAGGGAACCAACTTGCCAAGCAGCGGCAGCGCCAGGGCGGCCAGCAGAACACCGAGCGAGCCGCCTGACAACGACAAGACCATGCTCTCGGTCACCAGCTGGCGGACCAGACGCTCGCGGCCGGCGCCCAGCGCGGTCCTGACCGCCATTTCCCTGCGGCGTACCAGGGCGCGCGCGAACAGCAAATTCGCGAGGTTAGTGCAAGCGATCAGGAGAACGCAAAGGGCCGCGCCGGACAACGCCAGGAGCAACAAGCGGCGCTGCGCGGTGACTTCATCCTGCCGCAGGAAATTCACGAAGGCGCCGGTGTTCCCGAGCTCTTTTGGATACTCCCGCCTCAATTGCCCGGCGATCAGGTTCATCTCGGCTTGAGCCTGATCGAGAGAAACGCCGGGGCGGAGACGGGCCACGCCATTCAGATAATTGTCGTCGCGATCCTCAAAGGCTGAATTTGGAAATTGAAACGTGGTCCACAGCTCGGCTTCCTGGTCCGGAAAATGAAACGACGGCGGCATGATCCCGATCACCACGTGCGGCTTGCCGTCCAAGTCTAACTTTCGTCCGAGGACCCCGGGGTCGCCCCCGAACGCCCGCTGCCATAAGCCATAGCTCAAGACCGCGGTCTGAGGCGCGCCGTCCCGATCGTCAGCGGGACTGATGGAGCGCCCGATCATGGGTTGTACGCCAAGCACCGCGAACAGATTCCCTGTTACGACCGCTAAGGAAATTCGTTCTGGAGCGCCTTGGCTGATTATGTTGGCCGAAAACGTGGTGGCCGCGCCAAAATCCGCGAAGACCGTATTCATGCGCCTCCAATCCCGATAGTTTACCGGCGACAGCTCCATGTGCTTGAAGCCGGGCACAGTCTCCCAAACGCTTACCAGGCGATCGGAGGAGGGAAACGGCAGGGGGCGGATAAGGACCTTGTCGGTGACCGAAAATACTGCCGTATTCGCGCCAATTCCCAAGGCCAGCACGAGGATGGCGACGGCGGTGAATCCGGGGGCGCGGGACAAGGTGCGCGCGGTGTAACGCAGGTCCTGACGGAGAATGTCCCAGTGCACCGCGGGCGCGTTGCGAAGAATCTCGAAAACGGCCGAGAGCAGGGAAACGTGGTGACGAGCCACGACGGCGCACATTTCCTGGCCATATTCGGCGCGGAAGGACGCGGGATAGAGATGCAGGAGAGCCCGATAGAACCGCATTCGGATGTCTCGTCAGGCTTTCTGGGGTGCGAACCCCATGGTGCGCGCCCATTTGACCAGCTTGGCCATGCGTGTGGCTTCCGCTTTGGCCACCGAGGTTCCGAAAGGCGTGATGCGGTAATAACGGCGGCGCTCGTCATCGAACTCGGGATCCGGGCGCTCCACGGTTTCAATGATCAGCCCTTGATCCAGCATGCGCTGGATGGAGCGATAGAGCGTCCCGGCGCTGAGCTTGAGTTCACCGCCGGTGCGAGTGGCCACGTCCTGAATAATGGCGTAACCGTGACGGTCTTCCTCGGCCACAGCCATTAGGATGTGAAAGGTGGCGGCGGGGAGCGGCAGGAATTCCTCGGGTTGGAGAGACTTTTGCGCCATGCGCTTACAATATACCCACCATGGATACATTGTCAATGGCTATATCGATCGCTATAACGACAGCTATAACGACAGCGGCTAGTTCCGCGGTGCGGTTTCCTTCTTGGGAAAGTGCCATTCGCCCGGATCGGGCGGAGGCTTGAACTCGTCGGTGCTGAATACGCGCAGTTGCTGGCCGGGGCCTGAGACTTTCAGTACCAGCGCGATGGCCCACTTCGGACCCTGAAAATA
>JBEKLB010000513.1:0-4495 GCA_050010415.1 Bryobacteraceae bacterium | reverse complement strand
CGATCTCGGAAGTGCAGCAGGCCCGCGTTCACGTGACGCTGCCCAAGGATTCCGTCTTCACCGACGCGCGGGAGCCGGCCAAGGCCAGTGTGCTGGTTGGTCTGCGCCCGGGAACGCGGTTGTCGTCGCCCAACGTGATCGCGATCACGAATCTGGTATCGAGCGCGGTGGAAGGTCTCGCGCCCGAATCCGTATCCGTGGTCGACATGAGCGGCAATCTGTTGAGCCGGCCGCGCCGCGAAAGTCCGACGGACGGCACGCAAGCCACCGAAGCGGTGCTCGAATACCGCCAGGCCATCGAACACGACGTGGCGGCCAAAATCAACAGCACACTCGAACCGCTGCTGGGCGCCGACAAATTCCGCACCGGCGTATCGGCCGACATCGACATGACCAGCGGCGAACAGAGTGAAGAGACGTTCGATCCTTCCAAGTCTGTAATGACCAGTTCGCAGAAGACGGAAGATCAGAGCGGAACCACGCGCATCGGCGGCGGAATTCCGGGTACCGCTTCCAATCTGCCGCCGCAGCAGACCTCGCCTTCGAACGCGCAGCAAACGCCGCCTGCCGCCACTCCAGCCGCTGGCACGCAACCCGCACAGCCTGGACAGCCCGGTGGTCAACCCGCGGGCGCACAGAGCGCCGCGCAACAAACTCCAGCCCGTTCCGGCGGCAATTCCACCAACACCACCCGGCGCTCGGAGAGCATCACCTATCAAACCAGCCGCATCACGAAACATCTGAAGCTTCCCCAGGGCACCGTGAAACGATTGTCCATCGCGGTGCTGGTGGATCAGGGATCCCGCATGGAAGGCCAGGGGGCGCAGGCTCATCGCGTAGTCATTCCTCCCGACACCGAGAAGTTGAAGGCCATTCAAGCATTGGTGGGAACCTTGGTTGGCCTGGACACTACCCGGGGCGATCAGCTCACCGTGGAAGCGCTTCCGTTTGACAGCAGCATGAACCTGGAGCCTGGATCGCTTGGAGCGCCGGCCGACCAGAAGAAGCCGGACGAAGTTTTCTCCATCGAGACGCTGAAGAAGAAACCCGCATTGCTGTGGGGATCGGTGGGCGGCGTAGTGCTGGTAATCGGCCTGGTGGTCTTCGCCGTGATAAAAATGATGCGCGGCGGAAAGCGCGGCGTGAGCGTGGAGACGCGCGACGCTTTGCCGGTGGTGGACACCTACGCTGGCTTGCCGCCGGGCCAGGCCGGAGCGGCAGGCGCGGTGAATCAGCCCTCCCACCTGCCCGCACTCATGCCATCCCGAACCGAGGTATTGCTCACCCAACTCCAGGAAAACAGCCGCAACAATCCGGAAGCCTGGGCTAATATTTTGCGCGGTTGGTTGAACGAAGAGGAAGCCAGCTAAATGGCGGCGCCGGAAAACAATTCGAACAAGATCACCGGCGTGCAAAAGGCCGCCATTCTTCTGGTTGCTCTGGGCGACAAGATCAGCGGCGAAGTGATGAAGCAGCTCAACGACGATGAAGCCAAGACCATTAGCAAGGCCATCGCGCGCTTGGATAAGGTGACGCCCAGCCAGACCGAATCGGTTCTGGAGGAATTTTGCGAGCTTACCGGACAAGGCGGCGGCCGCGGCGGCTTCGATTACGCCAAACGCATCCTCTCGAACGCTTTTGGACCGGAGGGCGCCAAGCGCATCGCCGACCACCTTCCGCGTTCCGGCGCGCGCTTCAACAAGAACCTCGAGACCTTGCAGAAAGCCGATCCGAATCAGTTAAGCCGCTTCATCGAAAACGAACATCCGCAAACCATCGCTCTCATTCTTTCGCATCTTTCGCCCTCGCAAGCCGCCTCGTTGCTGGCCAATCTGCCGATGCCCCTGCGTTCCGACGTGACGCTGCGCATCGCGCAGCTGGACCGCGTGTCGCCGGACGTTGTGGCGCGTATCTCCGTGGTGATCAGCGAAAAGCTCAAGACGCTGGGCGAGGTGAAGATGGAGTTGCACGGCGGGCCCCGCGCGGTAGCCGAGATCCTGAACCGCATGGAAGGCACCATGAGCGACGAGATCCTCAGCAACCTGCAGGACGAGCAGCCGCTGGTGGACGCCATCCGGCATTTCATGTTCACCTTCGACGACCTGCTGCTGATCGACACCATGGCGATGAAGGAAGTGGTCGGCAAGATCGACCGCAAACTTCTCGTGGTGGCTCTCAAGGGCACCAGCGATCAGTTGAAGAATCAATTTCTGCAATGCATGTCCATGCGCGGCGCGGAGATGTTGCGCGAAGACATGGAAGCCGCCGGGCCGGTGCGCATCCGCGAAGTGGAAGCGGCGCAGCAACAGATCCTGGCTGTGGTAAGGCAACTGGAAAGCGAAGGCACGCTGAGCCTGAAGGGGGGCGGCGGCGCGGAATATGTCGTCTAAGATCGTTGGGAGCAAAGCCCTTGCGAGCGATACTCCGGCGGGCGGTCTGCTACGAGGCGAACCGTCGGCGGCCGAACAGGTCTCCGCCGCCACGCCGGTATTGTGGCGCATGGTGGCGTCGGTAAACGACCCTCGGCGCAATAGCCGCACCGATGCGGAGTTTGAGGCGGCCCGCAGGCTGGATCAAGCGCGCCGTGAAGCGTACGCCGAAGGTCTGTCGGCCGGACGGCAGCAATCTGAAGAACAATTTCGTCCCGCCGTGCAAGGCCTGGCGGAGACGCTCGGCGCGCTGGCCCGCCTGCGGGAACACATTCGTGAGGAATCCATCCAGGACCTGGTGCACCTGGCCATCTCGATTGCCGCACGCGTGATCCACCGCGAAGTGGCCGTGGATCCGGATGCGCTGGGCGGGCTGATCCAAGCGGCGTTTTCGAAACTGCAATCGCGCGAGATCAATCGCGTGCGCATGCATCCCACCATGGAAACGCTGGTTCGCAAACTGCTGGAACAGGCCGGCGCACCCAAGAACCTGGTGCTGGTGGCGGAGCCCAGTCTCAAGCCCTCCGAAGTCTTCTTCGAGACGTCGCAAGGCATCTTGGACGCGTCCGTCGACACGCAACTCCGCGAGATCGAGCGCGGGCTCATCGATAAGTTGGAAAGATAAGTTGGAGCGATAAAGATGGCGCCTCCCAACCTTTCAATCCGGGATTTGGTCCCGCAGGTTCCGGGCCTCGAAGTGCTGCCTTGGATCGGCGAAGTGACCGAAATGGTAGGGTTGCTCATTGCATCCCGCGGTCCGGTGGTCTCGACTGGCGATTTCGTGGAAGTGCGAACCGCTTCCGGCCGCTCCATTCGCTCCCAGGTCATTGGATTTCGGAACGACCGCGTGCTGTCCATGCCGCTCGAAGAGACGGATGGATTGCAGCCCGGCGATCGAGTAATCGCTCGCAGAGACGATGCCTTGCTGCGAGTGGGACCGGGACTGCTGGGCCGCGTGTTGGACGGATTCGGCCGGCCCATGGACGACGGTCCTCCGGTGCGAGCTGCAACGGCATATCCTCTGTATGCCGCCCCTCCCCAGCCTCTGGAGCGCGAACATATCGTGAAGCCGTTGGTTACCGGTATTCGGGCCATCGACGGTCTGCTGCCTTGCGGCAAAGGCCAGCGCGTCGGCATTTTCGGAGGCAGCGGTGTCGGCAAGAGCACTCTACTGGGCGCGATGTCGCGCCACAACGACGCCGACGTGAGCGTGATCGCTCTGGTGGGCGAACGCAATCGCGAAGTGCGGGCGTTCCTCGAAAATGAATTGGGACCGGAAGGCCGCAGCCGATCGGTAGTCGTGGTGGCCACTTCGGATCGGCCGGCGCCTTTGCGGATTCGCGCCTGCTACGTGGCCCTGGCGGTAGCCGAATATTTTCGCGATCAAGGCAAAAACGTCCTGCTGGTGGTAGATTCGGTCACTCGCCTGGCGATGGCGCAGCGCGAGATCGGGCTGGCGGCCGGCGAGCCGCCCAGCCAAAAAGGCTACACGCCGTCGGTATTCGCACTGTTGCCCAAAATTTTCGAGCGCTCGGGACACTTCAAGAAGGGTTCCATCACCGGGTTCTTCACCGTCTTAGTGGAAGGCGACGACTTCAACGAACCCATCTGCGACGCGGTGCGCGGCATTCTGGACGGGCACTTTATCCTCTCCCGCGAGCTGGCGGTCGCCGGACACTATCCTGCGCTCGATATCCGGCAGTCCATTAGCAGGCTGACGTCTAAAATCGCAACGCCGGAGCAACGCGGCCATTTGCAGAAGCTACGCGAGGCGCTGGCGCTGTATCACGATTCTCAGGACTTGATCCAACTGGGCGCTTACGTGGCAGGCACCAATGCCAAGCTGGACGCCGCCATCCGCTGCCGTCCGGAGATTTTGGACTTCCTGAAGCAGGACGCGCATACCTTCTGCCCGTTGTCGGAGACGCTTGGCCGATTGGCGAAGCTGGCCGCGGCGCTGGGATAAGCCCCTCCCCAGACCATGGCTCGCTTCCAATTTTCACTCGAAAAGGTCCTTCGCTGGCGTGTCGTGGAGCTGACCGGTGAAGAGGCCAAATTGAAGGCTC
>JBEKLB010000512.1:0-4524 GCA_050010415.1 Bryobacteraceae bacterium | reverse complement strand
CGCCTTACCGCAACTTCAGCGTCGTCAATGCGAACAGCGCCATCACCAATCCGGCAATCCAAAACCGCGTGATGATCTTCGATTCTTGCCACCCCAGCGCTTCGAAATGATGATGAATGGGAGCCATCTTGAAGATCCGCTTCTTGCGCAGCTTGTAGCTGCCCACTTGCAGAATTACCGACAGCGCTTCGATGACGTACACGCCGCCAATAAAGATCAATAGGATTTCCTGCTTGATCAATACCGCCACCACACCCAGCGCGCCGCCCAGCGCCAAAGACCCAACGTCGCCCATGAATATTTCCGCCGGATGCGCGTTGTACCAGAGAAATCCCAGCGACGCGCCCACCATGGAGCTGCAGAAGATGGTCAGCTCGGAAGCGCCGGGCAAGCGCGCCAGATCGAGATAGGCCGCGAACTGCGCGTGGCCCGTCACATAGGTCAGCGCCGTCATGGCGAAGGATGCGATCAGCATCAACCCGATTGCCAGGCCGTCCAAACCGTCGGTTAGATTCACCGCATCGGACGAGCCAACGATCACCAGCACCATAAAGGCGAAGAAAAAGACGAATGCGAGCGGGTAAGTATACCAATAGCGCAGCGGCGCATCGATCAACAAATCCGGCTTGAACGTCTTGAAGAACGGCACGTTGATGCTGGTGGAGTAGATTTTCTGGGCGTGCAGCGCCAGCAGCATGAAGCCCACCAGAAGCGCGGCTATGATTTGCAGGCCGAATTTCTGCTTCACCGTCAGACCCTGATTTTGTTTGCGCCGGACCTTCGCATAGTCGTCCCAAAATCCGATCAGCCCGAAGCTCACCAGGCTGAACATCGCGATCCACACATACGGGTTCACCAGATTGGCCCACAACAGCGTGGGAATCACAATCGAAATGATGATCAGAATTCCGCCCATGGTGGGAGTGCCGGCTTTTTTCATGTGGCTCTTCGGGCCTTCTTCGCGAATGTACTGGCCGATCTGAAACTCGCGCAGCTTGGCGATCAGCCAGGGCCCCAGCGCCAGGCACAAGAACAACGACGTCAGCGCGGCAAACGCAGTCCGGAAAGTGGTGTACTGGAACACGCGAAAGGGCGTGAAGTGGCGAAATAGCTTTTCGTAGAACAACCAGTAAAGCATTCAGTTAGGCCGCGCGAGAAACCTCTCCAGGGCGTGCTCGACGTGGGTGCCTCGCGAACCCTTCAACAAAATCACGTCCCCCGGTTGAGCCATCCGCCGCAGTGCTTCACCGGCGTCCTCCGCACGGGCGAAAAAAAACGCGGCGTCGACTGCCAGGCCTGACTGCCTTGCTGCGTCGACAAGTTGACAGGCCTCGCCGCGTATCCCTACAAGCACATCAATTCCACTCTTCGCGACGTAACTTCCCACGTCACGATGGAGGGACTCGGACCAGTGCCCGAGCTCGAGCATCTCCCCCAGCACGGCGATGCGCCGTTTGGCTGGTGTCTCCCGCAGCACGTCTATCATTACCCGCGCCGCATCGGGGTTGGAGTTATAGCAATCGTTCAAAATCAAAACGCCGTCATGCATCAGACGCTGGCCGCGCATGGAGGGCGCTGCCAGATCTTTGACCACATCCGTGAGTTGCTTGGGACGCAGGCCATAGAGCGATGCCACCGCGAGGCCGGCCAGGATATTCAACACGCTGTGGCGGCCGAGCAATGCGCTTTCAAACTTCACGCCTTCCACTTGGAAAGCGACGCCCTGGTCGGTGATCTGGACATCGTCGGCTCGAAAGTCGGCCGGCGAATCGATCCCAAAAGTGATGGTGTAACCAGGATGCGAGGCGCGAAACTTGCTGACCAGCGGATCGTCCGCGTTCAGCACGGCTACGCCATCGGGAGGCAATGCTTCGATCAGTTCGCGCTTCGCCGCGGCCACGCCTTCGATTGAATCGAAAGCTTCCATATGCGCGTGTCCTACGTTCGTGACCACGCCGATGCGCGGTTTCGCAAGCGCGCACAAAGCACGAATTTCACCAGCGTGGTTCATCCCCATTTCGAGCACTGCCACGCGCGATTGACCCGGCAATCGCAGAATCGATAGCGGAACACCCACGTGATTGTTCAGATTCCCAATGGTCTTGCCCACCGGCATGCCAACCGCGAGCAGGGCCGCAATCACGTCCTTGGTGGATGTTTTGCCCGCGCTCCCCGTCACGCCGATTACTTCTCCGCCCCATTCCTTGAGTGCCCAAACGGCAGTGCTCTGCAATGCTTGGAGCGTGTCAGGTACCACCAAGACCGTCCCCGGCTTCCATTCATTCGCAACCGCCCCGACAGCGCCCTGGCGCAAAACTTCCTCCACATATAGGTTGCCGTCGTGATTGGGGCCCCGCAGCGCAAAGAACAGATCTCCGGGCGCGATAGTCCGCGAATCGATGCTCCATCCGGTAACCCGCGCATCGCTTTCCACCGTCAGCCCTGACGCTTGCGCCACGTCCGTCAACCTGAACTCCATCGCTTACTTGTGATACCCCAACTCCTCAAGCACGTCACGAGCCACTTCACGATCGTCAAAATGTATGACGCGATCCTTCAATACCTGATACGTTTCGTGGCCTTTTCCAGCTAAAATCACGATGTCGCCGGCGCGAGCCTCGCGGAGCGCGGCACGGATGGCCTTGGCGCGATCGGGTTCAATGGTGTGCGGCGTGTCAAAACGGCGAAGACCAACCAGCGCGTCGTTCATGATGTTGAGGGGATCTTCGGAGCGCGGATTGTCGGACGTAAGCACCACATAATCGCTGGCCTCGGCCGCTGCCTGCGCCATCAGCGGACGCTTGGCGCGGTCGCGATCGCCCCCGCAGCCGAATAGCGTGATCACGCGCTTAGGTTGCAGCTCTCTGGCCACGGAAATCACGTTGCGCAGCGCATCGTCAGTATGAGCATAATCCACAACAATCAGAAACGGCTGGCCTTGCTGAACGCTCTCAAACCGCCCAGGCACGCGCGGCGAATGGGCGATGGCGCGCGCGATGGTGGTCCAATCCAGGCCGTAGCTAAGCGCCGCTCCGCACGCCGCCAGGATGTTATACGCGTTAAACTTGCCCACTAACGGCGAGCTAAGCTGCACACGCTCGCCGCCCTGCTCCACCGTGAATCGTAAACCATCGAAGTTCATTTCGAGTGACGACCCGCGTAGATCGGCGCCCTCTTCGAACCCGTAGCGCAGAGTATGCGGCGCGGCGGGGATCTGCCGGCTATACGGATCGTCGGAGTTGATCACCGCCCAGCCGGGCGTAGTTGTGCCATCCGGCGCGAACAGCAAGCGCTTGGCCGCGAAATACTCCTCCATCGTGTGGTGGAAATCGAGGTGATCCCGCGTGAGGTTCGTAAATACAGCGGTGTGAAACGTAATGCCGTAGACCCGTCCCAACGCCAACGCGTGGGATGAAACCTCCATTGTGGCATGCGTACCACCGGCCTGATCCAGCTCTTCGAACAAACGGTAAAGATCGAGAGATTCGGGCGTGGTATTCACCGCCGGCCGCACTTGGCCCGCGAGCCGATACTCGATGGTTCCTACCAGCGCCGTGGTCATTCCCGCCGCGCGCAACACTGCGTCGATGAGAAAGGTGGTGGTAGTTTTGCCGTTGGTCCCCGTTACGCCTGTCAGCTTCAGCCTCTTCGTGGAGCTTCGATAAAAATTGCGCGCCGCGAGCGCCAGCGCTTGCCTGCCGTGTTCTACTTCGATCCAGCTCCCAAGAAAGCCGTCCGGCGGCGGAAGCGCGCTCACGGTTGCCACCGCGCCCTTCTCCATGGCCTGCGCTGCGAACTCGCGTCCGTCCGATCGCGCTCCGGGAAACGCAAAGAACAGGAACCCCGGCTCGACGCGCCGCGAGTCATACTCCAATCCCTGGACTGGCACTTTCCCTAAATCGCCCGGAAGTTCCTGCCTGAGCGCCACGCCCTGCCGGAGCCTTACGCCCTGGAGGATCTCTTCAATTGTCATGGGGCTTCGCTAGCGGCCAAATTGCACGCGAACCCAGCCTCCCGAAGGCAAGATGGCGCCTGGCACGGGAACCTGCGCGCGCGCCACTCCGCTGCCGGTGAACTCCACCGGAATGCCCAGCGCGGCAGCCTGCTGAATCACGTTTCTCACGGTCTTGCCTTGAAAATTCGGCACGCGTGGGCCTGCCAGATCGCGCTCGGAGCTTCCACCCGGGTTCGAAAAAATCCGCTGGTCCATAACGCTTTTTGCGGAAGCCACCGGTCGGTCGTCGGCAGCAACGGCATCTCCCGCTTGGACCAGCGGGGGAGGGATGGAAGAACCTAGATCGGCGATCGCAACATCATTTTCGTCGGCCGGATCGTTACCCTCGGAAGGAACCATCTCGGGTAGATCTTTCGGCACATCCATAACACGCAGCCCGGCGGCAGCCACTTCGCGAAACACGGGTGCGGATGTCGGACCGCCGTAGCCTACTAAACCTCCGGTCCCGTTGATCGTGACTACCACCACGATCCTCGGGTTCGTTACCGGGGCGAATCCCATGAAAGACG
>JBEKLB010000511.1:0-4528 GCA_050010415.1 Bryobacteraceae bacterium | reverse complement strand
GGATTGCCCCGCGGTGGAAGCCTTTCCCTCCGACTTTACAAACGAAGGAATATTGCATTATCGCGCTCTGCCCTTGTTGGGACTGCCGCTCGGCGAGCTTTTTGTCCTGGCGCCACTGGCGGAAGCGTGCGCGCGTGACCGGCGCTATGACTTCATGGTGGTTTCGGCGCCCTTGAACGTGGAAGGCGGAATCGCATCGCCTCCGAACGCCGTTGCGATCAAGTAAGTCCAGCGGGCCGAGATGAGGACATTTATCAGGTCATCTAATGGTGGTGTATCGCTATAGTTTGTTTTGGAGCGCATGTGGCCATAGAAGCGGACACAATAGCGGACGACGGAGGAGAAGAACGACTATAGCCAGGACGCCCGCCAGCGCGATCTGCAACTGGAGGCCAAGGCGCACATCGAGGTCCAGAAATGGATCGATGATGGCGGCCTGCGTGGCGGCCGGGCCGTAACCGAGGAAGGGATCCGCGAGGTTCACCGGCGGTTGCGAACACCTCCCCGAGGATCTGCTTTGGGTGGAAAACCCCGACACCAAACAGCGGATGCGCCTCATCGCCGGCGAGTTGAGACGGCGCGATGTGAAGGTCGGCAACCATGTCGCGATAAGTCCGGGCGCGGTGTGGTCCGTTGCAAGAGGCTTGGCGCGCAACGTTCGGCAGTACAAAAGTCTGCTTTCGAACTGCGATCAGCCGCGCCGGAACGATCTGGATGGGCGTGGCATGTTGAGCGAAGAAGCGCTGCCTGCGTTCACGATATTTTTTCTGACGGTGTGCATTGACCAGGTGAACTTCATGGAGAGTCTGGTTCAGCCCGATCGTCTGCGGGCTCGCATTCTGCCGTGGGCTGAAGATAATCCACGGGCGCCGTTGCGGCTCGCGTTCCCCCCTTACGCTGGCCTCGCGATGGATGCCCGGCCTTTTTCCGGATGAGACGGATTAGATTGTTTCCAGCTCTTCTTCGAGCAACTGTTTCTGATACAGGTCCGCATAGTAGCCGCCGCTTTGAATCAGCTGCGCGTGCGTGCCCTGCTCGGCTACTTCACCATGTTCGATGACGAAAATCCGGCTGGCGTTCTGGACGGTGGACACGCGGTGCGAGATCAAGATGGTGGTTCGGCCGCGCATCACGTTCTCTAACGCTTGGAGAATGCGCTCTTCGGTGAGCGTGTCCACGCTGGCCAGTGCGTCGTCGAGGATCAGAATCTTCGGATCCCGCAAGACGGCGCGCGCGATGGCCACGCGTTGCTTCTGGCCGCCGGATAGGGTGATGCCGCGTTCGCCGATGATAGTGCCGTACCCTTCTGGGAAGCTCGCGATGTCGGGCGCAAGCCCAGCCAGCTCCGCGGCGCGCGCGATGTAGTCTTCCGTGGCATTCTCGACGCCCCAGGCGATGTTTTCAGCGAGCGTGGCGCTAAACAGGAACGTCTCTTGCGGCACGAAGCCGATCTGGCGGCGCAACCATTCCGGATCGAAATCGCGCAGATCGATGCCATCCAGAAACACGGCGCCACGCGTGGGATCGAAGAGGCGCGGGATCAAACTCACCAGCGTGCTCTTACCGCTGCCGGTATGGCCCACGATGGCGACAGTTGCGCCGGCGGTAATCTCGAGAGTGATGTTCTTGAGCGCGTAGCCGGCCGGGTACTTCATTTCCACGCCGTCGAAACGGAGCGCGCCTCTTACTTCCTTGTATTCCTCGTATTCCTTGTCTCCCTCGTCTCCCTCGTATTCCCTGCCTCCCCTGTATTCCTGGTCTCCCCCGTATTCCTTCTTTTCCCCGCCTTCCCTCTTTTGTATACTCGGCTTCTCGCGCATCAGCTCCATGATGCGGCTCCAGGACGCTGTGCCGCGCTGCATCAGATTGACCACCCAGCCGAGAGCGATCATGGGCCAGACCAGCACTCCCATGAAGGTGTTGAACATGACGAAACTGCCGAGCGAAATGCGGTGCTCGAGCAACTGGTAGCCGCCGGCCAGCAGCACGATGAGAAAGCCGATTCCGATGAGGGCTTGGAGCAACGGCATGAAAAGCGCCGACAGCTTGGCGAGCCCGATGTTTTGCGCAACATAGTCCTGGTTGAGGAGCTCGAACTTGCGGATCTCGGGCTCTTCCTGGGCATAAGCCCGAATCACGCGCACGCCCGAGAGATTCTCCTGCATGCGGCTGCTGATATCGGAGAACATCTTTTGGATGGTTTCGAAACGACTGTGAATGCGGCGGCCGAACAGGATCACCGCCGCGCTGATCAACGGCGCCGGAATGAGACAGAACAGCGTCAGCCGCCAATCCACCTTCAGCATCACGCCGATCAGGAAGAGCGCGGTGAAGAAGGTTTCCGTGAAGTACATGATGCCCGGGCCGAGCATCATGCGGACGGCGTTCAGATCGTTGGTGGCGCGCGCCATGATGTCACCAGTCCGGTACTTGGCGTAGAAGTCCTGCGACAGCGTGACGATGTGAGAAAACAGATCATTGCGGAGGTCGAACTCGATGTCGCGCGACAGGCCGATGAGGATCACCCGCATCCAGTATTGAAAGATGCCTTTCACCACCGAGAGCAGAACCACGAGACCTGCGAACTCGAAGACCAGGGAGAGGCGAAAGCCCTTCATCAGCGAATCGATGCCGCTGCGGATGGCCAGCGGAAGGACGGCCTTCATGAGGTCGTTCATGAGGAGCGCGCCCATTCCGAGCGCCATGGCGCGCCGGTATTTCCAGAGGTACGGCCAGGCCGACTTCAGTATTGCTTTGCTGTTCATTTGAAACGTAGCTGCCATGATTACATGCCGAACCAACTGGAGACGGTCTTCATCCATTCCAGCAGAAAAGTCTTCCGCCCTTCTCGATTCTTCCACCAGCCGTCCGGCGAGAAATTCAGGTCGGGAGCAGCCACCATGTGGATTTCAAGGCCCGGAGCCAGAGCGCGATAAATGTTGCCGGCGCGGCGAGTGTGATAGTCGCTGGTGACGATGTCGATGCGGCGCGCGTGCCGTTGATTCAAATCGGCGAGAACGTCCGATGCTTCCTCGCGCGTGGATCGGGCGTCGTTGGGAAACGCGACAAAGTAGGACTCGGGGTAGCCGTGGCGGACGGCAAACGGAATGGCGAGATCGGTCTCGTGGAGTCCGTACTCACCGGATGTCCCGCTCACCAGCGCTTTGGACGCGTATCCCTGCCTTACCAACTCACCGGCTTTGAGAATGCGGTTGCCCGAAAAATCGCCGGCCAGCACGACGATCATGTCGGCGGAAGCGGGAGACTCAGAGCGTACCAGGTATGCACCCAGAGCAGCCATCCAAAAATGAGACGTGACCACGAGCAGAAGAACCAGAAGAATCGCGTACGCCAGCCATCGGAAAGGATGGCGGCGGGAATTACTTGTCTTCAGAGGAGGTCTTCTGATCCAGATGGCCTACCGACTTCAGCCGCTGGAACATGCGCTCCACTTCAGCTTCGTCGTCGGGGAGCAGGAGCGGATAGCGCGGCGGCGGCAACTGCTTCTTCGCGATCGCGCCCACCGTGGCTTCGCCCCAGAACTGGCGGTAAGGAACGCCGTCGATCAATGCTTCCCGGGCGTGACGGCGCAGGCTGCGCAGCAAGCCACTGGACGAATTGGGATCGCCGGGATAAATCACCAGGATGCGCGTCTTGTCGGCCAAAGTGAGCCGCACCACCAGGGGAAGGCTGGCGCTGCGATCCAGCCGGCGGATGTGACGCCAGGGAATGGCATGGTGCCCGATCTTCACGTGGCTTTCGTAAATTTCAACCGACGGACGCGTGCCAAGATAAAGCACGATGACAGCACCCGCCAGCGAGAGGCCGGTGGCGATCCAAAACAAGGGCCAGAGCAACGCAAACCAAAAGGAAAAGCCGGTCAGCGCCAGTGCCGTCAAACCTGCCCAAAAGTACAGGCCGGGCACTCGATAACGCGTAATGGGCGCTGGCACTCTTTCAGACTACTCCGGCGCGCAGCGCACGTCAATGAGCGGTTTGCCTCAACAAAACTACGGCCCTCCAAACGTAGTGAATACCGCTGACAATGGTTCCAAGCACCATTAAACAAAGGGCCAGCGTGACCGGCGCTGGGATTCCGGCGCGCGCTCCCATGACCACCAGTGCGGCCGCAATCTGAAAGAAAGTGCTGATCTTACCCCATACGGACGGAGGAAATTTTCGCAGTTTTGTGAACATCAAACCGTAGGCTGCCATGGCGAGAATCAGCACGTCGCGGCCAAACACGACGGCGACCATCCACCAGGGCATAGCACCCGCGAGGCCGAGCGAAATGTAGATGACGCTCAGTAAGATTTTGTCAGCGATGGGATCGAAATAGGCGCCGGCCGGCGTGGACGCTTGTAACCGCCGGGCGAGAAAACCATCGATCACGTCGGTGAAGCCAGCCGCGAAGAGGAGGATGATCGCGCGGCCATAGCGGCCGTGTAGAATGTCGGCGGCGATAAAAGGAGCGAGAACCAGGCGGGCAAGCGTGAAGAGGTTCGGGAGATTGAACAAGAATCAGGAT
>JBEKLB010000510.1:0-4552 GCA_050010415.1 Bryobacteraceae bacterium | reverse complement strand
GATTGCAGAGCGTGCTGCAGGTGTCTTCCATACCAACCACGATCATTCTCGGAAAGAAGGGTGAAGTTTTCACCCGCATGGTGGGCTTTCTTCCGGATCGATTCGTCGAAATGCTGACCGAACGCGTGAGCCAGGCAATGGGAGTTCAAGCGCCCGCGCCATCGAAATCCGAGCCCAAACCTGCAAACCAGCTCAATCCAGCGACCCATCAATGATTCCCTTCCCGCGCGTGATCTGGATTGTCCTGGACAGTGTCGGAGCGGGCGAGATGCCGGATGCCGCTGCGTATGGAGACGCGGGCAGCGACACGCTAGGTCATATCGCTCGCGCCCGCGAATTGCATTTGCCGAACATGGCGCAATTGGGATTGGGAAATTTAAAGCCGCTGCCGCACGTCGGTCCCGTGGACCGTCCCACGGCGGCCTTCGGGAGATGCGCTCTGGCGTCGCCAGGTAAAGATACGACCACGGGCCATTGGGAAATGGTCGGCATTCATCTCACCAAGCCCTTTCCGCTTTTCCCGCACGGTTTCCCGGCGGATCTGATGACCGAGTTCGAACGGCGCATCGGGCGCGGCACGCTAGGCAACTGCGCCGCATCGGGGACCGAAATCATCAAGGATCTTGGTGAAGAGCACGTGCGAACGGGTAAGCCGATCGTTTACACCTCCGCCGACAGCGTCTTTCAAGTGGCCGCGCACGAGGAAGTGATCCCGCTGTGGGAGCTGTACAAGATCTGCGAAACGGCGCGAGAGATGTTACGCGGGCCGCTGGAAGTTGGACGCGTGATCGCCCGGCCCTTCACCGGCCAGGCGGGCGAATTCACGCGCACGTCCAATCGGCATGATTACGCCGTCCCGCCGCCGCGCGGCATGCTGCTCGATCAGCTGCAAGATCGCAAAGTGGAGGTCTTCAGCATCGGCAAAATCTTCGATGTGTTCCTGGGGCGCGGCATCGCCGAATACGAAAAGACCAATAACAATACCGACGGCATGGCAAAGACGCTGGGTGCGCTCGACGAGCTGAGCGCCGGGCTGCTATTCGTCAACCTGGTCGATTTCGATCAGCTCTATGGCCATCGCAACAACGTGGAGGGCTACGCCAGGGCGCTCGAAGAGTTCGATGCCTGGCTTCCTGCGCTTTATCAGAAGCTCACCGCGCAGGATTTGCTGATCATCACGGCCGATCACGGGTGTGACCCGACCACCCCTTCCACCGATCACAGCCGCGAATACGTTCCGTTGCTGGTCTACCGGCCGCGCAAGCCGGAAGCGCTGGATCTGGGCCTGCGTTCCACACTCTCCGATATCGGCCAAACCGTGGCTGAAAATTTCGGCGCAAAAATAGTCGAGGGAACCAGCTTCCTGCGGTCGCTATCCTAAACCTTATGCGACGCCCAATCATGGCAGGCAACTGGAAGATGTACAAGACGCCCCCGGAGACCACGGCCTTCTTCGAGAAGTTCCGTCCGCTGGTGGCCAACTCCACCCAGACCGAAATCGTGATCTTCCCGCCCTTCGTGAATCTCGCCGCAGCCGCTCAAGGGGCCGAGGGAACGCACATCGAGATCGGTGGGCAAAACCTGCACTGGGTGAAGGAAGGAGCCATCACGGGCGAAGTTTCCGCAGGCATGCTCTCGGCCGCGGGTTGTAAATGGGTGATTGTGGCACACAGCGAACGGCGCGAATACTTCGGCGAGACCGAAGAGACCGCGCTCCGGAAGATTCGTGCCGCATTGGATGACGGCTTAACGCCCATTTATTGCGTTGGCGAAAAACTGCACGACCACGAAGCCAATAAAACTGAGGATGTGCTCGGTCACCAATTGCGTGGCTGCCTGGATCACCTCACGCCTGAGCAAGTGCGCGGCATCGTCATCGCTTATGAGCCGGTCTGGGCCATCGGAACCGGCAAAGTAGCCACGCCCGAGATCGCCGCGAGCGCGCATGCCTTCATCCGCGCGCAGATCCGAGAGCGGTTCGGATTGGCTTCGGCCGATGCGTGCCGCATTCTGTACGGCGGCAGCGTGAAGCCCGAGAACGTCAAGAGCCTGATGGCGCAGGATGAGGTGGACGGAGCGCTGGTGGGCGGCGCCAGCCTGGACCCGGTGTCGTTCGCCACAATCGTAAATTTCTAGAGTATGCAATTGCGATTGTCCGCTCTGCTGCTCATTCCCGCGCTTTTCGGCGCGGAGCCCGCTAAACTTCCGGAACCGTTTCAGTCCATCTCGGATCTGGCCGGCGCAGCGCCGCCCGAATTCACGGCTGACGCGCTGCTGCGCATTGTGGAATCAGGCAAGCTGGCCGATAAAGCCGCCCGCCGCGAATTGCTGGAGCATGCCTTCCAGCTGGCGGCATCCGCTAAATTTCCGGTACAGATGCAAGCCGGACAAGGAACTACCACCGACACTCGAGCCGGCTCACTGAGCGATGCCTATGCGCTCAAGTTAGACACGCTGTCGCTCCAGAGCCGCGCGGTGCGGGACATGTTGTCGCTCGATCCGGCGAGCGCCCGTGATTTGTTCGGGCAAATAGTCAAGCCGGTGCTCACGCCGCTCACCTGCGATGACGCGCTCGGCTACCAACCTTCGGAGTTCTATCTGGCCTTGAGCGCGGTGGTGAATGGCGGCTTCACGCCCAAGGAAAAAACCAAGGAGGAGCACTTCAACTTACTGGTGGATTCTCTTGGACAAGTGACGTCGCCCTCGCAGCTCGCGCCGCTGGCCCAGGCCATCGAAAGCGCAAGCGTCACCTCCGCGCAGCGTCAACTGCTGGCGGCCCGTTTCAACGGCCTGCTCGAAAACATGCAGACGGACAGCCGGTCTTTCGCTTCTTCCCTGCCCGCTCTCTTCGCTATCAACACACCCGGCATCCAGCCCTCGCTCGAAAAATATCAGCAGAAGAATCACGGATGCGATACCGACGCCGCGCCTTCCTCTTCGACCTCATCGACCTCTTCAACCTCTTCAACCTCTTCAACCTCTTCGAAGCAACCGAGCACGCCGAACCTGGATCCATATTGGCAATCCGCGACCGCGCAGCAATTGCTCCAGGCTGGAAAGAAGCTCCGTTTTTCGCCGGCCACTCAACTTTTATCAGATGCCGATCGCGCGACTCCAGAATGGCAGCAGCAGCTTGCCGATTACTTGAATTTGATTGCCGGATGGACCGAGGATCCAGCGGAATCCGACGCCGTGTTCTATCACGAGAAGTGCATCGTATATACGGCTCTGCTGGATCTTGTTCCTGCCGGTCCTCAAAGCGACAAGATCGTGGCCGAGTATATTGATTTCATCGGCAATTCGGGCCTCTATCAAAAAAGCCCGGCGGAATGGTTCCTGGAGCCGCATACTCTGCTGGATCGATCTCACTCGGTCTCCGCACAACTTGCAACGCTCGACGCCTATCGAAATTCGGGCAATCCCGTTCTGGCGCTGGAAGTAGCGATCCAGAAGGCCTTCGGCGCCAAGTAGCTGTTCATCGGGCGTTTCCCCTATCTCGCAAGCCTGTGAATACGCCGATGGGTTGCTTGAACCCCCGATCCTAACTTGTATGGATTCCGAGCAGCCCAAAAGATCAGGCACGGCCTTTGAGTACTTCCTCTATACGGCTATCCTGGCGGAAACAGGCCTGGCGGCGCTGATCTATAAGGTAATCTTCCGCAGCCCGGACTTCGCGCGGATGCGCATCTATTTCGCGATCTTCTACTTCGGATTCTTAGCCTGGGCCATCGCGCAGCTCAACATGCTGCATCGCAATCGCACGCCGAAGCCGGATTCCGCGGCCCCGTCGAGCGAACCAGCCGTGGCGACGCGCGAAGAAACGCGTCCAGTGTTCGGCCTTACGGGAGCGCAATTAGCGATTCTGGTGGTGGTTTTCGCTACGGCCGTAGCGACGTTTAGCTTGGCCCTGCGGCTTCTGCTATAGGGGCGCGCGTTAGACCGCTGCCGGTTCCGGCGCGGGTGCGGGATTCTTCTTCAACAACCGGCTCACGGTGTCGGACGGCTGTGCGCCATTCTTCATCCAATATGCGATCCGTTCGTGATCCAGCTTCACCACTTGCGGCTGGCTGACAGGATTGTACAGGCCCACCACTTCCACCGAGCGGCTGTTGCGGGCGCGCTCCTTGTCGATAACCACAACGCGGTACGACGGCTTTTTCTTGGCGCCAAACCGCGCCATACGAATCATTAGCATGCTTTTTTCTACTGTAGCCCTCTTACTGTAACATGGGCAGCTTCAATTTGCCCAGCCGCTTGCCCAGAAACCCTCCGCCAGTGATACTTTTCATCATCTTACGAGCCTGCGCGTACTGTTTCAGCAGGGCGTTCACTTCCTGGACGCTGGTGCCGCTGCCCTTGGCGATCCGTCGCCGGCGGGCTCCGTTGATGATCATGTGATTGGCGCGTTCCCTGGCCGTCATCGAATCGATGATCGCCACCACGCGCGTAATCTCGTTCTCATCCACCTTCATGTTCTTCAGATCTTTCATCGGCCCCATCTGCGGCATCATGCCCAGCAGGGATTCGAGCGGCCCCAGCTTGCGGATCTGCC
>JBEKLB010000509.1:0-4588 GCA_050010415.1 Bryobacteraceae bacterium | reverse complement strand
CTCGTAGGCGAAGAAGGCAAAGACCCGGTTCTTCCAGATGGGTCCGCCGATGCTGCCGCCCAATTGGTTGTAACGATCTTCGTCCCGCAGCAGGCCACGCTCATCGGCTGTCAGCCTGGCGCCAGTCGTCGGATCAAATGCCTGTACCGAAGAAGGGCCATTCCAACGCTGATACGCATTCAATCCAGGGCGAGTGATCTGGATGAAGAAGCTTCCGTGGAGATCGTTGGTCCCGCTCTTCGATGTGATTTCGGTCAGCGCACCTGAGAAGCGACCGTTTTCAGCATCGTAGGCATTGGTGACGATTTTGAGGTTGCCGACCGAATCTTCACTGGGAGTAATGATCGTCGCTCCACCCCAGACGGCGCTCGCCGTGCTGATACCGTCGATGGTGTATCCGTTGGTCTCAAACTGGCCACCATTGGCGTTTGCTGAAGCTCCATTTTCCGTGGCAAAAATACTGCTCGAATGTCCCAAGTTGCCGCCGCCATTGGATGAGGCCCCGGTTTGCGTACCCGGAGACTGGAATCCGCCGCCTCCCCCTTGCTGCGCTCCATCGGCCAGAACTCCGGGCGCCAGCTGAATGAGGCTGGTCACATCGCGTTCATAGACCGGCATGTGTTGTACTTCATTGTCCGAAATGGTTCGCCCATTGTTAGCCGTCTCTGTGTCAATTGCAGACTCCGTAGAGGCATCGACAGTCACCGTCTGAGTCTGCGGTCCAACCGTGAGCTGCACATTGATTGCGTTCGGCTGCTCTGGAATCAGTTGCAGCTGAAGAAGGTCCTTCTCCTGGAAACCGTCCTTGGTAACGACCAAGCTAAACTTATCGGCCGGCAACGCATTAAAGTTGTAGACCCCGCTGGCATCGCTGGTGCGGACCTGCTTTTCGCCGGTGCCGTTGTTGGTGAGGGTCAGGTTGGCGCCAGGAATCACGGCACCCGAAGGATCGGTTACCACGCCCTGGATAGAGGTGCGGAACTGGGCATGCAGCGCGGGACTCAGCCACGACATCGCGACCATGCATAAGAGAAATGCAGACAGCCTCTTGAGCGGCGAACGCAACTTCTCCTGATAACGATCGATACTGTGCATATTTGGCTCTCCTAAAGTGACGAATTGTCTTTCGTTCCGCCGATCGCTGGGCGCCTAGAGGGCGCCTTCATCCGATCTGGTCAACCGATCGTGGTCTTAATGACTCTTCGGCAGTGAGCGGTCCGCTCTTCATTTGGCGGTTCCATTCACCTGTGCGCAATCGGTTGCGCTCGGCTAGAATTGTTACCAGCCGAATATGGGGCTGTCAAGCAAGGGCTCCCTAGGGCTCGCCCTCCCCGCCGCGGATTTCATCTCCTCCTCTTAACCAACAGAGCCACGTCACGGAGAGCAAAAGTGAATGAGATGGTCTATTTCAAAGGAAAGGTTGTACTCAAAGAAAAAGTTGTAACTGCATGGTTGGTCCTGCTGGCTTTTCTCATCGCCGGCACGCGCGCTCGCGCAGACCACAATTACTCCGATCAGGTTCTCTTCGAGAATAGCCTTTCGCCCGGGAATTACTTCTATAGCAGCGGCAAAGTAACTCCTCCCAGCACCCTTGAACTCTTAGACGGAAGACTTCCGGTGGAAACGGACACTTTCATCAGTGCCCCGAACGCGCTTAAACTTCAATGGGAGTCGGCTGCGAACGGAGGCTGGTCCGCCGAGGTGCGGCTATACGAATGGCGTAACCGGATGCGGCTTTTTCCTGGAGCTAAGCTCTTCCTCTGGGTCTATGCTGCGCAGGGCATCCGCGCCGTTGACCTTCCGCATCTCGCGTTGCGAGATGCGGAAGGTAATTTTACCCAGCCGCTCGCTCTGGATGCTTACACGGGAGACATAAAGCCACGCAGTTGGATACGTGTGGGAATTCCCCTCGCGTCTTTCGCGACCGCTTCGGTGAACGCATTTGAGCCCCACCGCCTAAACACGTTGATCCTGATACAAGGAAATGCGGATGCGAAGCAACACACGCTGTTGCTGGATGACATCCGCATCGAGAACGACTCGCCCCCAGGACAGCCTGCACCACCCACTCCGTCGAGTGTGCAGGCAAAGGGATACGAACGCCACATGGATATTACCTGGGGAGCGGTTGGAGATCCGTCACTGGCACAGTATGTGATCTATCGGTCGGTCGGCGGGGAGCCGTTCCGGCCCATCGGCGTGCAGCGGCCGGGAGTAAACCGCTTCTGCGATTACACCGGAAATCCTCCCCTGACGGCTTCCTATCGGGTTACGGCGCGGACCTCATCCCTGCGCGAATCGGCCCCATCGGCAACGGTGAGTGCGACCACGCATGCGATGACCGACGATGAACTGCTGACCATGGTGCAGGAGGCTGGGTTTCGCTATTACTGGGAAGCAGCCGAACCGCACTCGGGCATGACTCGCGAAAACACGCCTGGCAATGATGACATCGTTGCCGTGGGAGCGAGTGGTTTTGGCGTTATGGCCACCATTGTGGCTGCCGATCGCGGCTTCATCACTCACCAGCAGGCGATCGACCGGCTCATGCGGGTCACACAATTTCTCTCCACAGCGGACCACTATCACGGTGTGTGGCCGCATTTCCTCAGCGGCAGCACTGGACGCAGATTGCCGGTCTTCGATGTGTATGACAATGGCGCGGACCTGGTCGAGACCTCCTTCATGATGGAAGGGCTGCTTGCAGCGCGGCAATACTTCAAGCAGGACGGCCCATCGGGCCAAGCGCTCTACCAGCGCATCACGAGACTTTGGCGAGTGGTGGACTGGAACTCGTTTCGAGCAACGCCCCAACGGGACGCACTTTATTGGCACTGGTCGCCAGAATACTCCTTCCATATTGCCAATCGACTCACGGGATGGAACGAGGTCATGATCACTTATCTGGACGCCATCGCGTCCCCTACACACGGCATCCCCGCCAGCGACTACTACAGTGGATGGGTGGGCGAAGGCATTGACAATCATTATGCGAACGGCAAAACATACTTTGGCATCAAACTTGAGGTAGGAGAAAACACAGGCGGCCCCCTTTTCTTCACCGACTACTCGTTCATGGGCTTCGATCCCCGCGGTATCCATGACCGCTTCACCGACTACTTCGACAACAACCGTGCCCAGGCCCTCATCAACCAGCAGTACTGCATCCACAATGCACACCACTGGCACGGCTATGGGGACGACACCTGGGGTCTTACCGCGGTGGATGGTCCGGAGGGCTACGTTCCTTATGAGCCCACATTCGATCTCGATGACGGCACGATTGCGCCTACCGGGGCTATCAGTGCCTTCCCCTACACCCCACAACCATCGATGGACGCGCTAAAACACTTCTACCGTGACCTGGGCGCCCAGGTCTGGTCGATCTACGGCTTCCGCGACGCCTTCAACCTGCAGCAGAACTGGTATTCCGGTATAACCATGGGCTTGAATCAGGCGCCGATGGTAGTCATGATCGAAAATTACCGCAGCGGGCTTGTCTGGAAGAACTTCATGGCCAACCCCGAAGTCCGGCCGGCGCTCGAAAGCATAGGGTTTCGTGCCGATACTCAGGAGGCGCGAACACCCTAGACGGACTGCAGTATGAATCTGCGTGAAAACCTGCCGGAAGGAATTGAATCCCTGCGTCTGTGTCGTAGCACGAGCAATAGGAACAGGACGGGTGCCCCAGGTTCGCCAAAGCGTACCTGGGCCGAAAATGATATGTTTCGATTGCTTTTCCTTGCCCCGCCCTGGAGTTGCTGGTCAACATCGCAAAAAGCTATGGTGGGCTTCCCCCGGATTTTAGCCCGACCCCTGCAAAAGTGTTCCCGCCCAGCTCAGTGTGCTTTTGCCGCGGGATGTTTAAGAGCAACTGCACTCTGCGGCAGCGCAAACGCGAACAGCACACTTCCGCTGCTCGTCAGCAAGTATTGGCGGCCATCGAGTTCGTAACTAATCGGAGAGCTTCCCACGCGCCCTCCTGAGCCAGAGTGCCAAAGAGTCTTGCCAGTGCTGGTATCCAGTGCAAGAAAGTTCCCTTGAGCATCTGCGGTGAAGGTAAGTCCTGAATCCGTGGTCAGCACCCCCGCGCCGGAACCGCCCGGGCCAAGTTCGTGGGTCCAGCGGATCTTGCCGGTTTGATAATCAATCGCCTCCAGCACGCCCTTGCCCCACAACCCATAATCCGCACCCGCCCAGCCATAGGAACCGTCCGCCGGCTTGTTGAAGTAGAGGCTGTAGGCGGGGTGAGCATCGACAATAAACAGGCCGGTCTTAGGGTCGAAGCTAGGCGAACGGTAGTTAGTAAGTCCACCCTCATCGGGAGCAATCAGGCGGCCGTCCGGCGCGGGTTCCTTGGCCGGATCTGGAATAGGGCGGCCTTGCTTGTCCACACCCGATGTCCAATTGACGGGGCCGAAAGGGACGGTCAGCAGGCTCTTGCCGTTGGTTCGATCCAGAACGAAGAAATACCCGTTGCGCGAACTTTGCATGAGCATCTTGCGCGGTTGTCCATGGAAAGTTCCGTCCACCAGCACTGGGATCTCGACGGCATCCCAGTCATGAGTGTCATGCGGCGAGGGTTGAA
>JBEKLB010000508.1:0-4600 GCA_050010415.1 Bryobacteraceae bacterium | reverse complement strand
TGCGCGCGTCGCCGTCAAGCCCTTCGACCTGCGGCCTGAGTTGCGCAAACCGCTCGAATCCGTCAGCACTCAGTTTCAACTGGATGAATGGGAGTACACGCACGCCACCGAAACAGATCGTGGCTGGAATTCCATCCGTGTTACAACGCCCCTCACCTGGGTCCTTTCCTACGCCACGTCTTATTCGCTCGGCTCCCTGCGCGGTGTTGTGTCCGGCGTTGGCCAGCGCGATCCTGAAGCTGTCCGAGCCTTTGTATTGCGCGCCTGCTTGATGTATCAACTCTTTGAGAAAATCCCCGCTCTGACGAGTCTGTTGGAGGGTCTGCGCTACAAAACGGAAATTCGCCGCTCGCCGCAACTCGGCGATCTACCGCTGCTCACTATTTCCGCGCCCTTCAAAACCTTTCGCCCTTCCGACGAATTGGTGGCAACCGCCGCGGGCCTGGCGGGCGGCGCTTCCTTCACCGAAATATTGGACGTCGATAGTGTCCGCAACTTGGACGATCCGTTGCGCGATGAGGCGGTCGCCATCTTGAGTAGGCACCGGGTGGAGTTGTAGCGCGAGATGAAGCGCCAGCCCAGGGTGGTCTGGACCAAGGGAATGTTCCTTGCTCCGCAGCATTTCCAGGCCCAGGATCTGTATTTCGAAGACCTGATCCATGCGCGGTTCAGCGCGTCTAATTACGCCAACTACGGCGTCACCAGCCTTGAAATCGACGCGGACGCGGTCGCTAACGGCCTGTTGAAACTTACCGCTGCTCGAGGTTACCTGCCGGACGGCGAAGTCTTCGACATGCCTAATTCGGATGAGTTGCCGGCCAGCAGACAGTTCGCCGCGCATTGGCCCACGAGCGATGAGGCGCTGGATGTTTACCTCGCTCTGCCGGAGCGCCGCGTCAATGCCCGCAATGTTACCTTGCCCGGCCAGCGCGAAGATTCGGGGCTGCCGGACACGCGCTACTATTCGGAAATCCGTTCGGTTCCCGACGACAATCAAGGTGGGGATGAAAAGTCGGTTCAACTTGGCAAGAAGAGCTTCCGGCTCCTGTTCGGCACTGAGTTTCGCGATGGATACTCCACGCTTCGAATCGCCCAATTGCAGCGCAGCGCTACAGGGATTCCCCAGCTTCGGCCATCTTTCGTGGCTCCCTCGGTGGATCTTGCGTCGAGTGAGTATCTGATGGGCGTGATTCGCCGGCAAGTGGAAATCCTGTTGACCAAGAGCGCAACGCTCTCCGGGCCGCGGCGCGAACGTGGCAGAGACGAAGCCGGTTTCTCGGCGTCGGAAACCGACAAGTTCTGGCTGCTGCACACCGTGAATAGCTATCTTCCGGAGCTGAGGCACATTTTCAAAACTCGCCACGGCCATCCGGAGGCGGCTTATGTGGCGATGCTCCGCTTAGCTGGTGCACTATCCACGTTTTCGTTGGAAGGCGGCCCTGGCGACCTTCCCGATTACGATCATGACAACCTCGGGCCGTGCTTTACGGCGCTCGATCTTCGAATTCGCGATTTGATGGAAATTGTGATCAAATCCAGATACCGCGCGATTCCGCTTTCGGCCATGGACCGCTTTATCTGGTCGGGCACCATCGACGACGACAACCTTTTCAAGAACACGCAATTCTACCTGGCCGTCAGCGCCAGCATGGGCGCCGGCGATATTATCCAAAAGGCTCCGCAGTTCCTGAAAATGGCGGCGCCCGACGATCTGGAGCGCGTGGTTCGCAATGCGCTGGGCGGGGTTGGCCTCCGGCACACGCAAGTGGTGCCGCAGGCGATTCCGATCAAACTGGACAATCAATATTTCCAGCTCAACCAGACCGGTCCGCTTTGGGAGCGCATCGTGCTTTCGCGCCGCATCGCGGTTTACGCGCCCGGCGAGATCGCAGAGCCGAAGATGGAAGTGGTGGTGGTGTGGGAGTGAGCGTGTTGCCCGGAGCTGCTTCCGGAACATCACCCTCCTCCGATGCATTTGAATGAGTCCGGTAGAACGAACCCATCTCTTTGCCGAACGGAAAATTGGACGCCCCACCCCCAGCGGTCGTCTCCATCGACATGCCGAATCATTATCCGGCACCGCCATACATCGACACCGCTCCCGTCCCTGACGGATTCAGCGGTGGTCTGGATCCAGTTGCTTCCCTTCGGCTCGGACTGTTGCGCCAATAGACCGCTGACGTAGCGCCCGATGGTTTTGTCGTCAAAGTCCGAACCGACGTTTTTGCACGAAGGGTCCACTGACAGGGGAACGTCGCTGCTCCGCAGAGCAGCTTCAATCAGGTCCTTGGAGTTTGGCGGAGAGTGCTCAATCCTCACCGGCCGCGCTTCAGAGCTGGAACGGGTGCACCCCGACATAAGCAGGACCAGGATTGCGCAGGACAGGCGCGCTTCCGCCTTGCGATTCATGATCCTTGGGGAGTCTGCCCGTAGAACATTGCATTGCTAGGGGCTGCGTAGTGATGGCTGAAAGCGTCTGGCGTTTGATTGACAACCTGATGCTTGGAGTTGGAGTAATGCCAGATGAGCCCATCTACAAAGATACCCACGTGCTTACGCGGAACGTTGGTCATCTTCTTGTTTTTGAGATCCACGTTAGAAGCATTTGTGATAAAAACCAGGCAATACAGCATGTCGGCGGGCTTAGCGCTCCATTCTCCGACTGCGGGACACTGGCCGAACACTTCCTGGACCCGGATATTCGCGGCCGGCCCAGGACCGTTTTTCATCTGCCCGCAGGTAACGCCGAATTGATAACCCAGCATGTGCGACACAAAATGGGCGCAATGGTTGTCATCCGGATCGGCGTAATGGTTCGGGCAGATCTCGGAGATGTTTTTGCCGAGATAGGAGCTTAGGGAGACCTGTCCCTTTCCATCTTTCCCATTCGGCTGAACCTTCGCTGGAACTGACACCGGCGGATCAGCCAGCGGACCCGGCGGTTTCAACCAACCTGGATGAGCGATGAGTTCCACGGCGACACGAACGCTCAAAACGCTCATGTCTGCCAGGAAAGGTACGATGTCCGTCCAGTGATAACCACTGCCACCGGCTGGCCCTGCCCCTCGAAAACCGCCGGGACCACCTCCGCCCAATGGCGAGTTCGGATGAGGAAGCTGATCAGAAACACCCATGATTCTTTGCGCTCACTATATCGCGAACACTGCGTCGTCGGCGTCCTCGGAAAAGACTTCCGTCTTCAACCAACCGCACCAGCCCAGCCGGGGACCCGAGGGACTCTCGTCGCCTAATCGGCACCAGGGCACCTCATGCGCGCGCAGGACGAGCTGCAAATCGAATTGCAATATCGGACCAATGTAGAATCGCGCCAGATCGTGCAGCTCACTTACGGCTTTTGATCCGGGCAGGAACGAGAGAAACCTGGCCAGCGGCAGGGGACCCAACCTGACGCGGAAGCCGGCCTGCTGGTCCCAGACCGCGTCTCCCGCGATGGCGCCCTGCCCCAATTCATTGCTCAAGCTTTCACCCGCCAGATCGCATTGGTCGTCTTCGTTCAGCGCGTACCAGGCGCCTACAAACTCCTCGATCTCGACCGGGACACCAAAATAATCCCGCAGAATTGCGGCGAGCGAAACCGCGGACGCCGGCCGCTGGCCCAGGAGCCCGGCATAACGCAGCAAGGCCTCGTCGCGCGTAGCCATCCGTCCGGCGAGTCCCGCGGTGCCCATTCCAATCCAATCGAAAAGGTAATGGGTGATGTCGTCGGTTTCCTGCTTCACCTCGGCCAATTGGAAGCGCGCGGGGAAGCGGTGCTTCTCCCAGGCGCGGTAAAACAGCGACACGATGCGGTGGTTGAAGAGGTCGAAGAAAGCCGCCAGCGTGAAATCCTTGGATTGCGCTCGCGCCAGAATATATTCCGTATAGTGATGCGGCAGGACGCCCTGCACGCCGGTCAGCCCAAGAAAGGCCACGGTCATGCGCGGCGGATCGGCCTCATCGGATATGGCATGGATGGAACTGGCCGGAAACTCCAGGCTCTGACGTATTTGGAATCGAACCGGCTCCTCAGCGGGTTTGGCGATGCGTCCCACCCCGGTACGATCGCTGAGAATCAGATGCAGCAGGCGCACGGCCTGAAAGAAATCGAAGTTATAGGATTGCTCGAACAAGCGTTCTTCGAGCGGCAACAAGTGATCCATCATAGGACCTTGTGCTCCCCTACTCGCGCGGGCCAGCGCTTCAGAGGTCTTTGCCGCGTTCGCGCCGTCAAGCGGCTGTAGGAATTGACGGCGCTGTACAACCCGAAAAACCGCTCCAGCACCGCAGCCATCAGATACACGCCCGACCCCGCATACTGCTCTTCGTCGAACTCCAGTTCCACATCCAGCCCCCGGCAGAAAGCGACGCCGGTGTCGAACACCACGCGGCTTACCGAACTCTCGCCGGTCACGCTGGTAATGCCGAGAATGCGCTTGCGGATGTCTTCGTCCTCATTGAATGCGTAGAGGCGGAGAATCTCTTGCAGGGCTTCCCTGCCCCCGCCCTGCACGATGGAAAGATGATTCAGCGAAAGATGCGAGATGAGACGCCATTGCAGACTCCCGCGCATGGGGGGTCTAGAGGTGCGAGTGGGCGGCAC
>JBEKLB010000507.1:0-4629 GCA_050010415.1 Bryobacteraceae bacterium | reverse complement strand
AGCTGGCTCTAACGAATGCGGACGAAAAGATCGACGAGGCGCGACAGGCTTATCAGGCTGGAAACGAATCGGCCGAGGAGGCAGCCATCCTGGAAGTGGCGGAATTGGTGACGCTATCCTATGAAGCCCTGGGACAAACGCACGGAGCGCCGCGCAAGAGCCGATACTATAAGCGCGCCGAATTGAAGGTGACCGCGCTTATGCGCAGACTGAGCGCCTTCCGCGATGAAGTGAGTTTCGATTTTCGTCCACGCGTGGAAGCGGCGCTAAAGAAGCTTTCAGACGTGCACGACGAGTTACTGTCCGATATTATGAGCAGGAAAAAGTAGAGGTTAACGGCCATGCGATATTTGGCAATCTTGCTGGTATGCGCCGCGTGCGGCTTCGCGCAGGAGCGCGACTACTTGACCGCGGACGAAGTGGATCAAATCCGGGAAGCGCAGGAACCGAACGCGCGTCTGAAGCTGTACATTCTCTTCGCGCGCACCAGGCTGGCCTTGTTGCAGCAATACTTGAGCAAGGAAAAGCCCGGGCGTGCCGCGCTGGTTCACGACACACTCGAGGACTACACGCGCATCATCGAGGCTATCGATACGGTGGCCGATGACGCACTGGTTCGCAAGCTGCCGCTGGACGTGGGCATGAAGGAAGTGGCTGCGGCCGAGGGAGAAATGCTGGCGTCCCTGCAAAAGATCGCCGACGCGCCGCCTAAGGATTTAGCGCGCTTTGACTTCGTCCTGAAGAACGCCATCGACACCACGTCCGACAGCAAGGAGCTCTCCGAGGAAGACCTGCATACCCGAGCCGGCGAGTTGACGGCTCAAGAGAAAAAAGAGAAGCAGGATCGAAAAGCCCTGGCCTCTGCCGAAGACAAGAAAGCCAAGAAGAGCCCCGAAGACAAGCCGGGCGTGATCAAGGCCAATGGGCAGAAGCCCCCCACGCTGTACAAACCGGGTGAGAAGCCTCCGGACCCAAATCAGTAGAAACCTAAGCTGTTCGCATCGCTTCCGTTTTATCCCCGCCAGCAATGGCCGCCTGCGCCGCTGCCAGCCTCGCGATGGGTACGCGATAGGGGGAACACGACACGTAGTCCATGCCCACCCGATAGCAAAACTCCACCGAGCTGGGATCGCCGCCGTGTTCGCCGCAGATTCCGATTTCGAGGTTGTGATTGGTTTTGCGGCCCAATTTCACCGCCTGCTCGATGAGCTTACCCACGCCTTCCTGGTCGATGGTCTGGAACGGATCGGCCTTGAAGATCTTTAGCTCTTCGTATTTCTTCGAAAACTTGGTGTAATCGTCGCGCGACATTCCGAGCGTGGTCTGCGTCAGATCGTTGGTGCCGAAGCTGAAGAACTGGGCCACTTCGGCAATCTGATCGGCCGTCAGCGCGCCGCGCGGAATCTCGATCATGGTGCCGATCAGGTACTTCATGTTCTTCATGCCGGCCTTTTCGAGCACTTCCTTCGCTACGCGTTCGACGATTTCCTTCTGAAGCGAAAGTTCCTTCTGGAACCCAACCAGGGGAATCATCACCTCCGGGATCACCTTGACGCCCTTCTTGGCCACCTGCACCGCGGCTTCAAAGATGGCGCGCGCCTGCATCTCGGTAATCTCCGTATGCACGATGCCCAGCCGGCAGCCGCGGAAGCCGAGCATGGGATTGAACTCGTGCAAATCCTCCACGCGCTTGAGCAGCGCAGGCAATTTCTTCTTCAGCTCGCCCACCGGGATGCCGTAGTTTTCCGACATCTTCTTTTTCTCTTTGCCGCCCGCATGCGGAAGCAGTGCCAGATCCACCATCAGGTTCTCGCGCTTGGGCAGAAACTCATGCAGCGGCGGATCGAGGGTGCGGATGATCACCGGATAGCCGTCCATGGCTTCAAACAATCCGGCGAAATCCTTGCGCTGCATGGGCAACAACTTTTGGAGCGCCTTGTCGCGCGTCTTGGGGTCTTCGGCCAGAATCATGGCCTGCATAAATGGAATGCGATCGGCCGCGAAAAACATGTGCTCGGTACGGCACAGCCCGATGCCCTCTGCGCCAAACTCGCGCGCAGCTATGGCGTCGCGCGGAATATCGGCATTGGCGCGTACGCCGAAATCGCCGCGGAACTCATCGGCCCACTTCATGAACTCAACGAACAATGGCGATTTGGGATCGGGCTCTTTCGTCTTGGCCTGGCCGAGATAAACGTCGGCGGTGGTCCCGTCGAACGAAATCCAGTCGCCCTCTTTGACCACCAGGTCCTTCGTCCCCACCTTCACCGTGAACTGCTTCTTGTGCTCTTCAATGTGCAGGGAGCCAGCTCCAACTACGCAAGGCAGGCCCATCCCGCGTGCAACAACCGCCGCGTGACTCGACTTGCCGCCCACCGCCGTCAGCACGCCCGCCGCCACTTCCATGCCGTGAATATCGTCCGGCGTGGTTTCTTTACGGATTAAGATTACCGGGCCCTTCTTAACGTTTTCGACCGCCTGATCGGCGTCAAAAACAGCGCGGCCAACTGCCGCCCCTGGCGAAGCATCAATGCCGTTCGCGATCTTGGTCAGCGTCTTGAGCGACGCCTGGTCGAACAGCGGATGCAGCAATTGATCCAGCTGCGGCGGGGCCACGCGCAACACCGCTTCCTTCTTGTCGATCAAACCTTCCTTCACCATCTCGACGGCCACGCGCAGCGCGGCCGCGCCGGTGCGCTTGCCATTGCGCGTTTGCAGCATGAATAGCTTGCCGTTCTCGATGGTGAACTCGAAATCCTGCATGTCGCGATAATGCTTTTCGAGGCTCGTCGTAATGTCGCGAAGCTGGCGATATGCATCGGGCATGATGGCTTCCAGATCAGAGATCGGCCTCCCGGTGCGAATGCCCGCGACCACGTCTTCGCCTTGAGCGTTCAACAAGAACTCGCCCCAAAATACCCGCTCGCCGGTGGAGGGATTGCGCGTGAATCCGACGCCGGTGCCGGATGTTTCGCCCATATTGCCGAACACCATGGCTTGCACGTTGGCCGCAGTGCCAATCTCATCGGGGATCTTTTCCATGCGCCGGTAAGTCACCGCGTTCTTGCCCCACCAGGAGCGGAACACCGCATCGCGCGACATAGCCAGCTGCTCGCGCGGGTCCTGCGGAAACGGTTTTCCAGTTTCTTTCTTAACCAGCTTCTGATAATCGCCGATGATGACCTTCAAATCGTCAGCCGATAGGTCGGTGTCCAGCTTGGCCTTGACCTTCTTTTTGCGCTCATCGAAGATGTGATCGAACTTGTGCATGTCGATATCCAGCGCCACCTCGCCGAACATCTGGATGAAGCGGCGATAACAGTCGTAGGCGAAGCGCGGATTGGCGCTGTTCTTGGCCAGGCCTTCGACGGACTTGTCATTCAACCCCAGATTGAGGATGGTATTCATCATGCCGGGCATGGAGAACTTGGCGCCGGAGCGCACGCTCACCAGCAGCGGATCGGTGGCGTCGCCCAGCTTCTTTCCCATCTTCTTTTCGAGGCCGGCCAGCTCCTGCGCAATCTCCTCGCCGATCTCCTTGGGGACGCTGTTCTTATTCTGGAAATAGATGTTGCAGACTTCGGTGGAGATGGTGAAGCCGGGAGGCACGGGCACACCCGCGCGGCTCATCTCGGCCAGGCCAGCGCCTTTTCCGCCGAGGACGTCTTTCATCTTGCCATCGCCGTCGGCAGTGCCGCCGCCAAATGCGTAAACGTATTTTTTCATGATTGCCTTTCTGTGACGATTTCCGAAAAGTCGGCTACGTCCGAAAATTCCTGTAGGAGATTGTGCAGCAGTGCCAGCCGGTTTCGCCGGATGCTCGGGTCGTCCGCGTTGACGAGCACCTTGTCGAAGAATAGGTCGACTTTAGGCCGCAACGGGCCGATGCGGGCTTCGAGCGGTTGGCCTTGCGTTCCGAGGACCGTGGCGTAAAGCTCCATCTCGGGTCCAGGTTCGAGCAGCTCAGCCCGGAACGTTGAGTCGGCGAACTGGGCCTGTTTCAGAATATTCTTGATCCGCTTGAAACTGGCGGCAATGGGCTCGAAGTCCGGCGTCGCGCGGACCTCCTTAACGCGTTTGAGCCGCGCTTCGAGATCGATCAAGTTCGCCCAGCCGGCAGCCATGCAGGCGCGGACTTCGTCGTAAGCGAAGCCACGGACATCCCGGAAATAGTATTCAACGCGGTCACGCAGGAACTCGCCTTCGAGCGGCGGGGCGTTTTTGATTTTCCCTTCGACGATGATTCGCACGACGCCTTGCGCGGCGCGACGAAGCCCAAATGGGTCTCTCGATCCGGTGGGGGTCATGCCAACCTTCAGGCATTCCGTCAGCGTGTCCCATTTGTCGGCCAAGCTAAGAATGCGGCCGGCGTGGGTCGACGGGATCTCGTCCTCCATGCTGAGAGGCTTGTAGTGATCGTAGATCGCCCGAGCTACGTCTTCAGGTTCTCCTTGAGCCCGCGCGTAAAGGCCGCCGACGATGCCTTGGAGATCGGTAAACTCTTTGACCATGTCGGTAGTCAAATCACACTTGCACAACAAGGCTGCGCGCTCGCTGCCTCCAAGCTGTTTCACCAGTTCGACAACGCGCAGTGTTTTGTCGTAGTAAGAGCCTAGCTTCGCTTGGAAT
>JBEKLB010000506.1:0-8819 GCA_050010415.1 Bryobacteraceae bacterium | reverse complement strand
ACCTTGCGCCAGTTGCTTTCGCATACTTCCGGCTACGAGGATTATTATCCTCTGGACTATGTGACGCCTTGGATGGCGCGCGACACCACCGCTGCGGGCATCCTGGATGGATGGGCCAAGAAGCCACTTAATTTCGATCCTGGCACGCGCTGGCAATATAGCAATACCGGGTACGTGATCATCGGCCAGATCGTCGAAAAGGTCACGCACAAACCGTTCATGGAGTTTCTGCGCTCTAATATTCTCTCGCCGCTCGGCATGCATTCCGCCATTGATGAAAGCGACGGGAAATGGAGCGATGCGGACCCCACCGGCTACCATAACTTTGCGCTCGGCCCAGCCCGCCCGGCGATACCGGAAGGCGGCGCATGGACCTACGCGTGTGGAGAATTGGCCATGACCGCGAGCGACCTTGCGCTGTGGGACATTTCGCTCATGAACGGAACCATTCTCAGCCCCGCGTCGCTCAAGGAGCTGACCACCGAAGTGCTTCTGAAGAACGGCATGGGCACCGGCTATGGTCTGGGCCTCGCTCTCACCACCGATTCGAACGGTCACCGGCGCTGGGGCCATAGTGGCGGAGCCGCGGGTTTCTTCAGCCGCAACGTGACGCTTCCGGACGACCGTATGTCCGTCACCGTTCTCACCAACGGACAGGGCAGGGCATCGGCTTTGCTGGAACAAAGGATCCTGGATTTGTTGCTGGCTCCCGCCGCCGACCCGGAAGGCAAAGTGGCGCTCGAACGCGCGCGCAGTCTTTTCTCCGGCCTGCAGAAGGGGCAACTCGATCGGTATCTCTTGACCGACGACGCGCTGTCCTATTTCACCGAGCAGGGCATCTCGGATTTACGGGCGTCGCTCGGGCCGCTCGGCGAACCGTCCAGCTTCACGGAGATCAACCATATCGGCCGGGGAGGAATGACTGTGCGCAGCTTCATCATCGAAGCGGGCGGAAAAAGGATGTGGCTGGAAACTTACATCCAGCCGGACGGCAAATTCGCCCAGTACATGTTGGATCCCGCGCCCGCCGCGCAATAACAACCGTGCATTCTCGTAAAAAGAACAAGGAGCCCCTTTTGACCTCACGCCGTCACTTTCTGGAACAAAGCTGTCTGCTGGCTGGATCCGCCTTTCTCGCAACCGCATCCGCGCAGGATCGCGACGCCGCGCTGCTCGACCGCGCCAAGGCTCTCCTGGAAAAAGCTCCGCTCATCGATACGCATAACGACCTGCCCTCGATGCTGCTGGAACTCAAGGCCGGCGATCTCAGTTCCATCGACTTCAGCCGGCCGCAGCCCACCCTGTGCGCCGACATCCCCAGCATGCGCGAGGGCCGTCTCGGCGTCCAATATTGGTCAGTCTTTGTGGAGTCGTCCACGCAGGTCAGCCACACCGCTCTGCATGAGACCATGCGCGAGTTTGACGTGGCTCTGCGGCTCATCCGAAGCCGGCCGGAATTCGAACAAGCCCGTACCGCGGCTGACATCGATCGCATCCACGCCGCCGGCCGCATTGCCTGCCTGATGGGTGTGGAGGGCGGCCACATGATCGAGAATTCGCCGTCGTCTCTGCGCATGTTTTACGAACTGGGCGGCCGCTATCTCACGCTTACGCATTGGGACAACGTGGATTGGGCCGACTCCGCTACCGACCGTCCGCTGCACTTCGGTCTCACCGAATTCGGCAAGCGAGTGGTGAAGGAGCTGAACCGCATCGGCATGTTCGTCGATATCTCTCACGTCAGCGCCGACACCATGCGCGATGCACTGCACGTCACGCGCGCCCCGGTGATCTTCTCGCACTCCAATGCGTTCGCCATCGATCCGCATCCCCGGGCGGCACCCGATGACGTGCTCGAGATGCTCTCCGCCAATGGCGGTGTGATCCACGTGAACTTCATCAAGGAATTCGTCGCTCCCGAGAGCCCGGCCTGGCAGCAGAAACACGATGCGGCCCTGCGCGATCTGCATGCGCGCCTCACCGCGGACCAGGACGTGGAGAAGGGGATCGCCGATTGGACTAAAGCCAATCCTGCCCCGCGCGGCACCATTTCCGACGTGGCCGATCATATCGATCACATCCGTAAGGTGGCCGGTATCGATCACATCGGCATTGGCTCCGACTTTTATGACACGCAGCCGGACCTGATGGTCCAGGGTCTCGAAAATGTCACGCGCTATCCGTACTTGTTCGCCGAACTCCTGCGCCGAGGCTATTCGGACGACGATGTCATGAAGATCGCTGGACGAAATCATCTGCGCGCCATGCGTCAGATGGAGAAAGTGGCCGCGGAATTACAGAAAACCGAGTCCCCGTTCATTGGCGAAGGACTGATCCACAAGTGGACGCCGTAGCGCTGAAACGCGCCATTGCAATGCTTACTTCAAATACCGCTTTCGCATTTTGGCGACAATGGTGAATTCCGGATCCACCACATTGGCGATCTCGGATTCCATCGCCTGACCCATCAGCAGCGACGACCCACGCTCGTCGAACCCATAGTCCGCCATTAGCCAGCGCTGCATTTCCGTATTCGCGTGCTGCAGCGCTTCCAGCAACGAGCGCGAACTTCCGAGCACCATGATGTAGTCGTCATTCTCCAGGCGCGGCCATGCGATCTTCTTGCCCTTTTGCAATTCCACCGAAAATTCCACATCCAGCGATGTTTCGATCGCGCCGCCTGTCACTTCGCCATCGCCTTGCCGTGCGTGGCCGTCACCCAGGAAAAATAGCGCGCCGGGCTCGAAAACCGGCAGCATCAACGTGACGCCGGCATTCATTCCGTTGTAGTCCATGTTCCCGCCAAAGTTGTCGGGCGTTGACGTCGGGATGGCCGCGTGTCCCGCCGGTGCAGTGCCGATGCAGCCCAGCATGGGGCGCAGGGGCAATTCAATCCGTCCGGGCTTGAAGTCCGGCGACTCCATTCGCGCCACGCCCATTTTCCTGTCCAGTTGCCAGATGAGGGTCTTCGGTTCGCGCAGCCCTTCCGCGCGCAGGAAAGCCGGATCGGCGGCGTAAGGAGCGAGCAGCGTTCCCGAATATCCCGTGGCGCGATTGGTTTCGAGACGTATCAGATGCACCACCAGCGTGTCGCCCGGCTCGGCTCCTTCTATGAAAAACGGACCTGTCTCTGGATTAGGGCCCTGTCCGCGCTTCACGCCGGCAGAATCGGTTCCACCGGCATCGATGGTGGATGTGATCACGTGATCGCCGGGCTTGATGGTCAGAACGGGCGGATGCGGCCCGAAGGTGTTGTGAAACTCTTTGGGCTCGAAGTGGTAAGTCTCGGCGAAGGTTACGCTCCCGAGCGATACCGCCAGGACAGCGCGAAGCAGCGTTTTCATAAGCGATTGTACTATGCTGCTTCAGCGGCCCGATGATAACTTGGTGGTTACAGGAAATCCAAATGGCCCGTGCGCATCCCGATCCTCTCCCTCTTGCTCAAGCGCTGGTCGAGAGTTACGCGGTCAACGATCGGATGAACCAGCTTGTGATCGAACATCTGGATCCCGCTGCGTGGCGCGCCAAACTGCCCGGCAGCCCTGGACGCAGCATCGCCGATATCTTCTCGCACCTGCATAACATGCGCCGGAAATGGCTGAGACTTTCGGCGCCGCATCTGAAGCTCCCCGCGCCGTTGGACCGCGTCCGTTGTTCGCAGCAGCAGGCCGCCCGAGCGTTGGCCGAAAGTGTCACCGATAGGAAGTACTGAGGATTCGCGGCTGCAACGTGGAACGCGGCGATTCCCCCGTTGGATGGACCGGCGATGTGGAACTTGTTGTTTTGTATTTTGTAATCCGCCAGCATCAGCTTGGATTTCCACTGCCGGTGAAGGCCGGCGCCGGCATGTGGGTCTGGGAAAAATTATGGAAGGACTGCGGATTCACGCACCCGCGCTGAGGACTCAATCCCTACTTGCTGCTGCAACCCTTTTTGGTTTCCTCAAAGCCGTCGAATAATCGGCCGGCATTGGCGCCGGCTAATGTTTCCATGCGGTGCGGCTGCCCCTTCTCGACCGTATAGTGCGCCACCGTCCCTAGCGATTGCAGGAATTCCGCTTCCCGCTTCATCTCCGAATGCCACATATATTCGTCGTTCTCGCCAACGTACATGAAGACGCACATCTTGGAAATCGCTTGCAGCTTGTCACCGATAGGAAGTACTGAGGATTCGCGGCTGCAACGTGGAACGCGGCGATTCCCCCGTTGGATGGACCGGCGATGTGGAACTTGTTGTTTTGTATTTTGTAATCCGCCAGCATCAGCTTCAGGAACTCGGGAAAAATGCGCGCCCCCTCCTCGAAGAACAACTGATCGTCCGGCGCGGCGGGAGCGATTACGATGTAGCCCCGTTTTTCGGCCTCCGCGCGCAGGTTGCGGCTGAGGACACCGTCCACGGTGTTCATGGTTTGCGGACCCCCGCCGAACGCTAGGATCGCCGGATACGCCTTCGCGGGATCATACGCGTCGGGAAGAACCACCTTATACCGGACGGTGGTGCCGCCCACCTTCTTGGTCTTCTCCAGCAACTCCGCGTGCATGGGTTGAGTTGCGAACATCGCGACCAAGGCCGCGGAAACCAGCGGCAGCCACTGCGATCTCACTTGCATCATGTGGCAATTGTATCGTGTGCGCTGGGAGCGGGCGAACGTCGTTTCACCGGCCGCTTGACACGTGGCTTGACGCGGGAGACAGGGCCCCGCGTCCGGTGACTTGATCCATCAATGCCCGCGCCGCGTTGACCACCACCTGCCCCGCCTTTTCCGGCGAACCCGCATCGAAGGGCGGTTGCGGATCGTATTCCATCATGAGCTGAACCGTTTGCGCCACATCCGCGCCCCGCAACTGCGCGAGCACCGTGAGGCCGAAGTCGATTCCCGCCGTGACGCCGCCTCCGCTGATGCGGTTCCGATCCGTAACCACGCGCGCCTTCACCGGCTGCGCCCCGAATTGGAAGAGCGCGTCGTGAACAGCCCAGTGTGCCCAGTGTGTGGTCGCCCGATATCCCTTCATCAGACCGGCCGCGCCCAGCAGCAATGCGCCGCTGCAGACGGATGTGATGTAGTCCGCGCGCTGAGCGGCCATTTGCAGGAAGGCGATCAACTCAGCATCCGCCATCGCGGCCTCGGTTCTTGCCGCCGGCCTTCGGAGGCTTCGGCGCCGGAAGCGATCGCTCCACCAGCGCGTCAAACGCCGCCGCGGCACGCCGGTCCGAGTCCGGCGATCGCAGGAATCGCTGCGAAGTATGATGAGCCAAATAGATGCCGCCCACTTCCCAAACGAACTGCTCGACGTCCAGCCCTTTGCGCAAATGGCCCAGTTCCACCGCGCGCCGCGTAATGTCGCACAGGAAAACGCGCCATTGAGCTTCGAGCTCCGCGATCTTGTCTCGCACCGGGCTTTCTATGTCGTCGTACTCAAACATGCCGGCGGCTATGGGACATCCGCCCGGAAGACCGCTGCGGGGAGCCCATCCGAACCAGTTGTGAACCAGCGCCCGCAGCCGCGGCAATCCTTCGGGCTGCTGCATGGCGGGTTCGACAATATGCGGGGCGCCGAAAATAGAGGCGTATTCCAGCAGTTCGATCTGCACTTCGTCCTTGGACTTGAAGTGCGCGAACAGGCCACTCTTGGACATCCCCACTTGATCGGCGAGAACGCCGAGCGTAACGCCGCCTAAGCCGGACTGGCTCATCAGCGCCAATCCACGGTCCAGAATGCGCTCGCGTGTGGTAGCTGCGTGTCCCATGCACGGGAGAATAGCACGACCGGTCGGTTGCGTCAAGAGCCAGCGTGCGAAATGGGGTGGGATTGGAGGGGAAAACAGGCGGGGCGCCTCTGGTTGGAGGCGCCCCGTTGCAGCGCGACTTAACTTAGTGCAACCTTAGTTAGCGGGAACGTTGACAACAGCCAGTTCTTCACGATCGGATTTACTGCGGTGGGGAGCAGGCACTTCCACTCCGTATCTTCCGTTACCCGGATGGATGGCTTGGAGTTGGCACTGCGCGCGGGCGCATGAGAATGTCAGGGTGAAATCCTGGTAACCAGCGTCGCGGATGCCGACGGAATTCACAATCGGGACGGTGGTGCGATAATCTTCGCTAGTCATCCGCCATATGCCCTGGTTCTGCGAGAGAATGTAGTTCCCTGAAGGCAGATTCGCCCGGTTATTCACTGAAAAGTTGAACGGCACGTTCACTCTGACGCCCAGGCTCTGCGAAGAAGCGGTAGCGGCCGCTCCCGCGACTACCACAGCGATTGCCAAGAAGTTTTTCCAGTTGCTGCTCATTGATTTTCTCCCTCTCTATGGCCGGTTTCCCGGAAGTTCTTTACGAAGACGGGACGGACGATGCATCCGGATGGCCATAGCGCCCGCAGCAGAGGACGAGCATGCAAACTACTGAAAAGCCGTCGGCGTGCCCAACTCGAGGTCGGCTCCGTGAACAGAGCGGTTCATGGATCGTAAACAGAACTGTTCATGGCAGCGTATTTGAGGCGCTGGGAATCACTGCTACACTCTTTTTGGATTCCAAGATGGAAGGTGAGCTGCTCGCCATAACAGGTCCCAGGCTGTGCGAACGTTTTCCATTGGGTGCGGAAGACACCAGCATTGGCCGTTCGCCAACTTCGACCATTCATTTGGATGAGCCCGGCATTGGCTGGCGCCACTGCGTGGTCCAGCCCGTCGGAAACCGGTACCGCATTCTTGACCAGCGCAGCGGCACAGGGACATTCCTCAATGGAAAACGCATCGTGGAACACGAGCTCGAGCCGGGCGATCAAGTCTCGATTGGTGAGACCGTGCTCCTGTATCGCGAAGAGCCGGCCGGCCAGGCCAGCGTCACGGCGCGCCAAACCCTGCTGCGTACCTGCGCGATGCAATTTCTGTTTCGGGCCTTAGCCCGATCGGAGAATGCCGGGGTACGTGCGGTGGTGGAGGAGCAGTTGATGCGCCTGATCGCCGATATGGCGCCCATCATCCAAGGCGCGGTGTACCTGGGCAATGAAGCCGAACTGCTCGACGCTAGAAGTATGCACGCGAAGGCCGGCCACGCGGCATCCGGTTTGGCAACAGCCGGTTTGGCGGAACGGGTGTGCCGCGAGGGTCCCATTGCCGATATGGATTTGGGGCACGTGGCGGTGCCGCTCTATGTGCGTGGCAGAATCGCCGGAGTGATTGCGGCGCAGTTTTCGTTATCGGAATCGGAGCGGCTGAGCGAACATGCCGATACGTTTGCTGCGATCGCCACGCTGGGCGCGATGGCGCTCGAAACCGCTCGCGAGGTGGAACGGCTCACTACCGAGAATGAGCTGCTGACAGACCGGCTGAACCGCACCAGTCCGTCGACGGGCATCGTGGGGAACAGCCCCCCGATGCAGCGCCTGATGCAGAAGGTAAAGCGGGTGGCTAGCTCCGAAGCATCGGTGCTGCTATTGGGCGAAACCGGTACCGGTAAGGAGATGGTGGCGCAAGCTATTCATCGCGCGAGCGGACGCGCCGGGCGGGCGTTTGTCGCCATCAACTGCGCCGCCATCACCGAGACGTTGCTCGAAAGCGAATTGTTCGGCCACGAAAAAGGCGCCTTTACGGGCGCGGTATCGCAGAAAAAAGGCAAGCTCGAGATGGCGCAGGGAGGCACCGTCTTCCTGGACGAAATCGGCGAGTTGGCCTTATCGCTGCAAGCCAAACTTTTGCGGGTGCTGCAGCAACGTGAGTTGGAGCGAGTGGGCGGCACGCACGTGGTGAAACTGGACCTGCGGTTGATCGCGGCCACCAATCGCGATCTCACTGTCGAGATCAAGCGGGGCGTATTTCGCGAGGATCTATATCACCGCCTGAATGTGGTCTCGCTGCAACTGCCTCCGCTGCGCGATCGAAGGGAAGACATTCCCGCCCTGGCCATGCATTTTCTGGAACTGGCGGCTGCGCGCTGCGCCCGGCGCGTGTGCGCGATTTCGCCGCAAGCGCTGGCTTATTTGATCGCTTATCCATGGCCAGGCAATGTGCGGGAGTTAGAGAATGCGGTGGAGCGTGCGGTGGTGCTCGGAGAATCGGAAACCTTGCTGGCTGAGGATTTGCCGGAAGCCGTGCTGGATGCGCCGACGCCGCAAACGCCGGGGGCCTTGCAGGCATCCATTTCGGACACCAAGCGGCAGCTTATTCGACGCGCGTGGGAAGAAAGCGGAGGCGACTACAAGCTCGCCGCGGCGAAATTGAGCATTCATCCGAATTCGCTTATCCGGCTGATACGGACGCTGGGACTGCGCGACAACCTGCCGTGATGGGTGGTTCGCTCCGATGACATAGTGTTGACCCATCAATACATGACGGAAGTCTTTTGCCACACTTTTCCTGTATTCTAGTCGCTGCCCAAGACTGTTTGGGTTGGCGCCCCATCGCACCGCAACAGACGAGAGATGTTTCGGAGGTTAAATGGAGTATTCAAGACGCGAGATCGCCGCCTTAGTCGGGGTGGGCCTGGCAGGCATGGCCGGCCAAGCTTTGGCGCAGCAGTCTGACACGCCGACGCCTTTCGTGCCTAGCGATGTCAAGCACTGGCGTATCACCGCCAACGGCATCAAGCTTCATATTGCGGAGCAAGGCACGGGGCCGCTGGTGTTGTTGTGCCATGGCTTTCCTGAAACCTGGTACTCATGGCGTAACCAATTCGCTGCGATCGCCAACGCGGGCTTCCAAGCCGTAGCGCCCGACATGCGGGGCTACGGCCAATCTGACGCGCCACCCGAGGTCGCCTCTTACAACATCATGGATCTGGTTGGCGATATGGTAGGCTTGGTCGCCGCCATAGGGTACAAACA
>JBEKLB010000505.1:0-4683 GCA_050010415.1 Bryobacteraceae bacterium | reverse complement strand
GCTTCGGTATCTCCGCCGCGCGACAACCCAGGCGCAATCGCTGTCAGGAGCAGCAGGCATTTTATGCGCAGCCTCATGGTGACGAGGATATCATCCCGCACCGGCGCCTACAGCCCCTATGCCGATTTCGTCCGACGAATTCTGTATTCTTAACATGTGCCCCGTCTTACCGCCCATACATCCGCTGCCGGTTGAGCGTCGAAACTGAGTCCAAAGGTTTTGGACCAAGTGCTCGCCCGGATCCCACGCTGGGCGAACGAAAACGTGCTGGTCGGGTTTGATACCGCCGACGATGCCGGCGTGTACCAGCTGACGCCGGAGTGTGCCTTGGTTCAGACTGTCGATTTCTTCACGCCCATCGTGGATGACGCGTATACTTTCGGCGCCATCGCGGCGGCCAATGCATTGAGCGATGTCTACGCCATGGGCGGTAGGCCCATCTCCGCGCTGTCCATCCTCGCGTGGCCGGCGCTAGGCGATATCGATGAGCTGGCGGAAATCCTGAAGGGCGGGGCAGAGAAGATCCACGAAGCGGGGTGCGCCTTGCTCGGCGGGCACAGCGTCAAAGACGAGGAAGTGAAGTTCGGCTACGCAGTTACTGGTTTGATTCATCCGGGCCGGATCAAAGCGAACGCTGGTGCCCAAGTGGGAGATGCGCTCATCTTCACCAAACGCATTGGCACCGGCGTAATCTCGACGGCCTTGAAGCAGGGAATCGCGAAGGAGGCGGATGTCGACGCGGCGGTTCAACAAATGTTGAAGCTCAATCGGGAAGCTTGTGATGCGATGCTCGCCTTCGACGTCCACGGATGCACGGATGTCACCGGCTTCGGGTTGATCGGTCACGCGCGGGAAATGGCGTTGGCGAGTAAGGTGACCATTGAGATTGATCCGCGCGCCGTTCGGTTTCTGCCGGGCGCGGTGGAATACGCACGGCAGGGCGCCATCCCGGGCGGGCTCAAGAACAATCGGGAGTTTGCTGCGTCCTGCGTGGAGGGAACCTCTGAGTTCGATGACTTGCTGTATGATCCCCAGACATCGGGCGGATTGCTGATTGCGTTATCGCCTGGCGACGCGGCGCGGCTGGAAACGAAACTGCCCGACGCTTATCGCATCGGGCAGGTGACGGAACGAACTTCTAAACCGATTCGGCTGATTTAGCGGCTTACTTAGCTTCTTCCGCCCTACTTCGCTTCCTCAGCAGTGATGCCGCCCTGGGCCTGCGCCGCAGCCGCTTTGGCCGCTTTCATCTTCTTGGTGTCCAGCGCCTTTTGCACCCACTTGTCGGCCGTGTCGGTATCGGTCTTATACTGCTCGGGCGTATCGTCCAAATCGGCCTTCTCGCGGATGAGAAGATTCATGTACGCCATGGCATCGTCGTAGTTGGGATCGATGTCCAGCGCCTTCTGCAGGTTCTTTATACCATCGTCGATGACGGCGCTATATTGCGTTTGCAGATCCGCCTTCACCTTCTTGTCCTTCAGTGGGCCGGGCTCTTCGGGCTTCAACCCCAGGTCCGCGCGCGCTTTCATCCACGCTGCGTACCACTTCACCCAGTCGATGACGGCCAGGCTATAGAAACCTTCCTTATTCTGAGCATCCGCCGCAATCAGCTTGAGATACCATTCCTTGGCATCGTCCAGCTTCTTGAGTTTGGCGTCCAGGTCCGGCATGCCGAGCGCTTCTTGATAACTGAGCGAAGCGAGCGACGCTAGAGCGGTGGCGTCGGACGGGCTCTTCTCCAGAACCTTCTGGAATTCCGCTTTGGCCTGATTTGCCATCTGGACGTTTTCCTGCGACACGGCGCCGGGAATCCACTGACTCATATACGCAGTTGCCAGATAGAGGCGAGGCATAGTGTTGTCCGGATCCAGTTGGACCGCGTTCTTGAAGTAATCCACGGCTTCCGAGTAATGCGCGCCCTTGAAGGCTTGCACACCGTGATTGAGGGCGTCGCGCGACCGGAGTTTGTCGCAGCCCGTTGCGAAGAGAATCAGCAATCCGATTCCCGCTACCAATATTGTGCTCTTCATGCTTTTGGCCCTTGGTTATTTGCTCTTGGCGATTGGCAAACAGCCAACGGCCAATGGCTACTAGTTTCCCGCTTCCAGCTTGGGCGTCATCAGACCAACCTTGTCCATTTGCGCACCCTTGGCGACATCGATGGCGCGCGCCACAACCTGATACTCCAGGTCCGGATCGCCCTTGACGAAGACCACTCGCTCGGCGCGAGTCTTGAAGATCTGCTCAAGACGCGGACCCAGCTTGTCGATATCGGTGTCTTCGTTGTTGATGTGCATGCTCTTGTCTTTGTCGATGACGATCACCACCGTGCGGTCCTGATCGGGTGGCGGCTGATTCTTTTTGTCGGGCGGTTCAGGCGCCAGAGCTTCCAAACCGTGCGGCGTCAGCGGCGTGATGACCATAAAGATGATCAGCAGCACCAGCAGAATGTCGATCATGGGCGTCATGTTGATGTCGCATCGTGGCCCGCTCTTGGGGCCGCCCACTGCCATTGCCATAATTCGTTACCTCGCTTCCAAAATCAAAGTACTCAATAACGTCGATTCTACTTCGCGGCCGCGGCTTCCCCGGGCTTCTTGTTCTCGTGAGGTTCCTCGGTGATGAGTCCGATTTCATTCACTCCGGCGGCGCGCAAATTGTCGACCACGTCCTCCACCACTGAGTACCGGGCGCGGGCGTCGCCGATGATATATACCGTCTTGTCGGTTCGGTTGGTGAGCAGATCCCGAACTCTTTCAGGAAGCTGATCCGGTCCCGACAGCTTGATATTGCCGGGGCTCAAAAACACACCACCGTTGCGCGTGACCGAGACGAGGATCGCGTCCTCTTTGTCGGCCGCCTGCATGGTGATGGGATTCTTGGTCTTCACTTTGTCCACGCTCTGACCCTTGGTGAGCATGGGCGTGATCACCATGAAAATGATCAGCAGCACCAGCATGACGTCCACCATGGGCGTCACGTTAATGTCCGCTACGGGAGGGGGCGCTTTTTTCTTTTCCATTTCAAACTCCTTCCGGCAGGGAAGCGCGGCCGCTCTTCAATATAGGCTGCCGCGCCCCTTCCGAATTCAACTCGCAGTCACACTAAAACTTCCGCTTCCTGTGGGGTTGCGGGTCGCTAAACCTACTTGGCCGCGGTTGTCGCGCGTCCCACGCGCTTCAGGAAATAGTCCAGAAGCTCGGAGCTGGAGTTGCCCATCTCCACGTCGAATGCGTCGATGCGGTTGGTGAAGTAGTTGAAGGCCCACACCGCCGGCACGGCCACGAACAGACCGATAGCGGTGGTAACCAAGGCTTCCGAAATTCCGCCGGCCACAGCGCCCAGACCAGTAGCCTTCTGAGTGGCGATGCCCTGGAACGCGTGAATAATGCCGACCACCGTTCCAAACAATCCCACGAAGGGGGCGGTGGAACCGATGGTCGCCAATCCGCTGACGCCGCGTTTCAGTTCGGCGTGAACGATGGCTTCCGAGCGTTCCAGTGCGCGTTTGGAGGCTTCGATCTCTTCACCCGAGATTTCCGAGCTCAGCTGATGGGCGCGGAATTCCTGTAAGCCGGCCACCACAACCTTGGCCAGATGGCTCTTGTTGTAACGGTCGGCGATTTTGATGGCTTCGTCCAGCTTGCCTTCGCGCAGTGCTCCCGCCACGGCTGGGGCGAACTGGCGCGATTGTTTGCGAGCGCCGTTATAAGCGATGGCGCGATCGATCATAACACCGATCGACCATGCCGACATGAAGAACAGCAGGATGACGACGAGCTTCGCCGCCCATCCCATGTTTTCCCACATCCCGCGCACGTCGAAACTAGTGGCCGCGTCCTGCAAAAGCATGAACGACCAAACTTGTAATTGTAGAAACATCTGATTCTCCTGCGAGTTGAATTTAAACTTCTATTGGCTCAACGTAAAATTGACTTCAATCGTGGTGACGACTTCCACCGGGTCCCCGTTCAGGAGCGTCGGCTTGTACTGCCATTGCGAAACAGCCTGTTTAGCTGCTTCCACCAGGAGCGGATGGCCGCTCACCAATTGCAGATTCTGAATAGTGCCGTCCTTGCCGATAATGGCGGTGAAGCGTACGACACCTTGAATGCGGGCTTGCTTGGCCAGCGGCGGATACAACGGGGTGACTTTGCGGATGAGGTTGGCCTGCTGCACGTTGCCGCCGACGCGGATGCGCTGCGGGGTAGTAGGCTTAACGTCCTTAACCGGTGGAGGTGGCGGAGCCGCCGTGGGAATTCCGCCGAGCACGCCACCCAGCACTCCGCCGGGCGCGCCGCCGGGAACTCCACCCACCACTCCACCCACTACGCCCGAACTGGATGGTGGCGGCAATTCCTCTTCCTTAATATTGGCGATATCTTTGGGGATGGACTTGGGAGCCATCAGCTTGCCGGCGTCGAATTGACGGGGGATCACTTTGACGATCTTGGGCGGAGCCGGCGGCGGGGGCGGAGGAGGCGGCGGCGGGGGCGGAGGCGCCACTAAGAAACTGGTTAGCTGCGCACGGGGCAGTGTGTCCGTATAAATCAGCGGGATCAGAATGACCACCACGAGCACCAGGATCTGAGCCCCGAACGACAGGAACACCGACCACGATTTGTTCGTCTTCGCGGTGCCTACAAAACTTTGTTCAAACATGCCTCACCTCGTCCCCTT
>JBEKLB010000504.1:0-4700 GCA_050010415.1 Bryobacteraceae bacterium | reverse complement strand
GGCGTCCCATATGACGAACCTGACCCCAGCCCCAGTCCCCAGCCCCGAATCCCTAGCCCCATCCGCCCGCGATTCGTGAGGGGGCGTCGCCACCGTCAGTCGCTGATAAACACATTGAAGCTCGTTACAGTCCGGTATCCCATCGCTTCATACAACGAGAACCCGGATGCAGTTGCCTGCAGCACCGTCCGCGATACGCCCCGCGTCTGCTCAGCCTGCCGGACCACTTGCCGCATGATGGCTTCGGCAAACCCCAGCCGCCGATGTTGCGGCAGCGTAGCAACCGAATAAAGGCCGATCACGTCGCCCGTGATCACGGCGGCCGCAGTGGTCACCGCTCGTCCGTTGGAATAACCCACATAGCCTTGAAACGTCCCGCGCCACGCCCTCTCGGCGCCGTAGACCGAAAGGCTCACCGAATGCGGAATCTCGAATGCGGTGGACATCACTTCGGAGAACGCCGCGCGGGTCGCTTCATCGGCCACGGGCCGCACGTCGATGGACGGAAGAATCCGCGTCGCGGGCGCCAGCCGATCGGCGTACATTCCCGGCGCTTCCGTCAAATGGCGAAGCCCATGCCGTTTGAACACACGCGTCGCCTCGCGGCGCAGCGGTTGCTTGAGAAAATCCTCGCACAACCAATAGGTCCAGCGCAGACCGCGGGCGTCGAAATGTTCGGCCGAGAGGTCGATCAGCCGGCCCAGCTCCTGCGCGTCCCCATCGATCGGCTGGGCCTGCAGCGCCGCGTTGAACGCCGCATAGTTCAGCCCGCAAAAGATCAACGATACGCCCGGCAAATCCCGAATCTCCGCTTCGGCCCGCGCCTGCCCGAAGAATCGCAGGGCTTCCAGCAGGTTGCGAGCCACCGCGAACACCTCGTCTCCAGGCATTTGGCGATTAGATCATTCTTCCAAGTGGATCGTCAATCGCGTTCGCACATCGCGTTCGCGCCCGCCCAACCGCCGCTGTCACATTTTCAACGCACTGGCGGAAAAATGACACCACATAGCAAGAATGCTTCAATTTGTTTTCAGTATTTTCCGCGAGTAACTCGGGTTTCCACCCCTGGCCCCTAGATTGCATACCTACCTTGCGGTACCGGATGGCACCGGTCCGAATGGAGCCCAATTTTAAATGCTGACGGCACTGATCTTCGGCACGGACCGCGAAACTACTTCGCAACTGCAGCAACTGTGCTCACTCACCCAGGATGTCTGTGTTTTTCGTAGCCTGGAGCGTTATCCTCAGGCCCACGAAAGCATGCGTCTGCTGAATTCGTTCGCGCCGCAACTGGTGTTTCTGGGCGCCGATGAGGAAGCGGCCGCGCACGCCGTCGAACACGACATCCGTAGCATTCTGCCTTCCAGCGCCATCCTGGGCGTTTCCGGCCGTTGCAAGCGCCCCGATGTCTTCGAAACGGCCTTCGGTGGCTTTTCCATCTGTCCCATTCCTTGCAGCCCGCAAGAGTTCCGCGCCGCCATTTTCCAGGCGCTCGAGTCGGCCAGCGGCAAAAAGGCTGCCCCGGTGTTTGCGTTTCAGCCCGCGAAAGCCGGCAGCGGAGCCACAACTACGGCGCTGTTTGTAGCGAATATACTCGCCACGCTCGCCGACAAGAAGGTTCTGGTGCTCGAATGCGACTTGCACGCCGGGCCCATCTCCATGTTGTACAACCTGCGTCCCAACTATTCGATCATGGACGCTCTCGAAGACTCGCATCGGCTTACCGATGAAAATTGGAACGAAATGATCACGCACGCAGGCGGCATCGACGTACTCTCCTCCGTCAGCCGCCTGGGTGTGCGGAAGGTTTCGCCCTGGGGGTATCAGCGGTTGCTGTCGTTTGTTCGCAGCCGCTACGACGTCATCATTGGCGATTTGCCGGAGGTGGTGAACAACGCCACCGAAGTGATCGCGCGGGCCGCTCAGTCCATCTTCGTGGTTACCACGCCCTCTTCTCCCGCGCTGCACCTGGCCACTCGGCGCCGCTATGATTTGGAAGCTCGCGGTGTCGGAACCACCAAGGTAAAGTACATCATCAACCGCAAGGTTGCCGATCGGGCCATGTCGCGCGAAGCGGGTTGGGCTATTGACGCCGAGAAGATTGCGGTCATCCCCGTGGACCCTAATCTACTCGACGCCTCTGAGTTTAGAATGGATTTGGTAGATCCAGCCACTCTCGCCGAATATACGAAAATCGCCGAGTTCTGCTGTGGCCGGTCGTTGCTTCCACGGCGCTCCGGCTTCCGCCGGTTCTGGCTGGAAGGCTGGCTGCGCGGCTCCTCGCGCTCTCCCGAACTGTACTCGACAGCCGCGCGCTGAAGCAACAATCCATAGATCTTATGAACGTCAATTCGGTCACGTCGCTGCTTCCCAGCTACCTGCTTCCGTTTAACAGCACAGCGAAGACCAGCGCCAGTTCAGCTTCCTCCGTCCAGCAGCAAGCTGATGTGCTCGGCCTTTCTCCCGCCGCCGGGTTTCTCAATCAACTCCAGCAATTGCAGACGCAAAGTCCGCAGCAGTTCCAAGCGCTGATTTCGCAGCTTACCGGCCAACTGCAAAAAGCTGCCACCACTGCTAACAACAGCGGAAACACTGCGCAGGCCAGCCAGTTGACGCAACTCGCGAAGTCGTTTCAGAACGCGGCCACCGGCGGTGCGCTTCCCACCGCGCAGCAACTGCAACAAGCCGGGATCATTGGCCACCGTCCTCTCCACACCGGGCGTGGCTACGCGAGCACGTCGGATACCCAGAACCAGAGTTTGATCGCGAGCTTCTTTAGTTCAGTCAGCTAGGCGGTTCAGTCAGCTAGGCGGTTCAGTGAGCTAGGCGCGACGCCGGCGACAGACCACGGCCACGCCTAGCAAACCCACTACAAACAGGGAAACATTGGTTGGCTCGGGAGTCAGCACGGCCAGCGCGCCGTCGGCGAGGATGGCATGGCCCGCCGCGGTGGGGTGAAGACTGTCCCAAAACAAATACTGGTTTTGCCCGGCCAGAGTGGGCGAGCAGACCGTTCCTCCGGAATAGTCGACCGCGCCCGTCAGGCATGGCGTGGTTACATTCGTGAAGCCGTAGCTGGATGGACTCGCAACAATCTGGTCGAGGAGCGAGTAGGTATTCAATGTGGAAAGATCCAAGCTATCCAAGGCCGCGATCTGGTCCACGCTGCTCACGAGCGCGCTGTCGAATGCTGCCGCGAGTTCCGAGGCACCCGCCGCCGCGGCCGGCCCATCGGCAATCGCAGCAGGAGTCTTGCCCAAGTCCGGCACGGTCACCAGGAGAAAGTCCTTGGCGCCGTCGGCGGCCAGAGCGCTGATCGCTGCGTCGACATTGGCCACGGCGGCTGCGATATCGGCGGCGTACTGCGATGGGGGCGCTCCCGTCAAAATATCCATCAGGTCGTTGCTGCCGATCCAGACGGTGTAGAGCGCATTCGGGTCCGCAGTCGAGTGGGTCGCTTGAAATTGAGCGATCTGCCCGGTAGAGCCGGTAAGATCCGAAACATTGCCGGCATGAACCGGCGTGGTTCCGGTCTCGGCGCCGCCGTAGGCATAGTCGGTCCCACCCAGCAGGCTGGGCGTGAGAGGCCCCAGGCCGAATGCTGTAGCGAGATCTTGAACCCAGACCGGTCCATTGCTGAACTGGCCGTTTACGTACGGCGCGCCCGGTAGCAGCCCGCCGCTAAGAGTGAAATCGTTTCCGACGTCCGACAGGCTGTCGCCGAAAGAATAAATGGCGTCGATGGATTCAGCGCGCAGGCAGGGCACGAGTGCGCCGATCGCGAGCGCTATCAGAGCCAGGTTTCCAACACGAGAAATAGCCATTGCATTAGTATATTCCAACGCGGGTGTTTTCTACCGACGCGGTGTGTCACAGCGACACGATCCCACACAACCGTCTTTGCTATTTACACCATTTGTTGATGGCCCGTTTCGTGCGTAGACCTTTGGACATGCGATACATTCACAAATGATTCGCCGTTACCTCGTCGCCGCACTTTCATTCCTCTTCACCTATTTGTTTTTTATTGAATACTTGTCGCCGCTGCGGCAGGTTCACATTCCCTATGATCTGCAAGGATTTCACTACCCTCTGGTCGACTATGCCTTTCAGGCTTTGAAGGATGGGCGCTTCCCGGAATGGGATTGGACAATTTATTGCGGACAGTCCTTTGTCGGCAACATTCAGGCTGCGCTGTTTTACCCTCCAATGTGGCTGCTATTTGCAGCCAATATCGCACTTCCGCATGTGTCCTGGCAAAGTCTTCAGGCATTTGAATTCGCACACGTTTGGCTGGCATTCGTGCTCTGCTACGCATGGTTGCGCGGCAGACGTTTGGAGCCACTGGCGTGCCTGTTCGGGGCAGGTGTATTCGCATATAGCGGCTACATGCTCCTGCAGCTGCAGCATGAGGGGTTGATCGGAGCATACGCATGGTTTCCGCTTGGATTCCGGGGAATCGATCAAGCCGTCGAATCTGAAGAATGGCGCCCCTTCTGGAAGCTCAGTGCAGCGTCCGCACTCTGCTTCCTGGCGGGGTATCCACCCACTTGGGTCGTCTTCGCGGTCTCGATGCTGACGTACGCCTTATTCAGCAAATCGTCCGTCAAGGCAACTATCGGCACCATAGTGAGCCTGGCTGCTTCTTTCGCATTGTCGATGGTCCAGTTGCTGCCAACACTAGAGGCCACTTCCCTCAA
>JBEKLB010000503.1:0-6882 GCA_050010415.1 Bryobacteraceae bacterium | reverse complement strand
ATCCCGTAGGGCATGCGGTGTCGGCGTAAGGCGTATGAAGCAAAGGCTATGGATTGCCGATCCTTAAGCGTGGGGTGGCTCACTTATTTTCGAGCTCGCGGCTGGAAGTTCCACACGATTCTCGGGCTATCCCTTGGGCTCTTAGCAACTTGGGCTGGAGGGTGGTGGGTCTCCAACTGGCTGGGGGATCCATCGCGCGCGCGCAAGCCATTTCGGGTCGGCTACGTCGACACGCCTCCGTACAACACGATTGCGCCGGACGGCGCTCCCCAAGGTCCCTATATCGATCTCTTCAACGAGGCATGCCGCCGGCTGCGGATCCCGATCGAATGGGTCTATGCGCCGGAGGGCGCCGAGGTAGGTCTCAAGAGCGGGCGCGTTGATCTGTGGACTTCTTTGGGCGACGTCCCGGAGAGACGAAAACTCCTCTACATTTCGGAGCCCTGGTCCACTTCCAGTAGCTGGCTGGTGACCCTGGGCTCCAGCAAGATTGGGGCCGCACAGGACACCGAAGGGAGATCGGTGGCCTACACCAATCTCAGCCTTTATGCGCGCTTGGCGCAGTCAAATTTTCCCAAGGCGCGGCTCATTGCCGCCGGCTCATCCACTACCAGCGTGTTGGAAGCGGTCTGCACCGGCGCTGTCGATGCGGGAATCATGGTAGCGGGGGCCAGCGAAGTTGCCGAATTGGGGCATTTAGGCGCTTGCCAGGGCAAGCCGTTGAAGTTTATCGCGCTCGCCCACGGGGATATCGGCTTCGGAATCGGGGCTTCGCGAATGCGGCCGGGCGCTCAACGTGTGGCCGACGAAGTGCGGTCGGAAATTGTGGAAATGGCGAAGGACGGCACTCTGTCGGCGATCTGCCTGCGGTGGTATCTGTATCCGGATAACCAGGTCCTTACCAACTATTACCTGGGCCAAGCGCGGCGGCGGAATCGATACCTGGCCGCGGCGATGTGCCTCCTGGTGAGCTTGCTGGGTCTGTTCGCCTGGCTGACGCGTCTGCTGCGAATCTCCCGTCGCGAGGCCGAAAGCGCGACGATAGCCAAGAGCGATTTTTTGGCCAACATGAGTCATGAGATTCGAACTCCGATGAATGGCGTCATTGGAATGACCGATGTGCTCCTCGATACCGATCTGACCTCCGAGCAACGGGAGTACGCCGAGACCATCCGCAATTCGAGCGACGCACTGCTCACGGTGATTAATGACATTCTGGACTTCTCGAAAATCGAAGCTGGCAAATTGCTGATCGAATCCCAGCCTCTTGACCTGTGCTTGCTGATCGAAGAGGTTGCCGCAATGCTCGCGCCCAAGGCCGAAGAAAAGGGGCTGGATCTGCTGGTTCACTACCCGCCCGCGCTTCCCCGGCACTTCACCGGAGACAGCGGCCGAATTCGCCAGGTAATCACGAATCTGGTGGGCAACGCGGTCAAATTCACCACCAAAGGAGAAGTGCTGATTGAGGCAGCTAGCACCGGGGGAGATACCCAAACCGCTCAAATGCGGATTTCAGTGAGCGATACGGGTATCGGCATCCCTCAGGAAACTATTGGATCGCTCTTTGCGAAATTCTCTCAGGCCGATACCTCCACCACCCGGAAGTATGGCGGCACCGGACTTGGCCTCGCGATCTCGAAGCAATTGAGCCAGTTGATGGGCGGCTCCATTGAAGTCGAAAGCGAGGTCGGCCGCGGATCGACGTTTTCGCTGGCACTTCCGCTGCTCCTTTACGCCGGCCCCTCCATCCAGCCAGTTCCAGCCGCTGACTTGAGGAACCTGAGAGTCTTGATTGTGGACGACAACGAGATCAATCGCCGGGTGATTCACGAGCAGATCTGCAGTTGGGGCATGCGAAACGGCAGTTTTGCCTCCGGAGAACAAGCGCTGCAGGCCATCCGGGAAGCGAAAGCGCAGGGCGATCCGTATCAATTCGTGATTGCCGATTATCAAATGCCCGGTATCGATGGAGCCGCTCTGGCGATGGCCATCACCAGTGATGCTTCGCTCGACAAGCCAGTGATCGTGATCCTGACTTCGGTGGGGCAATTGAGCGAAGCGAAAGGACTGCAAGAGAGCGGCGTCCAGGCGTGCCTGGCCAAGCCGGTGCGGCCCTCCCAATTGCTGAACGCTCTTGCGACCGGATGGTCCAGCAAGAAAGCGACGGCCATGTGCGTCGAGCGTGACGGGAAGATTCGCTGGGTCGGCACTGCGCATCCTCATCGCGGAAGACAATGTCGTCAATCAACGGGTTGCCATCCGGATGCTGGAACGGCTGGGATTGCGCGCCGATGTGGCGGGGAACGGCCGGGAAGCAGTGGAGATGGTAGCTCTCGCGCCGTACGACGTCGTCTTCATGGACTGTCAAATGCCGGAAATGGACGGCCACGAAGCCTCTACCGAGATTCGCCGGCGCGAAGGAATGAACCGGCAAACGACCATCATTGCCATGACAGCGGATGTTCTGAAGGGTTCCCGGGAAAGGTGTCTCGAAGCCGGCATGGACTCTTTCATCTCAAAGCCCGTCAAGCTCGACGATCTAATCAAGGCCTTGCAGGCCAAAGTGGCTTCCACCGAAGTCCAAACCAGCTAGGGTTCGAGACTTCCGCCGAGCGAGGAAGATATCATCGAGTCCAGGAAGGACAAGCGATGCTCCGAGACCGTTATGCCTCTAGGGTTGTAATTCTCTTCGTGTCGGCTTTTGGAATTGCTGGGATGGCGCAGCAGCCCAGGCAATACACCAAGGAGGATTATGCGAAGGCTGAGAAGTTCATGGCATACAACGCCGATCCTCTCGCATACGCGGGGCAAGTTCGTCCGAAATGGCTGGACGACGGGCGCTTCTGGTATCGCGACGTCAAGCCCGATGGCTGGGACTATGTGATCGTCGATCCGGCGAACAAAACGAAGTTGCCGGCTTTCGATCAGGACAGGCTGGCAAGTGCATTGAGCGCGGCTTCCAGTGAAATAAAAAATGACGCGCGCCATCTTGCGATCACAGATCTGGCCTTTCCCAAGGACCACCCGGAGCATCCCGCGGAATTGCTCGTCACTCTCAAGACACGTCAGTTTCGATGCGATCTTTCAGGCGCTGGCACTTGCTCCGCGGTAAGCGCTCCGGCGGAACAATCCAAGCCGGAGCAACCCAGGCCGGATGACGCGCCCAAGGCTCCGCTCCCTCTCTCGCCCGACAAGCAGAAGGTCGCATTCATTCGAGATTTCAACCTGTGGATTCGCGAAGTTGCTACCGGCAAGGAAACACAACTCACCACGGATGGCGTGAAGGACTACGGTTATGCGACGGACAACGCCGGATGGAAGCAGAGTGACCGGCCCATCCTCGCGTGGTCGCCCGACTCCAAAAAGATTGCGACCTTCCGGCAGGACCAGCGAAAAACCGGCGAGTTGTATCTGGTGCCGGTGACCAATAGTCATCCAGCGCTGAAAGCGTGGAAGTATCCATTGGTGGGCGACCCGGATGTCACCATGATCGAGCGAGTGATTATCGAGGTGGACGGGCCCAAGGTGATTCATCTCAAAATGCCGCCGGACCAGCATCGGTCCACGCTGTGCGACGACGTGGCTTGTAGGGGGACGGCCTGGGACGATGTGCAATGGAGCCCGAGCGCCGGCGATCTGGCGTTCGTCTCAACGTCGCGGGATCACAAGCAGGAGTGGCTGCGCGTGGCCGAGGCCGAGACGGGCAACGTGCGAGAGGTGATGGGTGAGACCGTTCCTAAATTCTTCGAGAGCGGCAACGGCAAGGTGAACTGGAAGTATCTCGCGAAGTCTAACGAGATCCTGTGGTTCAGTGAGCGCGACAACTGGGGTCAGCTCTACCTTTACGACCTGGCGACGGGCCAGTTGAAGAACCAGATTACGCACGGCGATGGTAACGTCACCCAAGTATTGAACGTCGACGAGAAGACACGCACCATTTACTTTCTGGCCGTGGGCAAAGAGCCAGGCCGCGATCCGTACTTCTCGCACCTTTACAGCATCGGGTTCGACGGGGAAAACCAGCGATTGCTGACGCCCGAGAACGCGGAACACGTGGTGACCTTCTCCGCCAACGGCCGTTACTTCGTGGACATCTATTCGACGCCAACGCAACCAGAGACCGCTGTCGTTCGGGAGAGCAGCGGAAATCTGGTGCTGGAAATCGCCAGGCAGGACATCACGAAGCTGGTTGCCGCGGGCTGGGTCCCACCGGTACCCATTACGGTGAAAGCACGCGACGGCAAAACCGATTTGTACGGCCTGATGTTCAAGCCCTCCAATTTCGATGCATCCAGAAAATATCCGATCGTCAATCATGTTTATCCCGGCCCGCAGACCGGTTCTTGCGGTACCCGGACGTTTCAGGAGTCGCGAGGAGACCTGCAGCCGTTGGCCGAGTTGGGCTTCATCGTGGTTTGTATCGACGGGATGGGAACGCCCTGGCGTTCGAAGAGCTTTCACGAAGCGTATTACGGCAATCTGGGAGACAACACGATCCCCGATCAGGTTTCCGGCATGAAAGATCTGGCGGCACGATACTCCTGGATCGATCTGGACCGCGCCGGCATGTATGGCCACTCCGGCGGAGGCAATGCCACCGCCGCTGCGATGTTCCACTATCCGGATTTCTTCAAGGTTGGAATCAGCGAGAGCGGCAACCATGACAATCGCGGCTATGAAGACGATTGGGCGGAGAAGTGGGCCGGCCTGCTGGTGAAGAATCCCGACGGCTCCAGCAATTATGATTCGCAGGCGAACCAGCTAACGGCGAAGAACTTGAAGGGTCATCTGCTGCTCGCGCACGGAACCATGGACGACAATGTGCCGCCCAACGAGACGTTGCTGGTGGTGGATGCGCTCATTAAGGCCAACAAGGATTTCGACCTTCTGCTGATTCCCAACGCCGCGCACGCCTATGGGGCGGCGTCGCAATACATGACCAGGCGCCGGTGGGATTATTTCGTTCGCTACCTGGCGGACGCCGTTCCACCGCCGCAGTATGAGATGACGCCTTATGCCGCGGCGCGCACGGCTCTGGCGAATGGGCCTGACGACGAAACAGCGCAAGACCTTTTGCAGTAATGTTCCTGGAGAGATTGAGAACGGCGGCCGGATCTCTGCGGCCGAAGAACAGCGACGCGAGCGCGTTGAGAGATTACTGCCTGCATGTATCGAGCGCCGTGTCTGAGCCTGTGTTTGTGAAGGTGGGCGCCCACGATGGAATCACCGGCGATCCTTGCAGCGATATTCTGCTTGCCAATACAAATTGGAGAGGGCTGCTCATCGAGCCTGTACCTTATTGTTTCGACCGGCTGAAAGAGCATTTTGAAGACTCGCAACGATTCCGCCTGGAGCAACTGGCGATCGGTGCGCCGGCTGGGCACGCCAGCTTCTACTACGTGGACGCCAATGCCAGCGAGACCGTCCCGAACCTGCCGGTTTGGTTCGATCAACTCGGATCGTTCGATAGAAACCATATCGTGAAACATTGGAAGGGCCGGCTTGAGCCGTTCATTCGGGAGTGCCAGGTTCAAGTTTGTGCGCTGTCCGATGTCCTTGCGCGGCACGGGATTCTGGATGTGCACCTGCTGCACGTCGACGCGGAGGGGCATGACTTCGAGGTCCTGAAGACCGTTGATTTCGCCCAACATGTTCCGCGCTCAATATTTGTCGAGCACCGGCATTTGTCCGCTCCGAAGAAGACCGGAATGTTGCAACTCTTAGGGAAACAGGGATACTCGGTGCGGGATTGCGGCGCGGACTATTTCGCCGTCAAAACGTGAACTCCCAGCACTTTTGCCGGGTCAAGCGGATCCGGGTTTCTTCCACCGGCCGCATCTGATACCGATCCAGGAAGACGGCGACATTTGTAGGGTGCAACTCGGGATGGTACTTCAGCCACAAATTCACCAAAGCCGCCACTTTCGGACGCGTGGCTGCGCCTGCCACGTATCCCTGATACGCCAGCCAATACCAGCGTTGATAGACATCCCGCAACTTGGGATCTGAGCTCAGATTCCAATCCTGCGCTACCTTGCTGCCATTGAGCGCCTGAATCGACAACTGGGTCACGATGTCGGAGGTGGGCCCATCAAACGTCGGGAAGCAACTGAGTGGCCACGTGTTCACAACGTGCAGCAAACCGAGGATCAGCATGAGTCCGAGTCCGGCGAGAGGCACCCAGCGCGCGATAACCGCGGCTTTTGCGGGCAGCATGTTTTCTCCACGCGCTTCGGTTCTATCCGCTTCGGTTCTATCCACGACGCTGCAAGTGCGCGAGCGAGCGACCCATTGATACATTGCCATGCCTAACTGCTGAATTCCCGGGAGGCCCATGAACGGACGGAGCAACCACAGAAGCGGCACGCGCGCGGCGATCAACTTGTATCCCTGGTACCCGATGCCAGCGCGGCCATCGCCGGTTATGGCGGAGAAATAGAGCTCCGGTTCTTCTGGGACATTGGCCCGCATGCGTTCAGGCAAGGTGGAGGTTTCAGAGTTGGGCACGAACACCAGGCTGCCCGTCCAGTCGAAAATTGCCAGCGTGCCGGCAGCGCGGCGGCATAGTTTGCAATGCGAGTCGTAGACAACGGTAACGCATCCCAGCGTGAGCTTGCGGCTGATCCACGAGAGGATCGCGGTCCAATCAAAGAAGATGACGTAGCAGGACTGCAGCGGGATGAATTGGATTCTCACAATCAAATTCGTCGCGTTGTGGAAGGCGAGTCCCATGAGTCCCGCAGAGGGACGCAGGCGGGGAAAAAGGATGATGAAGATGAACCCGAGTTCGAAAAGTACGCCGAGCAGCGAACAAAGAGACATCAGTGCTGGATGCTGGAACAGCCAGACCTGCAGCGGCGTCCAGGATAACCATTCGCCGGC
>JBEKLB010000502.1:0-4745 GCA_050010415.1 Bryobacteraceae bacterium | reverse complement strand
TGCCTACCTGCTGGTGATTGCCGGTTCTTCCCGGGTGCAAGCCTTACGGGCGCAGGTGGAAACCGACGAGGCCATTTACGACCGCACTGCCGACCAGAAACGCGCCGGGACCACGGCTGCGATTGATGTGCTTCGGGCTCATGTCGAGCTACAGCAGGAACAACAGCAATTGATCGCGCAGAACAATCAGGTCGCCAAAGACAAGCTGGCTTTGGGACGGGTCATCGGCCTGCCGCCGGGCCAAGAGCTTACCGTCGTCGATACAGAACCCTATTCGCCGCTGGTTGAGATGACCCCGGATCAGGCTGTGCGCACCGCTTACGAACAGCGCGCGGATTTCCAAAGCGCCCAAGCCTCCGTGCGCGCCGCCGAGAATTTCGTCAGTGCCGCTCGCGCCGAGCGCTATCCCACCGTGGGCATTAGCGCGGATTACGGAGCTGACGGGACGACGCTCAACAACTCCCACGGAACATTCACCTTCCAAGCCGCTGCGAAGTTCAATATTTTCGACGGGGGCCGAATCAGCGGCGACATCATTCAAGCCCGCGCGACGTTGAAGCAGCGGCAGGATGAGCTAGGCGATCTTGGCGGCCAGATAGATTATCAAGTCCGGGCGGCTTTGCTCGACATGCAGTCGGCCGCCGACCAGGTAGCCGTCGCCAGGAACAATCTGGACCTGGCGAACCAGACCTTAACGCAGGCCCAAGACCGCTTCGCGTCCGGGGTCACTGACACCATTGAGGTAGTGCAAGCCCAGGGATCAGTTGCCGTGGCCAACGACAACTTGATCTCCGCGCTGTACGCCCACAACCTGTCGAAGGTTGAACTCGCGCGCGCGCTGGGGTCGACCGAACAACGGATTCAGAAATTCATGGAGGTAAAGTAGCCATGCCTGATGTCATGACAACCGAAAGCCCAGCCGCAGGCACGCGGCCGGCCGATTCCGGAAGCCCCGAGGCGCCACATAGCCCCGAGCCCCCACATGGTGGAAGTAAAACGCTCGTTCGCGCGATTGTGTGGCTGGTCGCCTTGGCCGCGGTGGCCGCCGGCTCTTACTACGCCTGGGAGTATTTCAGCGCGTTCGAAGACACTGACGACGCTCAAGTCGATGGCCACATCAACGCGATCAGCGCGCGGATCAATGGCTACGTCTTGGACGTGCCCGTTGACAATGAGCGTTACGTAAAAGCCGGCGACGTGTTGGCCCGTATCGATCCGAAGGACTACACTGTCGCGCTCGCGCAAGCCGAGGCGGATCTGGCCGCCGCTGTGGCAAGCTACCAAGGCTATCGCACCGATGTACCGGTTACCTCGACCACTACCAGCAGCCAGTTGACCTCGACGCGTTCCGGCAAAGTGGACGCGGTAGCGGTGTTGCTGGGCGCCCAGCGCCAGTTGAGCGCGGCTCGGTCGCGTCTGATCACTGCCCAGGCTAACGTGCGCGAAGCGGAAGCGACACACAAGAGGATTGCCGACGATGTGGTGCGGTACAAAATGCTGGTGGACAAGGATGAAATTTCGCAACAAATCTACGATACGGCGGTGAACAACGCCAACTCCGCGAACGCGACCGTAGACGCACGCCGGGCAGCGGTCGCCGAAGCCGAGGATAATATCCGCGTCGCGCAAAGCGCCGTGGACCAGGCCAGTGCCCGCATCGAGCAAGCGGATGCCTCCATCCAAGCAGCGTTAACCGCGCCGCAACAGGTTGCCATCAGCCAGGCCCGCGCCAAGACGTCAGAGGCCCAGGTACTTCAAAAACGCGCTGTCGTCGACCAGGCCCGGCTGAATCTCAGCTACTGCACGATTGTCGCGCCTGTAAGCGGCATCATCGAAAAGAAGAGCGTGGAGATAGGTAGCAACGTGTCTCCAGGCCAGGAATTGATGGCAGTTATACCTTTGGACGACATCTGGGTGACGGCCGATTTCAAGGAAGCCCAGTTACGCCATATGAAAGCGGGCCAGCGGGTCACGTTTAGTGTGGATGCTTACGGGCGCGAATACAAAGGTAGAGTCACCGGCATCGGTGGCGCCAGCGGTTCGCTGCTCAGCTTGCTACCGCCGGAAAATGCGACCGGAAATTTCGTGAAGGTAGTGCAGCGCCTCCCCGTTCGGATCGATATCGATCCCGGCCAAAACGAGGACCACAGGCTGAGACCCGGCATGTCAGTGGAGCCGAAGGTTTATGTCCGATAGCGCCGGCGTCCTTACCGCTCCTGAGGTCCCCTGGCGGCCGAAATACAATCCGTGGCTCATAGGCGTGGTGGTCGCGATGGCTGCGTTCATGGAGGTGCTCGACACCAGCATCGCCAATGTGGCTTTGCCATACATGGCTGGGGGCCTCGGTTCGAGTAACGACGAGAGCACCTGGGTGCTCACTTCGTATCTGGTCTCCAATGCCATCGTCCTTCCGATCAGCGGCTGGCTGGCCAGCCTGTTCGGCCGAAAACGCTTCTTCATCGTCTGCATTTTCATCTTTACCGTGGCTTCGGTCCTCTGCGGCAGCGCCGCCAGCCTGAGCATGCTACTCCTGTTTCGGGTCATCCAAGGCGCCGGTGGCGGCGGACTGCAGCCCATGGCGCAGGCCATCCTGGCCGACACGTTCCCGCCGGAGAAGCGCGGCCTCGCGTTCGCGCTCTACGGAATCACTGCGATCATGGCGCCCACCATCGGGCCGACACTGGGCGGATGGATCACCGATAACTATTCATGGCGCTGGATCTTCTTCATCAACCTGCCGGTAGGAATTCTGGCCACATTCTTAGTGATGCACCTGGTGGAAGATCCGCCGTTCCTGCGGCGAACGAAGCGGGCCGGCGTGAGCGTCGACTTCATTGGCATCTCGCTGCTTGCTTTGGGCGTGGGAGCGCTTCAAGTGGTGCTCGATAAAGGACAGGAAGACGATTGGTTCGGCTCCAGGTTTATCACCCGCCTGGTGATCGTCTCGGTGGTCTGTCTGGTTGGCCTCGTCATTTGGGAGTGGCGTCACAAGGCACCCATCATCGACGTGCATCTTTTCAAGAACTTCAACTTCGCCACTGCAAACGTCATGATGTTTATCTTCGGCGTTCTGCTCTTCGGCGCGCTGGTGACGATGCCGCAATTTCTCCAGACCGTTTTGGGATACACGGCGGAGAATGCCGGGTTGGTTCTGTCGGGCGGCGGCGCGGTGGTGCTAGCGCTGATGCCCATCGTGGGCATGCTGGCCGGAAAATATCCAGCCAAATACATCATCGCGGCGGGCTGGCTGGCGCTGGCGATCGGGATGTACGTTTCCACGGTGCAGCTGGATACGTTGATTAGTTTCAAGTCGGCTACCATCCTGCGCTTGATTCAATCCGTGGGCCTCGGCCTTCTGTTCGTTCCCGTGACAATGGCGGGCTACATCGGGATGCCCGCAGAAAAAGCCAACAGCGTGGCCGGCATCATCAACTTCATGCGCAATATCGGCAGCAGCGTGGGGACGTCCATGGTCACGACGCTGTTGGCGCGGCGCGCACAAGTTCACCAGGTGGTGCTGTCGCAGCATACGAGTCGGTTCGATCTGTCTCTTCAGAACAATGTCAAAGCTTTGAGCCTGCGACTGGTGCACTCCGGTGTGAGTGTGGCCGACGCGCACAAGCGGGCCTACGGTCTGCTTTATCGGGCTATGGGAGGACAAGTAGAGACACTCGCCTATATCGATATTTTCTGGGTGCTGACCATCGCGGCGAGCATCATGTTTCTGCTCGCCTTCATCGTTCGCAAAAACGATCCCAAGGCCGGCGGGGTGGCTGTGGGTTAGCGAAGCGATTTAGGGAGGCTGTTGAATGACACATGTAATTCAGAGCGTACTGACGACGCTGCGCGCCGCGGAATTGGTGTCCGTGACTGCGGCCCGCGTCCTGATCGGCACCTTTTTCTGTACTTCCGGCGGAACCAAGCGGTTTGTACTAACCGAGTAAGCGTCCTTGAGAAGATTATGGTCCACATACACGTCCCATTCCCGCACGCAACAGCGCTATTCGTCGCCACGGCCGAATTCGCGTGCGGGGCGGCCTAACGCTAGGGCTCCTCACACCATTGTGCGCCGCTATGCTCACGGGAGACATGATCGTCGCCGTCCTCACCACTTCGATCCACACTATCCAGGCGACCCGTGTCCTGGCGTGGCTCGACGACTTCCCGTAGCGTCCCGAGGTGCTGTACGTGTTGATCCTCGTTTGGCTGATCTTCTCCGGGCCGGGTCCATACAGCATCGATGGCCTCGCGTCGAGCGAGGGTCCCGGAGCAGTGCCACTGAATGAACTCGTCAATCACGTGAGCATCAGTCGCACAGGGCAACGTAGACACCGTCGAACTACCGACTCACATTGCGGACATGTCGGTCTCAATCGGCGCGCGGGATTGCGGGTTTTCAGTGATTTAGATGTGGCCACTCCATTGCCTCTCTTGTAGTGCAAGGCTCTGCCGGGAAGATAGGGAATCGCAGAAGACAATGCAGACAAAACGCAAGACGATGGTCGTGACCGGTGCGGGCAAAGGAATTAGTGCTGGATCGCGATCACGCGGAGCCTCACCATGGTCGGTCAGTGGTTCTTTACGCTGCTTCGGAAAAGGAGAACAAAATGACAACTAAAGGAAAAGTCTTGGTGCTGGTCTCCAGCGGTCACGGCTTGCCCTTGAAAGATGGCAAGGTCTATGCCGGCGCTGGCTACTACCTCAACGAACTTACGGTTCCTGTTCGCGCCCTGATGAAAGAGGAC
>JBEKLB010000501.1:0-4768 GCA_050010415.1 Bryobacteraceae bacterium | reverse complement strand
TCCACCTTCTTCTTCCAGCCGATTCGGGATTGGCTGCAGGAGCAACTGGTTCGCTACTTCTTTTATAAGGATCGCTATGATTACCGGCGGACGCTGATCGAATTCGCGCGTGAGCTGGGATCGGAAACGAATCTGGACGAAATGCTGCGCTCGGTGGCGGACCGTCTGCTGCACACGCTTTCCATCCAGCATGTGGCATTTTTTCTGAGCAACGAAGGCGACCAACAGTTCCGCCTGCAAATGACGCTCGGGAATCGCAAGGAGCGAGGGAATAAGCCACAGCAAGAGCTGGATCTCAGCTTCTTGAGCGCTGAAACGGGCAAGCCCTATTTGTTCTTTGAACGCACGCGGCACCTGCTGGACGCGGTGTCGCACCAATGGCCGATCTCGGTGCGGCGAACGATTTCCGAGCTGGACCTCACCTACTATTTCCCGTGCAGTGTGCGGGGCCGGACCATTGCCTATCTGGGGTTGAGCCGGACGGATAAGGGTGATTTTCTTTCGAGCGACGATGTGGAGCTGCTGACTACACTATCCGGATACGTCAGCATCGCGGTCGAAAACGCCCGGCTGTATAGTTCGCTGCAGCATAAAGTAGAGGAGTACGAGCGGCTGAAGGAGTTCAGCGAGAATATCGTCGAGTCCATTAATGTCGGGATCTTGGCCGCGGATCTGAACGATTGCGTGGAAAGCTGGAACACGCAGATCGAGCGCTTGACGGGCATCCCAAGAGATGCGGCTCTGGGCCGTCCGCTGAGCGAGCTTTTCCCGCGCGAGCTGTGCGAGATGTTCGATCAAGTGCGCGGCCACACTGGTGTCCATAACGTCTACAAGTTTGTTCTACCGGCGCCGGCCGCGGTTTTGGCCAGCGCAGGCAACGGAAATGGCCATGCGAAGGGCAACGGCAATGGAAACGGCAATGGGAACGGAAAGCCGAATGGGCCGGCGGTCCACATCCTGAATCTGGCGATTGCCCCGCTGGTGTCCAAGGACCTGCAGCAGATCGGCCGGCTGATCATCTTCGACGACGTGACGGACCGCGATGAATTGGAGCGCAGGCTGGTGCAGGCCGATAAGCTGAGCTCCATCGGACTTCTGGCGGCGGGAGTGGCGCACGAGGTGAATACGCCGCTGGCGGTGATTTCCACCTACGCGCAGATGCTGGCCAAGCAGATCTCCGAAGACGAGCAGAAATCGAAATTGCTGGACAAGATCGCCAAGCAAACTTTCCGCGCAAGCGAGATCGTCAATTCGTTGCTCAGCTTTTCGCGCACGGCCACCACCGAGTTCGTGGAAGTGGACGTGAGCAAGGTGATCCAGGAGACTTTGAACCTGGTGGAGCATCAACTGAAAAAATCGGGCGTGGAAGTAAAACTGGACGCCCCGGCGATGCTGCCGCCGGTGAAAGGTAACGCGGGCAAGCTGCAACAAGTGTTTCTGAATCTGTTTTTGAACGCGCGCGACGCCATGGAAGCGGGCGGCACACTGGCCGTCCACGCCTGGAGCGAAGCGGGGTTCGTGCGAATCGACGTGGCCGACAACGGGCAGGGAATTGCGTTGGAACATCTGGAGCGCATCTACGATCCGTTCTTCACCACCAAAGGGGCGCGCAAGGGAACCGGGCTGGGGCTTTCCGTCAGCTACGGAATCGTGCGCGAGCACGGCGGTAGTATTGAAGTGGAGAGCCGTCTCGGAGCGGGCACGCGATTCCGGGTCGAATTTCCCTTAGCAAGAAAGCCGGTGCATGCCTGATCGATTGCCTCCCGATGAACCAGCCTCCTTACCCAAAGGCCGAATCCTAGTAATCGACGACGAAGCGGATATCCGCGAAAGCCTGGAGACGCTGCTGTGCCTGGAAGGCTACACGGTGGAACAGGCGCATAACGGCGGGGATGGGCTGCGCCGCGCCGAAGCCGCCAATTACGACATGATCCTGCTGGATCTGATGATGCCGGACCGGTCTGGGATGGAAGTGCTGCACGAGATCCGCGAACGCGACCCGGAGACGCCGGTGTTCATGATCACCGCTTATGGGTCGGTGGAAGTGGCGGTGACGGCGCTCAAGAACGGCGCCAACGATTATTTCTCAAAGCCGTGGGACAACGAGAAACTGCTAATCGAGATCGACCGCATGATCGCGCACAGCCGGCTGGCGCGCGAGAACGTGCAGCTCAAGAAAGCGCTGCGCCAGCAATACAGCTTTCCGAACATCATCGGGAAGAACGACCGCATGCTCCGCATCCTGGACCTGGTGACGCAAGTGGCGCCCAGCCGCGCCACCATTTTGATCACGGGTGAAACGGGAACCGGCAAGGAGCTGATCGCGAAGGGCATTCATGCCAATTCGGCGCGCTCCGATCAGCCGTTCGTGGCGGTGAATAGCGGGTCGGTGCCGGCGGACTTGCTCGAGTCGGCTCTGTTCGGGCACGTAAAGGGCGCGTTCACCGGAGCGGTTGCGTCGCGCAAAGGCTATTTCGAGACTGCCAACCGGGGCACCATTTTCTTCGATGAGATCGGGACCATCAGTCCGGAGACGCAGGCCAAGCTGCTGCGCGTGATCCAGGAGCGCGAGTTTATGCCGGTGGGGTCGGCGGAGATGATCAAGGTGGACGTGCGCATCATCGCGGCCACCAACGCCGAGCTGAAGAAGCTGGTGGATGAAGGCAAATTTCGCGAAGACCTTTATTACCGGCTGAACGTGATCAATCTGGCGCTGCCTCCGCTGCGGGAACGCAAGGAAGATATTCCGCCGCTGGTGGATCATTTTCTGACCAAGTTCAGCCGCGAGAACGAAAAGTTTCTGGAGCCTGACGGCAAGAGCCAGTTACGATTTGAACCGGACGCCATGCAGCTGATGATGGAATACAACTGGCCGGGGAACGTGCGGGAGCTCGAGAACGCCGTCGAGCGCGCGGTGGTGCTGGCCTCTCAGGCCTTGGTGCCGGTAGATGTTCTGCCGGACTCGATCCTGCAAGAGGGTGGAATAAAGATTCGGCGCGATGAGAGCGGGGCGCTGCCGGCCGACGCGTCGCTGCCCGAAATCCTGGCCGATTTTGAGCGTCGCAAGATCATCGAGGCGCTGGAAGCGGTGAATTGGAGCCAGACCGATGCCGCCGAGAAGCTGCACATTCCGCTGTCGACGCTCAATCAAAAAATTAAGCGATTGAGCATCGAGATCAAGCGCAAGGGCGGGGCCGGCGCGGCGTAGCGTCAGGAAGCTCTTGCTCCTCGCCAGACTTGTGGTGCAATAGTCTTTTCGTGGCTTCTGCAGGTACTGTTATCATGCCTTGGGCGGCGGATCGCTCTAAGCTGGCAGCGCCGGGCTTTCGGGTTCGGTTAGGCCTCTCTGGGGTTACCCCAGGGAATCGTGAAGGGCTGAGATTTCGTCGCGTGAGACCGCGCTGCGCTCCACGCAGGATTGCTCACGCAGGGTCAGACTCGTTGGAGCCTCCGCCGTCCAGGAGTATGGCTAATCCCTCGCTGTTGGCCGCACTGGCCCGATCGTTTCTGGCGGGCGAATCGACGGTGGAAGAAATCGTCGCTCGCAGCCGCCGGACGCTCGGCAGAAATTGGCGATGGCTGCGGCCTCTGGCGCGGCGCTATGTGGAAACAGTTGCCGGTGAGACGCGTCCCCGGCAGCGCGACGTGATCGAGTTTTTGCTTCACGACCCCGGCTTCCGGCGCGCGTGGTCGAAGTATTACGACCAGCTTTCGGTAGCGCATTGGTTAGGTGACCCGGCGCAGCAGCACATCCAGATGATGCAGCCGGTTGCGGCGGCCGCGACGTGGGATGTTCCGGTTATCGAGACGGTCGGTGACCTGGCTGCCTGGTTTTCGCTGACTCCCGATGAGCTGCTCTGGTTCGCCGATCTTAAGGGACTAGCTTACAAGATCAAGCGGCCACGCATCGGGCATTATCATTACCGAATCCTGGCGAAAAAATCCGGCGCCATTCGATTGATCGAAGCTCCGAAGCCTCGGTTGAAAGAGCTGCAGCGGAAAATATTGGCGCAAATTCTGGACAAGATCCCGCCACATTCCGCCGCGCACGGGTTCGTCCCAACGCGGTCGGTGAAGACGTTCCTGGCGCCTCACGTGGGGCAGCGCGTGGTCCTGAAAATGGACTTGCAGGATTTCTTTCCTTCCATCACTGGCGTGCGGGTTCAAACAATTTTCCGAGTGCTGGGCTACCCGGAATCGGTTGCCGATTTGCTCGGAGGAATTTGTTCGAATGCGGCGCCACGCAGAGTCTGGCCGATGGAATCACAATTTCAAGATGCTCGCATGCTGCATACGCGGCCGCACTTGCCGCAGGGCGCGCCTACATCGCCCGCGCTGGCCAACATTTGCGCTTATCGCGTGGATTGCCGATTGACCGGGCTGGCGCGGTCGGGCGGCGCCGAATATACGCGCTACGCCGACGATCTCGCGTTTTCAGGCGGCGAAGAATTTGAACGCAGCCTGGAGCGATTTTCGACTCAAGTCGCCGTGATTCTTGCCGAAGAGGGATTCAATGTCAATCATCGGAAGACCCGCATTATGCGGCGGGGCGTGAGGCAACGCGTGGCCGGGCTGGTGACGAACCAGCGTATGAACGTGCCTCGTCCGAATTTCGACCAGCTCAAGGCTACGCTCCACAACTGCGTTCAACTTGGCGCCCAGACTCAAAACCGAACGGACCATCCCCACTTTCGAGCGCACCTGGATGGGAGGATCGGATGGGTAGAGTCCGTCAATCCCACCAAGGGCCAGCGACTGCGTGCGATCT
>JBEKLB010000500.1:0-4773 GCA_050010415.1 Bryobacteraceae bacterium | reverse complement strand
CTTCGTTCACATGGGTAAACTGAACTGACTGCTGTCTGAGCAGTTGGGAGCACCCATGGAAACCAGCCCAGCGGTGACGCGCCGTACGCTGTTGCGCAACACCGCCCTTGGAACCATCGCGATGACGTCCGGCGTGGACTATCTGTTCGGGCAGAACCGCGCGGAGAGGCCGAACATCGTCTTCATCATGGCCGACGATCTCGGCTATGCCGACGTGTCGTGTTACGGCCGTCCCGATATCAGCACGCCGAACATCGATGGCCTGGCGGCGAAGGGCGTTCGTCTGACGCAGGCCTACGCCAACTCCGCGGTCTGTTCGGCGACACGTACGGCGCTCATCACCGGCCGCTACCAATACCGGCTGCCGATTGGGTTGGAGGAGCCGCTGGCGGGACGCGATGTGGGCTTGCCGCCGGACCATCCCACCTTGCCGTCATTGTTGAAGAAGGCCGGCTACGGCACCACGCTGGTTGGCAAGTGGCACCTGGGCGTGCTTCCGAAATTCGGACCACTCAAGAGCGGGTACGAACATTTTTACGGATTCCGCGGCGGGGCTGTGGATTATTACACCCACGCCAACCAATCCGAGGATTTGTGGGACGACGACGTGGCGGTGCATCAAATGGGCTACCTGACGGATATGCTCGGGAGCCGCGCCGTGGATGTTGTGAATGGATACGCGAAGGCAGGCCGTCCGTTTCTGCTGAGTCTGCATTTCAACGCGCCGCATTGGCCGTGGGAGGCGCCGGGCGACGAAGCGGAGAGCAACCGGCTGAGGTCGCGCAGCTTGCGCGATTTCGATGGAGGCACGCAAAAAACGTATCAGCGCATGATCCAGGAAATGGATCTTCAGATCGGCCGGGTGCTCGAAACACTGCGCGTGAATGGACTGGCGGAGAACACCATCGTCATATTCACCAGCGACAATGGCGGCGAACGATTCGCGGATACCTGGCCGTTCACCGGCCGGAAGACGGAGCTGCTGGAGGGCGGGCTGCGGATACCGGCCATCGTCTCCTGGCCGGCGCGCATCCCGCAGGGCGGAACCAGCAATCAAGTGGCGATCACGATGGATTGGATGCCGACGCTACTAGAGGCTGCAGGCGTCTCAGCAGATCCAGCGTTCCCACCGGATGGCATCAGTCTGTTACCGATGCTTACCCAGAATTCTTCCCCTGTTGTGCGCAAGTTGTTTTGGCGTTATAAAGCGAATGCGCAGCGAGCCGCGAGAGACGGCGATTTCAAATATCTGAAGATCCTGGAAAATACATTTCTCTTCCATGTGGTTGAGGACCCCATGGAGCGAGCCAATCTAAAGGAGCGCCGTAAAGATATTTACGACCGGATGGTGGCCGAGTGGCACACGTGGAACGCAAGCATGCTGCCGGAAATCGATGAGAGTTCCACGGACAACTTCACCGGGGATGAACTGGCCGACCATATTGGGACGAAAAAAACGAGCGGCAAGGCGGACAATCCCGCGGTCCGATAAAATCGGGAGGCGCATGAAACACCTCAAGGCATCGCTCTGGCTGGCCGTCGTTCTGCTCCTCGGGACGCAGCCGGTAAAGACACAAGAGCTTCCACGGGCTACTCCGGCCCAGGTCGGGCTCTCTCAGGAGCGCCTGGATCGTGTCATCCAGGTTCTGCGCGACGATACGGGCCAAGGCTTGGTTCCGGGAGCCGTCATCTTAGTTGCGCGGCATGGCAAAATTGCCGCTTTCGAAGCCAGCGGATTACTCGATCCGGCGACCAAGCGTCCGATGACGCGCGATGCGATCTTCCGTATCTACTCGATGAGCAAGCCCATCACCACGGTCTGCGCGATGATGCTGGTGGAAGAAGGAAAACTGGCGCTCGAAGATTCCGTCGCGAAATATATTCCGTCTTTCGCGCACATGCAGGTGGGCGTGGAAAAGGCCGATCTGGCGGGCGGCAAACCTATGCTCGAACGGGTGGCGCCGGCACGGCCGATCAGCATTCGAGATTTGATGCGCCACACCTCAGGCATCACGTATGGCTTCTTTGGAAACACGCTGGCGAAACACGCTTATGTGGAGGCGGGAGTCTTGAAGGGCGACGTCACAAACGCCGAGTTCGCCGAGCGCATCGCCAAGTTGCCGCTCTCTTATCAACCTGGGACAACGTGGGATTACAGCCATTCGACCGACATTCTGGGACGCGTGATCGAAGTGGTGTCCGGCAAGCCGCTGTATGAATTTGAAAAACAACGGCTGCTCGATCCGCTGGGCATGCCGGACACCAGCTTTTACGTGACAGACCCGGCGAAACAGCCGCGCATCGCGGAGCCTTTTCCCAATGACCGGACGTTTGGAGTCGACGCCGCGATTGGCGATCCTCGCGTGGCGGGGAAATGGGAATCGGGTGGCGGCGGGATGGTGAGCACCGCATCCGATTATGCGCGCTTCCTCGAAATGCTGCTCGGCGGAGGAACGCTCGATGGCAAACGCTACCTGAGTCCAAAGACGATAGCATTCATGACGTCGGATCAATTGGAGGACGTAGTTCCTGGTCCTTATTACTTGCCGGGGCCGGGCTACGGATTTGGACTCGGATTCGCGGTGCGGAGAACGGCGGGCGGCGCTCCGTTTCCTGGATCGGTTGGCGATTACACCTGGAGCGGCGTGGGCGGGACGTCCTTTTGGGTGGATCCAAAGGAAGATTTGTTCGTGGTGTTTATGATCCAGTCGCCGCGCCAGCGCACGCATTATATGAGCGTGATCCGGAACATGATTTATGCGTCGATTGTGGAGTAGATTATGGGCACGCATGCGATACAATGCGGTGCGATGGCTCGCAAAGTTTTGTGGACCGCGATTGCGGTCGCAGTTGTATCGGCGATGGCTCAAACCCCTGCCTATCGCGCTCCCCAAGTGGCTGGTCATCCCGATCTGAACGGCATCTGGCAGGCGCTGAACGAAGCGAACTACGATATTGAAGGCCACACGGCGCGGCCCGCTCTGGCGCTGCAACCTGGACCGTATGGTCCGGTTCCCGCCACTCCCGTGCTCGCGATGGGCGCTGTGGGCGCGGTGCCTCCGGGCTTGGGCGTAGTGGAAGCGGGCGACCTTCCTTATCGCGCTGAAGCGCTCGCAACGAAGAAGAAGAATCAGGAAAATTGGCTCACTTCAGATCCCGAAATCAAATGCTATTTGCCCGGCGTTCCGCGCGCCACTTACCTGCCCTACCCGTTTCAGATCATCGAAAGCGCAACCCAGATGGTTTTCGCCTATGAATATGCGGGCGCGGTACGCAATATCTATCTGAAGGACCCTGGCCCGCCGCCGCTCGATTCGTGGATGGGGCAGTCCTTCGGCCGCTGGGAGGGTGAGACGCTGGTGGTGGACGTGAAGGGCCTGAACGACCAAACCTGGTTCGATCGCGCTGGGAATTTCCATAGCGACGCGCTGCACGTGGTGGAGCGCTATCGGCGCACCAGTCCGGACGTAATTTCGTACGAGGCTACCATCGACGATCCCAAAGTATTCACGCGACCCTGGAAGATGAGCATGGCGCTTTACCGGCGCCAGGAAAAGAATGCTCAGCTGCTGGATTTCAAGTGCGTGGAATTCGTGGAAGAATTGTTATACGGCCAATGGCGCAAGAAGCCCCTGGCTCATTAAGTAAGGATCCGTTAATTGAGGGGATGATCGAGGAGGTGGTGTTATGGGGACTCGATTCGTTTCATTAGCGCTGGCCTTTGGAGCGGTGGCGTTCGGCCAACCGCGTACGCCGGACGGCCATCCCGATCTTCAGGGCACCTACGATCTGGCTACGCTGACGCCGATCGAGAGGGCGGCGGGGGCCAAGGCAACCATGACGCTGGAAGAGGCGGCGAAACTGGAGAAACAGACGGCCACGCTAAAGAAGCTGGGCGATGTATCCATCCAAGGCGACCGGGCCGCTCCACCCAAGGGTGGCGACGGATCGGTGGGGCCGGCGGGAAACGTGGGCGGATATAACACCTTCTGGCTGGATCCGGGTTCCAGCTACACCATCGTGGATGGACAGAAGCGGACGTCGCTGGTGATCGATCCGCCGGACGGCCGCGTACCTGCATACACTGCCGCTGCAAAGAAACGCGTTGCGGCGCTTTTGTCCCGCCCGACGTCGGACGTGCAGGAGACTAACGATCCGGGCCTGGAGCCGGCCGGCTCTTACGACGATCCGGAGCGCCGTCCGCTGGGCGAGCGGTGTTTGCTGGGATTTGGTTCCACTTCAGGACCGCCCGTATTGCCGGATTATTTCTACAACAATCTGCATCAAATTGTTCAGACTCCGGACACGGTGATGATTCTTTCTGAAATGGTCCACGACGCGCGCATCGTCCGCATGAACGCGCAGCATCTTCCGAAAACGATCCGCAAGTGGATGGGTGACTCGGTGGGCCACTGGGAGGGCGACACGCTGGTGGTGGACACCACCAATTTCACCGATAAGACGCGGTTTCGAGGAGCCACTGAAGATTTGCACGTAGTGGAACGCTTTTCGCGCGTGGATGCGAGAACCATTCTTTATCGTTTCACGGTGGAAGATCCGGCAACCTGGGCCTCAGCCTGGACCGGCGAATACGCGTGGCCTGCGACCGATCAACCAATTTATGAATACGCCTGCCACGAGGCCAACTACGCGCTGGGCGACATTTTGCGTGGGGCGCGAACCAGAGAGGCCGAAGAGCAGGCAGCCCAGAAGAAGAGGTGATCCGATGAAAACAGCGTTCCCGATTCTAGCTGCGCTCTGCGCTGCCTGTAT
>JBEKLB010000499.1:0-4777 GCA_050010415.1 Bryobacteraceae bacterium | reverse complement strand
AGCAGCCGCGCGAATTTGTTATTGGAGCCGCGTCGCAGCGTTCCGTAGACGAAGAGATGATCGGCGAACAAATCTACTTCTTAGCGGCCAGAGACTCTTCGAGTTCGCGCGCGTACTCTGCGATCTCCTCGGGTTGCATGGTCACCAGCGTCTTCTCCATGTCCTCGCCGGTCCGAAGCATGTGCTTCAGATGCAGGGCCGCAAGCTTCATGCACCAGGTGTCGGTCAGCGGATGGCCGAGTTTTTCGCTCAGAGCCAGTAACACGGGATGCGACAACGCAATCACCCGCTCCTCAAACGGCTCGCCGCTCGTGCCGATTCCGAACTTGACGTCCACCGTGTCGGCATGGCGGATGGAAATGCCGGTCTGAAGCCAGCGAAAGTACACCTGCCAGGTGCGTCCGAATGGGTCGGGACCAGCCTCGAAGTTGCGGAAATTCTGAATCATTCAAGTCGATTGTAGCGAAACCGCCGCGCCTTAGTAGAACGAATGACGATGCGACACTAACGACAGAAGTTCGTCGCGCGTCTCCTTGCGCGCCCGGAAAGCTCCCAACATCGCGCTGGTCACCGCGCCGGAATGCTGCTTTTCCACGCCGCGCATCATCATGCAAAAGTGGCGCGCTTCGCAGATCACGCCGACGCCCTTGGGTTTCAACACCTCTTGCAGCGTCTCGGCCACCTGGTGCGTCAGTCGCTCCTGCAACTGCAGCCGGCGTGCGAACATGTCCACGATGCGGGGTATTTTGCTGAGCCCGATTAAGCGGTTATTCGGCAGATAGGCCACGTGCATGGTTCCAAAGAACGGCAGCATGTGATGCTCGCACATGCTGTAAAACTCGATGTCTTTGACCACCACCATCTCGTCGCACTTCTCTTCGAAAATCGCGCCGTTCACGATGCTTTGAACGTCCGTTTCGTAGCCGCTGGTCAGAAAGCGTAGCGCCTTGTCGGCGCGCTGTGGCGTGCGCGCCAGGCCGGGACGCTCGGGGTCTTCGCCGATCTTCACCAGCACCTTCTGCATCAGATCGGCAATCGACTCGTCGTGCTGTTGCGGCATCACTTTCACTGCGGATTTGGTTTTCATGATTTTAGCTCGAATACGTTGCGTTTCGTCTCCCGCAATCGGATTCCTTCCAGCCGGGGCGATCCGCCGGGAAACACCGCACTCCAGCGCGCCGTCAGCCGATCCTCAATCACGCGGATAATGTTCTCCGAGGTCGGAACCAGCTCCTGGAACTCATTCAAGTCCGCATTCATATAGCGATGGTCGAAATCCTTCAACACTTGCTCTGTGACCAGCCGATCGAGCGTCGGAACATGCACTACCTGGCCGGAGGCCGCGTTCACTGGTCCCGTTGCCGTTACGTCCAGCACGTAATCGTGTCCATGGCCAAAAGGATTGCTGCACTTGCCGTACAGCTTGCGATTTTCATCGTCGCTAAACCCATCGGAGTGTAGCCGATGCGAGGCCGCGAAACGATACCGCCGGGTGACACGCATTATCGGCCCTCGCCTCCGTAATCCACGTAGAGGTCTTCGGTCTCATACAAGCGGATGTTATTCAGGCGTGCGCGGCCCGATTCAAAATGCGGTTCCAGTCTCCTCCAGATCTCCGCGGCGACGTTCTCCGTGGTTGGGACGATCTTGTCGAACGGCGCTACTTCGTAGTTGAGGAAACGATGATCCATCGGATCGATCACGGTCTGCTGGATCAGCTCTTTGAGACTCTTCAGGTCGAAAACCATGCCGGTGGCCGGATCGGGGTCGCCCTCGAGCGTCACTTCCAGGACGTAGTTATGCCCATGTCCGTTTGGATTAGCCGCGGGACCATACAGTTGGGCGTTCTCCTCCGGCGACAGCGCGGGCTGAGCGCACACGTGCGACGCTGAGAATTCGGCTCGGCGAGTGATCAGCATAATCCTTTTATTGGATGCGAAACTTTCCCTCCAGGATGCTCTATTATTATAGAAGAAGACTAAGCGGACCCTCGTGAAATGACTCATTCCAAAGTAGATTTCATCATCAAAGGAACCATCGCGGCATTGCTTGTGGCGCTCGGCTGGGTTGTGGTGTGGTCTATGCAGGAGCACATCGTCGGCGTAGGCGACACGGCTCCGAATTTCACCCTCACCACCACCGCCGGCGATCAGGTGACGCCTCGCAATTTCGGCGGCAAGGTTCTGGTGCTGAATTTTTGGGCTAGCTGGTGTGCACCCTGCGTCGAAGAGGCGCCATCGCTCAACGAATTCGCCAAAACATTCAAGGATTCCGGTGTTGTGGTGCTGGGCGTCAGTGTCGACCGCAACGAGCAGATGTATCAGAATTTCGTGAAGCGCTTCGGCGTGTCTTACCCGCTCGCGCGCGATCCGGAAGAGAATGTGAGCTACCGCTACGGCACTTACAAAATCCCCGAGAGCTACATTATCGATCACAACGGCAAGGTGGTGCGCAAATACGCGGGCCTTCCGGAGCGCGACGGCCAGGCCATTTCGTGGATGGACCCGGAGCTGGTGGGCTTCGTGAAATCGCTGCTGTAAGATCCATGGCCGCTCAGATGCAAAGAAAAGCACCGTGTGATTGCCGCTGACGCCGTCCGCCAGATCGACCAGCTCCTCGGGCCGCGCGGATATCTGGACCGGCCGGAAGACCTGAGGCTCTACGAATACGACGGCAGCGTCGACAAGGCCAAGCCGGAGTTGGTGGCCTTCCCGCAGACCGCTGAACAGGTAGCATCGCTGGTTCAAATCGCCCGCGAACACCGCATCCCCATTGTCGGCCGAGGCGCCGGCACGGGATTGAGCGGAGGCGTGATTGCGCGCGCGGGCGGTATCGTAATCTCGTTCGCGCGCATGAATCGCATTGTCGAGATCGATCTTGCCAACGAGCGCGCGGTGCTGGAACCGGGCGTCGTCAACCTCGAAATCACACAGGCCGTGGAGCGCGATGGATATTTCTACGCGCCCGATCCCTCCAGCCAGAAAGCTTGCACCATCGGCGGCAACGTTTCGGAAAACGCTGGCGGTCCGCACACTTTGGCATACGGCGTCACAACCAATCATGTGCTCGGCATCGAAACGGTCCTGCCCGATGGGACGCCCATGACCGTCGGCGGCAAATCGCTCGATACACCTGGATACGACCTTACCGGTCTTCTCACCGGCTCCGAAGGCACGATGGTGCTGGTTACCAACATCACGGTGCGTCTGATGCGCCAGCCGGAGCTGGTGAAGACGCTGCTCGCCATCTACGATACCGTGGACGATTGCGCGGATTCCGTCGCCGAAATCACCGCGCGGGCCATTACGCCAGCCGCAATAGAAATGCTGGACGGCGTCATGCTCCGCATGGTGGAAGAAGCCACTCATGCGGGCTATCCGATGGACGCGGCAGCGGTGTTGCTGATCGAGTTGGAAGGCTTGAAAGAAGCCGTCGAAGAGCAGCTGCAGCACATCGAAGATGCCTGCAATGGTTGCCGCGCGCGGGAGGTTCGCATCGCGAAATCCGCGCTCGAGCGCGAGCTGCTGTGGAAGGGGCGCAAGAACGCTTTCGGCGCGGTGGGACGCGTGAGCCCAGCCTACTACGTGCAGGATGGCGTGGTGCCGCGCACCAAGATCGCGCCTACGCTGCGCGAAATCCACAGGATCTCCGAACAATACGGCCTCACCATCAGCAATATCTTCCACGCGGGCGACGGCAACATGCACCCCATCATTTTGTTCAATCACCACAAGGCAGGCGAGTTGGAACGCGCCAAGGCCGCTGGCGATGAGATCCTCCGATTCTGCATCGCGCAAGGCGGATCCATCACCGGCGAGCACGGCGTGGGGATGGAAAAGATGGAGCTGGTGGGCGAGCAATTCGCCGGCGAAACGCTCGACATGATCGCGCGCTTCAAGAAGCTGTTCGATCCCCATTGCCGTCTGAACCCAGGCAAGATGCTACCCACCGGCAAGGGTTGCATGGAAATACGCCAACCCGCGGGAATGCAGATTTAGCTATTCGATGGCGAGCGTCGCCGTGTTGCTGGTTCGATCGCCGGACGCAATCACCACCGGCACGGTGGCGCTGGACATGAGCCCCGCTGGAATGGTGCAGTTGATCTGATCCAGTCCGATGAATCCCGGCGCGGCGCCTGCGAATACCACCGGGCAAGCCACACCGCCGACGGTCACTGTCGGCTGTTGCACAGCGTAGTCTAATCCATTGTTCGGACTTGTCTGGCCAAGGCCCGTGGCATAAAGCTCCACCGTATCGCCCGCCTGCAGAGGATTCGCGGCTGTCACCAGGCTTTGATCGGTCGACTTCAATGCGGAGGCAGGGCCAGAACCCGAGGAAGCCTGCGTGAAGATCGCCGGCGCCGCCGCTTCGACATAAATGTTGATCGTGTTTTCGCCGGAGCTGTTTTGAACCGTGAGCTGTGTAAAGCCCGACGCAGTGTCGGGAAGCACTGCATTGATCTGCGTCGCGGAAACGTAGTAGAGAGAGAGCGGTGTTCCCGCGATCGACACAGTCGCGGATGCCATACCCGTCCCATAAATTGCGATCAGCATGCGCGGCGCAAGCTCCAGCGGGAAGGTGGCCGCGGCCGCAGGAAAAACACGCGCGATCAAGGGGCCCGGCTTCACGATGTAAGGCTCCGTCCCGCCCGCCGGCAGCGTCGCGGTGCTGTTGGTATTTAGAGATCCCGCCGTGACATTGAACCCAATGACGCCAGCTGGAAATTGATCGGTGAACGCAAGATGATCCGAAGAAATGCTGAGTTGCTTGTCTGCTC
>JBEKLB010000498.1:0-5066 GCA_050010415.1 Bryobacteraceae bacterium | reverse complement strand
ACAAGTCAGCAGGAGATTCAAAGTCACGGGGCACAAAATAGGGCACAATCCCAATGTTGCCTCGAATGCCGGTTCTGTAAGTTCTTGATTTGATTGGCTCCTCAGGTAGGACTCGAACCTACAACCCTTCGGTTAACAGCCGAATGCTCTACCATTGAGCTACTGAGGAACAAGGCAGGCTATTGCTCAATTACATCATTCAGCTACTGCGCTGTCAAATTTTGCCTGCTTGCTAAACTGGTAGTTTCCCCATGGAATTGGAAAAAACATACGAGCCGCAGCGCTTCGAGCCCCGGTGGGCCGCACGGTGGGTGGAATCCGGCATCTTTCACGCCGACCCACACGCGCCCGGGGCGAGATTTTCGCTCGCCGTGCCGCCGCCCAACGTTACTGGATCGCTGCACATTGGCCACATGCTCGATCACACCGTGATCGACACCGCAACGCGCTGGCATCGCATGCGCGGCGACAACACGTTGTTCCTGCCGGGCACCGATCACGCTGGCATCGCCACGCAGATGCTGGTGGAGCGCAGCCTGGCAGCCGAGGGGACCACGCGGCAGCAGATCGGCCGGGAAGAATTCGTGCGCGGGGTCTGGGAATGGAAAGAGAAATACGGCAACCGCATCACGTCGCAGATGAAGCGCATCGGCGATAGTTGCGATTGGAGCCGCGAACGCTTCACGCTCAATCCCGATCTTTCACGCGCCGTGCTGGAAGCCTTCGTGCGGCTCTACGAACGCGATCTCATTTATCGCGGCACATACATGGTGAACTGGTGCCCGCGCTGCGCGACCGCTCTTTCCGATCTGGAAGTGAAGCACGAAGACACGCAGGGCAACCTGTGGCACATCCGCTATCCGGTGAATAACAGCTCGCGCTATTTGATCGTGGCCACTACCCGGCCAGAGACCATGCTGGGTGACACCGCAGTGGCTGTGAATCCGAACGATCCGCGCTATCAGGATCTGGCCGGACAAACCGTCACTCTGCCGTTGATGAATCGCCCGATCCCGATTATCTTCGATGAGATCGCCGACCCGCAATTTGGCACTGGCGTGGTGAAGATAACCCCCGCGCACGATCCGAACGATATGGAAGCGGGCAAGCGTCACGATCTCGCGCAGATCAAGGTGATCGGCGAGGACGCACACATGACCGCCGAAGCCGGCCCTTACGCCGGGCTGGATCGCTTTGAAGCCCGTAAGCGCATCGTTGCGGATTTGGAGCAACAGGGCCTGCTCGAAAAAGTGGAGCCTTACGCACTCGCGATCAGCAAGTGCGACCGCTGCTCCACCATTGTGGAACCGCTCATCTCCACGCAGTGGTTTGTGAAAACGAAGCCACTGGCTGAAAAGGCGATCGCCGCGGTGAATGAAGGCCGCACCCAGTTCGCGCCTGAAAACTGGAACAAGACCTTCTTCAATTGGATGGAGAACATCCGCGACTGGTGCATCTCGCGCCAGCTGTGGTGGGGCCATCGTATTCCAGCGTGGCATTGCGCCAACTGTAAGAAGATCGCGGTGGCTCGCGAAGAGCCAAAGGCCTGCGGCAACTGCCAGTCAACCGAACTCACGCAAGATCCCGACGTGCTCGACACCTGGTTCAGTTCCAGCCTGTGGCCGTTCTCAACTCTCGGCTGGCCCGCCGAAACGGACGATCTGCGCGCCTATTATCCGACCACCCTCATGATCACCGGCTCGGACATCCTGTTCTTCTGGGTGGCGCGCATGATGATGATGGGCATCGAGCTCACCGGCGATGTGCCATTCCGCCAGGTGCATATGCACGGCCTGGTGCGCGATCCGTACCGAAAGAAGATGTCGAAGACCAAGGGCAACGTGGTGGACCCGCTCGACATCAACGATAAGTACGGCACCGACGCGTGCCGTTTGTGGCTTCTGATGGCCGCTGCGCCCGGCACCGACATTACTTACAACGAAGACAAGCTGGCATCAGCGCGGCAGTTCTGCAACAAGGTTTGGAACGCGGCGCGGATGCTGTTGATGAACTTGGAAAGCTCGGGTATTGAGCCAACCCTGGTGGAGCCGGGCCAGCTGGAAACATTAGAGGACCGCTGGATATTCAGCCGGCTTAGCCGCACGGCTGAATCGGTAAATCGCGCGCTCGAACAACACCGTTATCACGAAGTGGCGGAAGAGCTGTGGCAATTTTTCTGGCACGATTTTTGCGACTGGTATCTCGAAATCAAGAAACTTCGTTTGTCGCCGAATTCGGGGCTTACGAACGACTGGCGCAACCTGCTCGGCGTCTTCAGCGCATATCTGCGATTGCAGCATCCTATTCTGCCGTTCATCACCGAGGAATTGTGGCATCGTTTCGGACAGACGACGTCTATCGCACTCGCGCCTTATCCGCAAGCGGACAAGACCGACGAAGCGGCCGAACGCGAGATGGGTTTGCTGCAGGACATGGTGACCGCGGCTCGAAAGCTGAAAGCCGACAATGGCCTGGACGACAAAATGGAGCTGGCCGGTGTGCTCTATTGCCGCAACGGATCGTCGAAAGTGGAATTGCCGGTGCTGGAGCGTCTCGGCAAAGTCAAGCTCGAAGTCCGCACGGGTACTGCGCCGGTGCTGACTGGCGCTGTTCGCTCGACACAACATTTCGACCTTGCGCTGCAGCTTCCCGAGGTAGATCGCGATGCACTCCGGCAGCGGCTTTTGAAAGAGGACGACAAGCTGCAAAAGCTGGTCATCAATATCGATCGCCAGCTCGCAAACGAAAAATTTCTGAGCAACGCGCCCCCGCAGATCGTCGCAGAGCTGCGGAGCAAGCGCGCCGAATACCTCGCGCAAATCCAGAAAAACCGCGACACGCTCGATGGGCTTTGATTTAGCGTGGCTTCGGCCGCAAGTGCCGGATCGGCGCATCGAATGGCACACGACAATCGGTTCCACAATGACGGAAGCCATTCGGCTGGCCGAGCAGAGTGCGCCGTCGGGCACGGTGGTTGGGGCGGAAGAACAGACCGCGGGACAAGGCCGTCACGGACGAGTGTGGCATTCCGAGCCAGGCTTGGGTCTGTACGTCTCCATCATTCTGCGGCGCCAATTGATGCCGGCCTCGTTGCCGGTGGTCACGCTCGCGCTGGGACTCGCGACGCGCGACGCGATCCTCAAGGCCACCGATCTGGTTTGCGACCTGCGCTGGCCCAATGATGTCCTGATCGAATCGAGGAAATGCGCCGGCATCCTCACCGTGCTCGAAGGCTCAGCTATCATTGCAGGCATCGGCATAAACGTGAATCATTCGTCATTCCAGGCGGAACTGAATCATATCGCCACGTCTCTGCGTATCGCGAGCGGACGCACGCAATCGCGCGAGCGGCTGCTGGTGGAAGTATTGGCGGGTGTCGACGCGTATTGCGATCTCCTCGAATCCGAGGGCCGCGGACCGGTAATTGAAACCTTCGCGCGCGCATCCAGCTACGTTTCCGGCCGGCGCGTCTCGGTGGATCAAGATGGCTCTGTCCTCCATGGAACCACCGCCGGGCTCGACGATTCCGGCTTCTTGATTCTGCGTGGCGACGACGGCGGCAGCAGCCTGATCGTCGCGGGAGGAGTGCGCCCATGCTCTTAGCTCTGGACGCGGGGAACAGCAACATAACCATCGGAGCCTTCGAAGAAACCAAGCTGATTGGACGCTGGCGGCTCCGCACCATTCACGAACAGACCGCCGACGAATGGGGCGTGCTGATGCGCAACCTGTTCGCCCTGGCTTCGCTCGACCTGGAGCGCGTGGATGGCATCATCATCGCGAGCGTCGTGCCCACACTCGACTCCCCGCTCAATGCCATGGCTCAGCGTTATTTTCACACCACGCCTCTTTTCGTTACGCCCGACACGGACATCGGCCTGAAAGTGCTTTATGACAATCCGCGCGAGGTGGGCGCGGATCGCGTGGTCAACGGGGTGGCGGCATTTCATCGCTATGGCGGGCCTTCGGTGGTGGTGGATTTGGGAACAACAATTAACTTCGATATTGTTTCCGCGAACGCGGAGTACTTGGGCGGCATGATCTGTCCCGGTATCGGTATGTCCATCAGCGGCCTCTTCGCCAAGACGGCGCGGCTGCCCATGGTGGATCTGCGCGAGCCTCAACACCTGATTGGCAAAACCACCGTGAGCAGCATCCAATCCGGCCTGTACTACGGATTCGCGGGGTTGATCGACGGCATCGTGGGACGCGTGGTGGCCGAGCTGGGCAACCAGACTAAGGTGATCGCCACCGGCGGACAGGCGCAGTTGATCGCACGCGCCGCGCGCTCGGTGCAAGAAATCAACGAAGATCTGACGCTCGAAGGTTTGGAAATCATATGGCGCAGAAATCGTAAGAAGTGACACCGGAAGAAACAGCCTGGCCTTCCAACTACTTCAACTATTTCACGGAAGTGGAGGAGCGTTTTCAGAAAGCGCGTGGGACGGGGTTGTTTCTGATGTCGCCGCTCGATTGGGCGCTGGTGGAAACGTGGAAAAACTCCGGCGTGCCGTTGGAAGCAGCTCTGCGCGGCATCGACGCAGCTTTTGAAAAATGGCGGACCAAGAAGAAACGCGGCCAGAATGTGAACTCCGTGGCATATTGCGCGCAAGCCGTTCTGATTGAGGCTCAGGCCATGGCCCATAAAGCTTCCGCTGCGCCGTTCGCATTCGAGGATCTGGAAAGGTTTCTCCGCGAGAACGCCACCGAAATTCGGAAGCAACCTGGCTTCGACGATATTGCCGCGGCGGTGGATCGTCTGGCATCCCAAGCCGCCATGTTGTTTCAGGATCTGGAGGATCTGGAACAACGCCTCACCGCTCTCGAAGACAAAATGATCGCGCTGGCGCGTTCACGCCAAACTGAAGAAGCTTTGCTTCGCGCCCGACGCGAGCTCGACCTCCAACTTCGTGCGTATCGCGGAAAAATGACCGCGCCGCAGCTTGCCATGCTCGAAAAACAATATCTGGAGCGGCAATTGCTGGAGTCGGCTTCCTTGCCGCGCCTCAGCCTGTTCTATCTCAGATAGCTCTCGCGAGTATTATGGTTCATGGGTGTCATGTCCC
>JBEKLB010000497.1:0-4810 GCA_050010415.1 Bryobacteraceae bacterium | reverse complement strand
TCTGAACGATCGAAGCCTGTATATCAATCGGGAGCTCGGCTTGCTGGCTTTCCAACGGCGCGTTCTCGAAGAGGCGGAGGACCACCGGAATCCGCTGCTGGAGCGCGTCAAGTTCCTCTCCATCCTGGGCTCCAACCTCAACGAGTTTTTTATGGTGCGGGTAGCCGGCTTGGTGAGCCAGATGGACGCAGGCATCACCGATGCCGGCCCTGACGGAATGCCGCCGCGCGCGCAGTTGATTGCCATTCGCCGGGACATCAAGCGGTTGGTGACGGATGCTTACAAGTGTCTGGCCGGCCTCGAACCGGAGTTGGATAAGGCGGGAATTCGAATTCTCGATTACTCCGATCTCAACGAAGTGCAGTTGCGCGTAGCCAACAACTACTTCACGGAAACGGCGTTTCCTGTTTTAACGCCTCTGGCATTCGATCCGGGACGTCCCTTCCCGCACATTTCCAATCTCAGCCTGAACCTGGCCGCGTTGATCCGCGACACCCAGGGTAACGAACGCTTCGCGCGCATCAAGGTTCCCGATTCCCTGCCACCGCTGGTTCCCGTGAACCGCGCGGCCGCGCCCAAGCAAAAGCGCAGCCGCTCGCAATCCCATCTTGAATTCGTCTGGCTGGAGCAGGTGATCGCGGCTCATCTGGGTTCGCTCTTCCCTGGCATGCAGGTGCTGGAAACGCATTCCTTTCACGTCACCCGTGACGCCGAAATGGCGATCAAGGAACTGGAGGCGGAAGATCTGCTCGAAAGCATCGAAGCGGGCGTGCGGCAGAGGCGCTTCGGGAGTGTGGTGCGTTTAATGGTGGGCGAAGATATGCCGCCGCACATTCTCGAGATTCTGGTGAACAATCTGGAGGTGGAGGCCAGTGAGATCTATCGTATCGACGGACCGCTTTCCCTCAGCCGGCTGATGCATCTGTACAATCTGGACCGGCCCGATCTGAAGGATGCTCCGTTTGTTCCGGCTGTTCCAGCCGCGTTGGCGCAGGCCGGCCCGGACGAAGATCTGTTTGCGCTCATCAGCCACCAGGACATTCTTTTGCATCACCCCTACGAATCGTTCCAGCCCGTGATCGATTTCCTGAAGAAGGCCGCGCACGATCCCAACGTACTCGCGATCAAAACCTGCCTGTATCGCACGGGTCGCAATTCGCCGATCGTGCAAGCGCTTCTGGAAGCCATCGAAGAAGACAAACAGGTGGCCACGCTGGTGGAGCTGAAAGCCCGGTTCGACGAAGAGAGCAACATTGAATGGGCCAGAGCGCTCGAAGCCGAGGGAGTACACGTAGTCTATGGGCTCATCGGCCTCAAGATCCATTGCAAGGTGGCCATGGTGGTGCGGCGGGAGGGAGACCGTATCGCACGCTATGTGCATCTTTCCACCGGCAACTACAACGCCGTCACCGCGCATCTGTACACCGACATTGGGATGTTTACCGCCAGTGAGGAAGTCTCCGACGATGTCTCACACCTGTTCAATTACCTGACGGGCTACTCGGCCAAGGCCGATTACAAGCGGCTGTTGGTCTCTCCGGTGAATCTGCGTTCGCGCATGGAAGCCATGATCGAACGCGAAATCGAACATCAAAATCACGGACGCCAGGGCCATCTCATTTTCAAGACCAATGCGCTGGTGGATCCGGAGATGATCCGGTTGCTGTACCGCGCGTCGCAAGCCGGCGTGCGGGTCCAGTTGCTGGTTCGCGGAATCTGCTCGCTGCGGCCCGGCTTGCCCGGAATCAGCGAGAACATTGAAGTGACCAGCATTGTGGGACGCTTTCTGGAACATAGCCGGGTCTACTATTTCCACAACGACGGGAGCGAGGAAGTCTATCTCGGCAGCGCCGACCTGATGCCTCGCAATCTGGATCATCGCGTGGAGATCCTGTTCCCTCTCGCCGACGACAAACTGGTGGCGCGTGTTCGCGATGAAATGCTCGGATGTTACCTGAGCGATACGGCGAATGCGCGGCGCATGCTCTCCGACGGCGGCTATGTGAGGAAGAAGCCCGCCGATGGAAGGTCCGCGATCAATTGCCAGGATTCCTGGATCCCGAAGCGGCGTTCCGTGGAGTCTCACGACAATGCGGAGACGCTGGCGTATAAGCGCGACGCCGACGACTAGGTCTTGCGCGGCAGGTCACTTTTACCGGCCTTCTCGAAGTAACTTTCCAGTCACCCCGCCTAAGTAGCTGCTCTCGTTCCGCATGTCGGACGGACAGGCATTTGCTCCTCTCGGACACCGTGGAGGTGCAGGCATGAGTGGAGGTGCAGGCATGAGTGGAGGTACAGGTATGCGAGCGATACTCTTGGCCGGACTGTTGCTGGGCGTGACGTACGCGCAACCCCCAGACCCGCAGCCGCTCTATCGGGTGACAGTTATTTCACGCAGCCTGGAAGCCGTGAACTATGAGCATCGGGGTGGTCCCTCGCCGCTCGACTTTCAAGGCACTATTCTGCTTCCTCACATGAAGGGCACGGCCATTGTGGAGAGCCAGCGCGGCAGCGTGGCGATCGACGCAAAATTCGAGCACCTGGAAGCGCCCACGCGCTTTGGCCGCGAATACTTGACCTATGTGCTGTGGGCCATTTCACCGGAAGGGCGGGCCAGGAATCTGGGTGAGGTGCTGGTGGATTCATCCAACAAAGCGCATGTCAAGGTGACCACGGATTTGCAGGCTTTCGGGCTCATGATCACCGCCGAACCTTACTTCTCAGTGAGCATCCCCAGCGACGTTGTGGTTGCCGAGAATGTGGTGCGGCCCGATACCATCGGGGCGCGTGAAATGGTAAACGCGAAATATGAATTACTTCCCCGCGGCCAGTACACACTGAACCTTCAGGCCGCTCAGCTGCGTTCCATGGAAGGCGGGGAAAAGCTGTCTTACGACCGCTACGAGGCCGTTTTAGAGCTATATCAAGCGGAGAACGCGGTTCAAATCGCGCGGTCGCTGGGAGCGGATCGCTATGCGCCCGAGTCCATTGGGAAAGCCACGACGCTGCTAACGCAAGCCGAGGACATGAACGCTCGCAGAATGGACACCCACGCGGTGGTGTCTGCCGCGCGCGAGGCCGCGCAGATGGCTGAGGATGCCCGTACCATCTCCGTAAGGCGCAGGGATGAAGATCGCATCCACGAGGAAGTCCAACAGTCGCAGAATCAAGGCGAGTTGAGGCGCAGAGCGGAAGAAGATGCCGCCGCAGCGCGCGCGGAGGCACAGGCGGAAGCCCAACAAGCCGCTCAAGCACGTGAGGATGCAGCCGCAGCGGAGGCTCAAGCCCGGGTTGCTCAACAGGCCGCGCAACAAGCCGCTTTGACGCCACTGCCTCCTCCGCCCGTACAAACTGCGCCCGTAAAAACGGCGCCCGCTGCAACTCCCAACGCCTCGCGAATGCAGTTTCGTGCGCAGCTTCTGGCCCAGCTCAATGGAACGTTCGCCACGCGCGATACGCCCCGGGGCTTGGTCCTGACAGTCACAAATTCCATGTTCGAAGGCGACGGCCTGCGCTTCGATACTGGCCAGCGGCTCGCCAACGTGGCGGCACTCTTAGCGTCGCATCCCGAGTTGAGCGTGCGCGTGGAAGGCTATGCCGAGGGCCAGGCGCTCTCACAGGAACGGGCACAAGCGGTGCGGGCTGCGCTAGTGGCACAAGGAGCACGGCCTGGCGCAGTGGCCGCTATTGGATTCGGCGACTCCCGGCCAATCGCATCCAATACCACCGCGGCGGGGCGTGAACAAAACCGTCGCGTAGAAGTAGTGGTCATTGGCGATAGCATCGGAAGCACGGCGCTTTGGGATCGCCCGTACCCGCTACGCTCGCAGCGCTAATCCGAATTTTCGCTTACTGACAGGCGCCGCTCGGCGGAGCTACTCGTGGTTCCTGCTATCCTCGAAAGCATGCTCAGCCGTGCTCTTTTCGCTTTCCTTTTCGCGGCAAGCTTAGTGGCCGCGCCGGCTCGAACAAGCCCATCCGATCCGCGCCTTGCCAAGGCTTTTCGCCAGCCGGACCTGAACGGCTGGATCTTCGTTCACCTGGAAGGCACGCCGTCTGAAATCGGATTTCAGCACGGCTATTTGCTGGCGCCCGAAATCGAAGATGCACACAAGGTGATCGTTCTCGGCCTGACCCACGATAGCCGCAAGCCCTACTCGTTTTTCCGCAACGCCGCGGAGAAAATGCTCTGGCCGCGCGTGGAGCCTCGGTATCGCGAAGAGCTGAAGGGCATCGCCGAAGGATTGAAGGCGCGTGGCGTGTCGCTCGATCTCTGGGACGTGGTGGCGATGAACGCGTGGCTGGAGCTTTCGCCTTACTACACGGACTGGTACGACAAGCAGCATCAGCTCTCACAGTTGCGCAAGCCGGTGCCTGAGCACTGCAGCGCGTTCGTTGCCGTGGGCAGTTACACGCGCGATGGCAAGGTAGTGATCGCGCACAACAATTGGACCGAATATAAAGACGGCTCGCGCTGGAACATCATCTTCGATATCGCGCCGTCGGAAGGCTATCGCATTTTGATGGATGGCATGCCCGGGCTGATTCATAGCGGCGACGATTATGGCGTCAATAGCGCCGGTCTTGCGATCACCGAGACCACCATCGGCCACTTCAACGGTTTCGATCCTCAAGGAATCCCGGAGTTCGAGCGCGCGCGCAAAGCCATGCAATACGCCGCCAACATAGACGACTTCGCTCGAATCATGCAGGAAGGAAACAACGGAGGGTACGCCAACGCCTGGCTGATCGCCGATTCGCGCAACAATGAAATCGCGAACCTGGAGTTGGGGTTGAAGCACGTGACGTT
>JBEKLB010000496.1:0-4833 GCA_050010415.1 Bryobacteraceae bacterium | reverse complement strand
CTCCCAGCGCTCCGTCCGATCATACAACAAGGCTAAATCGAGACCCGGGCGGGAGTCGGAAGGCGCCAGTTGCCGGGCCGTCTGGAACGCCGCCAGTGCGCCGGCGAAGTCGTTGCCATGTAATTTGGTCTCACCCATTTGCAGATACAGCTCTGACGAATTGCGATTCTTGTCGATCAACATTTGGAATTGCGCCGCGGCTGCCGGATATTTTCCCGCCGCAACCAAAGTATTCGCCAGAGCCAGCCGGGCATCGGTGCCGTCCGGCCGGCGCTTCACTTCGTCCCTCGCGAACTGGATCGCCTCTTCGAACCGGCCCTGGGCGATCTCAGCCTTCAGGAGGCCTTCAGTCCAGCCGCTGGAGCCGCTCCCACTATCGTGGGCCTGAAGCAGCGCGCGAAATCCCTCTTCGGCGTCCTTGTACCGATGGTCCCGGAAATCCAATTCGGCGAGCTGTGCGTGGCCGTCGTCCGATGCCGGATACATCTGGAGCAACGTCACCAACTCTTCTCGCGCCTTTTCTGCTTCCGCCATGTTGACCAGTGCTCTCGCGCGAAGCAGCCGAGCTGCTAAATTGGTGGAATCTTCGCCCAACACCTCGCTCGATGCTTCGACCGCTCGTGCGGGTTCGCCGCGCGCAAGCGCCAACTCCGCCCAGGCCAGTTTGGCGGGGGTATGATGCGGATCCAGCCGCAATGCCGCCTCCAACTGTTCCCGCGCCTTGTCCTGGTTCACAGCCATGTAGGCCCGGCCCAGGTTGAAATGCAGCGTCGCGTTGCGTGGCATTTTGGCGATCAACGGCTGCAACTCGCCGATCGCCGACTTCAACAATCGCGGGTCGCCCGGGCCTGCCATGGCCGCTTCCAGCGACAAAGCAGCGTGCAGCGCCAGCGTCTCGGGATCTTTCGAATCCTCCTTCAACAGCTCCGCCACCATCTTCCCCGCTTGATCGCGCGCGCCCTGCGTAGCCAGCACCTCGGCTATCTTTTTGCGACAAACGCGGGCTCTCTTAGAACTCTCGGAGCCGCTCTGCCGCTCTCCCTCCTCATACTGCGCGATCGCAGCGGGGTAATCGCGGGCGCGAACATAGAAGTCGCCGGCTTCCAGGTGTCCGTCCGGAAATGCTTTGGGATCGGATGTCAGGCGTTCCAGGGTGGTTCGCACGTCCGCCGCGCGATGCAACAGCAGATAATGGAACGCGAGTTGGATCAAGCCGGCCGCCTGCCGCGGATTATTGGCGATCTTTCGCAATAGCACCTGCTCGGCCAGCTCCGTCCGATTGCCGCGCAGGTAGTGTATGTACAAGGCATCGTAGAGCGGCGCGAACGTTTTTAGTCGATCCAATTGCGCGCTGGCCAGGCGCTCGGCTTCCTCGTCCCGGCGCGCGGCGAATAGCGTCTGTACCAGGGTGAGCGTCAGGTCCGGCTGGTCTGGCTTCACCAGGTTAGCCTCCTGGAATTTGAGGATTGCCCCGGAAGTATCGTTTCGGGCCAGGGCGATGTTTCCGGCCAAGCGCAGGCCATCGAAGGATCGCGAATCCTTTTTCAATAAGCGCCCGGTGATTTCCGTGAGATCGGCCAGGAAGGCCCGGCCGCCGGGCGGGTCCAAAAGATAAAACGCCAGATCGAGATCGCCCAGCTGGACCACTGCGTCTTCATTGGCCGGATCGAGCTCCATCGCGCGGCTAAAATCCTTGCGCGCCTCCGGCAAGTCGCCTAACTTTGCGTTCACCAGCCCGAGCCGATACCAGGCTTCGGGCGACCGCAGGTCCTTGCTGAGCGCCCGGCGGTAGAGAATGGATGCTTCTTTGTATTGACCGCGCGAGAAGTATTTATTGCCGTTCGCAACATACCTTTTGCTCGCCGCCTTCGGATCGGTGTTGCAAGCCGCGAGCCACACGGCCAGCAGGATGGCGAGCAGGGCACCGAGGAACCGCGCGGTTTTCACACTCCCTAGTGCGTAAGCCCACAGAAAACTCTCTGCTCATCCGCGCACTTGTCACCGCAACGCCGCCAGCAACGTCCCCGTCTGCCGCAACAAATCCAGCCGCGCGGCCTCCACCGCATGTTGCGCGTCGTAGAGCGCGATCCATTTCTCTTGTTCCGTAAGCCGCGCATTGTCCACTTGCTGCTGGGTCGCGCGCCCTTCGCCGAGCTGCGCCAGAAGCAGCGAGACCTGATCGCGCGTGTAATCCAGATCCAGCCGCGCTACGTTCTGCGCCGAACTCGCCTTCTGCAATTCCTGATAGCTCTTCTGCGTATCCAGCTGGATCCGGTTGCGAACTTGCCCCATTTGTGTCCGCAGTTCCAGGATGTCGGTCTGCGCCTGCGCGGCCAGCCCCTTGGCAGCCGATCCTGTCAGCAACGGGATTTGAATGGAGATGCCCAATTCGCCGTTATTGCGCTGGAAGCGGGTAAAGTAATCCTGATAATCCGTCTTGGCGAACAGCGCGTACTGGGCCACCAAGCCGATTACCGGCAGGCGCGTCGCCTCGGCCTCTTTCACTTCAAAACCCTTGGCCTGCAGTTGCGACTCAATCTTGCGAATCTCCCTGCTATTTTGCAAAGCCAATTCGGCCGCGGCTTGCTCGTTCGCTGGGATTTCAAAAGGTGCGCGCTCCTCTCCCAGCGGCTGGACGCGATCTGTCGCGGAATAACCGAGCACCACCGCGAGGGATGCCTCTGAATAATCGAGGTCGCCATTCAGCGCCGCTAGCCGCTGGCTGGCGCGCGCCAGGTCAACCGCGATGCGCTTGCTTTCGATGGGGAGCTGGCGTCCTTCTTCCACCTGCGCGCCCACCGTGCTGCTCACGCGCTCCAGGCTCTCTGCTTCGAGTTGCAGAGATTGCTTCCTGCGGTCCAGTTGTTGCGCATCCAGAAACAGCGTCGCAGTCTGATAAGCCACTTGATCGCTTTTCGACTGCGTGTCGATTCCCGCGCCGCGCGCCGTTTCGCGCACCCGAGCCAATTCGTATGTCTTCGGCCGGTTGAACAACGACATGTCGGTGCGGGTCTGAATGATCGATGGCGCGGAGCCTTCGATGCTGGTGGGGTAACCCCAAACTTTCGCCAGTCCGCTGCCGGCGTAAAGCTTCGGTGCGAACGGATCTTTGGCGATGCGAACGGCCGCGTCGGCTTTCTGCTGGTCCAGGCGGGACAGCACCAAGTCCGCGTTATCCTTCAGGGCCATTTCCAACGCTTGCCGCAGCGTGAGCGGATGCACCTCGGCGAATGCCGCAGCCGCGCTAACACAAAGGAGCAAAATATGTTTCAACACTCCTCTAGCGTAACCGAGCCGGGAATCGCGCCGCGATCGTTCCGCGCCACAATCTCCACTTGACAATCTAGTGAGCGTGCGCCAAACTGGATTCCAGAGGTTCCACTGGATTGTCAAGTGAAGGCAAATCGCGTATTCAGGTCCTGCAAGGGACCCTCGATCTCATCGTCCTGCGCACGCTCGATAGCATGGGTCCGCTGCATGCGTACGGCATCGCCGCGCGGCTGGAACAAGTCTCCGGGGATTTGTTAAAGCTCAATCAGGGCACCCTCTATCCGGCCTTGGTCCGTCTGGAACAGCAGGGTTGGATCAAGGGCAAATGGGATAAGACCGAAAACGGCCGGGAAGCGAAATACTACGCGATCACCAAAGCCGGATTGAAGGCGCTGGGAACGGAAACCGAGCGCTGGCGTCAACTGTCCGGCCTGGTGGAGAAGTTGCTGGGATAGGAGCGCACAAAATGCGGTACGTCAGGCGTCTGTTTGCCAAGCTCTATAACCTGATCCGTCGCGGCCGCGCGGATTCCGAATTGAATCGCGAGGTAGCTTCGCATTTAGCGCTACTCGAAGATGAGTTCGTCCGGCGAGGAATGAGTGCCGAGGAAGCTCGTTTGGAGGCCCGGCGCGCTTATGGCGGTGTGGAGCAGGTCAAGCAGCTGCATCGCGAGGAGCGCTCTATCCTTTGGCTGGAACAGACCTTCGCGGACTTGCGCTTGGCCTGTCGAAGTCTTTTGAAAGCTCCAGGATTTACCGCCGTCGCCGTACTCACCCTGGCGCTCGGCATCGGCGCGAACATCGCCATCTTCACCGTGGTAAACGCCGTGCTCCTGCGGCCGCTTCCGTTCCAGCATCCCGAGCGTTTGGTCCGCGTCTTTGACGATTTGAAAGGCGCGGGCGCGAAAGATGTCGGCATGTCCGAGCCGGAATGGGAGGACTTGCGCGATCGCTCCGGCGTCTTCGATAACATCAGCGTCATTTTTGCGGGGAGCACGGCGCTGAGCGGGGGCGACCACACCGAGCGCATCGAAATGCTCGGCACCAGCGCCGATTACTTCCAGCTTCTCGGCGCTCAGGCCGAGCTAGGGCGCGTATACGGATCGCGCGACGCGCAGCCGGGCTTCACCGAATCGGTCGTGATTAGCGATGGACTGTGGAAGCGGCAATTCGGTGGCGACCCGCGTATATTGGGCCAGCGGATTCGACTGGATGAGGATGGTTACACCATTGTCGGCGTCATGCCGCCCGATTTCCGGCATCCCGGCCAGACTTTAACTGGTGACGTGGAATTTTGGGTCGCCTGCGGCTTCGCCGCCGATCCGTTCCCATCGCCGCCGGTACGTGCACAGCGCCTCGTGCCGGGCGCCATTGCGCGATTGAAGCCGGGGTTGACCATTCAGCAGGCTCAGCAACATTTGGACGCCCTGGCCGCGCAGCTCGCTCAAACCTATCCTGAGGAATATCCGGCCGCGTCAAGATGGTCCTTGCGGCTTGAACCGGTTGAGCAAACCCTCACGGGCAGCGTTCGGCCCACGCTGGTGGTACTCGCGGCCGCCGTTGG
>JBEKLB010000495.1:0-4841 GCA_050010415.1 Bryobacteraceae bacterium | reverse complement strand
GATCGACACCACCTGGCCGCGATTCCTGCTGGTGGTGATGGTCGGATTCCTGGCCGTCAATATGATCTTCGCTTGCCTCTATCTGCTTATCGGCATCCATTACCTCAAGGGACTTGAATCCGACATGGGCGCGTTTGCGAACGCGTTCTTCTTCAGCGTTCACACCCTCACCACCGTTGGATACGGCAACGTTTATCCGGAAGGCCCTTGGGCCAATACCATTTCGTCCCTCGAAGCCGCCACCGGTTTAATGGTTTTCGCGATTGCCACGGGACTGCTTTATGGCCGCTTTTCCAGGCCGTCCGCTCGCATCCTCTATAGCGACAATGCGATCATCGCTCCCTACCAGGACGGAACCAGCTTGCAGTTCCGCATCACAAACGCTCGCCGCAATGTGCTCATGAATATGGAGGCGCGCGTCCTGTTGATGATGGTGGATAACGCCAACGGAGAGTTGAAGCGCAATTTTATCGACCTTCCGCTCGAACGGCCCGGCATCTATTTCTTCGCTCTCACTTGGACCATTGTGCATCCCATCGATTCCGCCAGCCCGTTCTTCGGAAAAACGCGCGAGGATCTGGCGGCGCTGTCCGCGGAAATACTGATCCTGATTCAGGGATTCGACGATACGTTCAGCCAGCAGGTCCACTCGCGGTATTCCTATCGGCACGACCAGCTTGTGTGGGGCGCGAAGTTTATTCCAACTTTCAAAGTGGACGCAAAAGGGGACCTGGTGGTGGAAGTGGACCGCATCAACGAAATGAAGTTAGTGAGTTGAGGCGCCATGGAAACGGTGTTCGCCGCCGATCGCGCCCAATGGCGGCGATGGCTCAACCAGAACTTCGCCCGCTCGGATGAGATTTGGCTGGTGTTTTACAAGAAGGCTTCGGGCAAGGCGACAGTGTCCTACGAGCATGCCGTGGAAGAGGCGCTGTGTTTCGGCTGGATCGATGGCAAGAAAAAGAAGCTGGACGAGGAATGCTACGCGTTCCGCTTCACGCCCCGCAAGGCTAGAAGCCCGTGGTCGAAATCGAATCTTGAACGCGTGGAGCGGTTGATGGCGGAGGGAAAAATGATGCCGGCCGGACTGAAAGCGTACCAATCGAGCGATCGACGCGCTGTTGCGCCCAGGCCGGTGGAGCTGCCGAAAGTGCTGGAAGAAGGGTTTCGCCGGCATCGCTCGGCTTGGGCGAACTATCAGAAGTTTCCGCCAGGCTACCGTCGCGTAACTTCAGGATGGGTGGCCAGTGCGAAGAAAGAGGAGACGCAAATCAAGCGGCTGGAGAAGCTAATCGAGTTTTCGGCGCGCAACCAGCGCATCACCTTTATGTGAATCATCGAGTTTATGTGAATCATCGAGTTTATGTGAATCATCGAGTTCATGTGAATCATCGAGTTCATGTAAGAAGAGCTCCCACTTGCTCCCAGACCTTGGCCGCGATTGCGTCGGGCGTTCCGTTCCCTTCGATGAGACGAAAACGCTGCGGCTCGCGCAGGGCCAACTGGTGATAAGCTTCGCGCGCCCTCTTATGAAACTCGATGGCCTGCTCCTCCAAGCGCGTCTCTAAGCCTCCGCGCGATTGCGCACGAGCCAGTCCGGTTTCGCTGTCAATATCGATGCACAGGGTCAAATCCGGTACCAGTCCCTGGCACGCGATACGATCGACATCCAGAACTTTCTCCCAACCGAGACCGCGCCCGGCGCCCTGATAAGCCATGGAAGAATCCGTGAAACGATCTGAGACGACAATCTTGCCTTGAGCCAGAGCCGGCAGAATCCACTGCTCGACATTTTGCGCTCGAGCCGCGAACATCAGCAGCAATTCCGCGGTTGCCGTTAGTTCCTTATTGGCCGGATCGAGCAGAATGCGGCGGATTTGTTGCCCGATGGGCGTGCCGCCTGGTTCGACGGATTCGAGCACATCGCGTCCTTGATGGCGCAGACGCGCGACCAGCATGCGGGCCTGCGTGCTTTTGCCGCTGCCGTCGGGCCCTTCAAATGTCACGAACAGGCCCCGACCCTTAGTCGTAGACATAGTGCAGGACCTTCTTCAGATCCTCCCACGCTTCCTTCTTCGCGCTTTGATTGTAAGCCCGTAGCAGGTACGACGGATGGTAGGTGACCATCACTGGAATGTCGCGCCAGTTGTGCCATTTTCCGCGCATCGCGGTCACGCTTTGTTTGGTGTTCAGCACAGCCTTGGCCGCAGTGCCTCCCAGCAAGCAGATCGCTTTGGGTTTTATGGCCTGAAGCTGGCGATAAAGGAACTGGCCGCAGATTTCCATCTCGTCCGGTTCCGGTGTGCGATTCTCCGGTGGCCGGCACTTCACCACGTTGCAGATATAAACGTCGGGACGCTTGATCGGGATGCCTTCTTTCGACGCCGTGCCTTCGATCATCTGGGTGAGCAATTGTCCCGCGCGGCCGACGAACGGCAGGCCTTGCGCATCCTCGTCGGCGCCCGGACCTTCGCCGACGAACACGAGTCTCGACTGCTCGTTCCCCGATCCGAAGACGATCTTATTGCGGGCTTCGTGGAGGCGGCAGCGCTTGCAGTCGCCAATGTCCCCCAGGATCGTTAACAGAGAGTCCTGCGCGGGTTCGATGGTTGGTAAGGACACAACAGGGATTGGGGGTTGGGGGTTGGGGGGGCTGGCGCGCTCGATGACGGATCGGCGGTAGATCGTTTTGACGCCGAGGTCCTGGTAGAACTCGAGACGTTGGCGAAGCCGGTCCTTATTCATTGCGCCGCGTGAATTGCCAGGCGAAGCTTCAGCACTTGATCGAAGATGCGGTCGGCGATCACGCGCTTGGGCGCTCGCGAAAGCGGAATGGTTTCGCCGGTGCTCAGCACCAGCACCACCTCGTTTTCGTCGGCTTCAAAGCCGGTAGCTTCCTGATTCACCAGATTGGCAACCACCATGTCGCAATTCTTCGACTCGAGTTTCTGACGGGCGCTCTCGACCAGGTTCTCGGTTTCGGCCGCGAATCCGATCAGCAACCGGTCGCCTTTCTTGCGCCCCAATTCGGCCAGGATGTCGAGCGTCGGGTCTAAATCGAGAGACATCCGCATCGCAGTTTTCTTGATCTTGTGGCGGGGCACCTGGGCGAGATGATAGTCGGCTACCGCGGCAGCCTTCACGATAATGCTGGCTTCGCTCAAATGCGCGATCACGGCGTCGTGCATCTCAAGAGCGGTGCGCACGTGCACCACGCGCACCCCGCGTGGCTCCGCCAGTTGTACAGGACCTGAGACCAGCGTCACTTCCGCTCCGCGCTCAGCCGCCGCTTCGGCCAGCGCATAACCCATCTTGCCGCTCGAACGGTTGGATATGAAGCGCACCGGATCCAGCGGCTCCTGTGTGGGGCCGGCGGTGATGAGAACGGTCTCGCCCTCCAGGTCGCGGGAATGGTTACTCAAGGGGGACCTTAAGTTGGCAACGACATCGCCGATTCTTCCCGGCTCGGCCAGACGTCCCGGTCCGGTGGTCCCGCAAGCCAGCAAGCCTTCTTCCGGCTCTACGATGACATGCCCGCGCTTGCGCAAGATTTCCAAATTCTCCTGGGTCGCCGGATGGGCCCACATGTTGTTGTTCATGGCAGGTGCGAGAACCACGCGGCCGGTGAACGCCAGGTACATGGTTGTCAAGAAATCGTCGGCCAGTCCGTGCGCCAGGCGAGCCATCAGATCGGCCGTGGCCGGCGCGATCACCAGGACTTCATTGTCCTGAGCGACGGCGATATGCTCCACCGCGCTCGAAAGAGTTTCCTCTGAGTTTCCCGAGACGAAAAGTCCAGTAATTACTTTGTTTCCCGTGAGGCTCGCAAAAGTCAGCGGCGTGATGAACCGACACGCGGCGTCCGTCATCACAACCTGGACGCGCATGCCGCGCTCCATCAAGGCCCTGGCCAGCTCCGCGGATTTGTAGGCGGCGATTCCGCCACCGACGCCGAGCACCACGTTCATGGCTTATTCTTGTGGAACATCCTCGGGAACTACACGCAGCGAGTCGGTATACTTCACCAGACCGCGCCGCACCTCTTCCATCGAAGTCACCGTCGGCTTCTTCGACGTGGTGGGGAGAAACGGACGGGCGCCATTCTGCAATTGCCGCGCGCGCTTGGCGGCCACGATGATGAAGCGATAGGTGCTCTGCTCGCCATCGTCGGGGATCGCGTACATTGCGTTGTTTCTCATTCTCTCAGCCATGGTGGTGGTTACCTCTCTCTTAGTCGACCTTGAAACTTTCGAGGATCGGCCCTACTTCTTCTTCCATACGATCCCGGCGTAACCGCTCGGCTTCGACGATGTTCACCAGTCGCGCCGAAGCTTTCTCGATATCCCGATTGATCAGAACAAAATCGTAGTGCATGTAGTTCTTCACTTCGGTTGCGGCACCCTGCAGCCGGCGCTGGATCACTTCCTCGCTGTCCTGCGAACGCGAACGAAGCCGCTGTTCCATAATTTGCTTGGAGGGCGGCAACACAAATATGGTGATCGCCTGCGGAATCGCTATCCTCAATTGTCTCGCACCTTGGATGTCGATGTCGAGTACCAGGTCCTTGCCCTCACGCACAGCCGAGTCAAACGCCTCGCGATTGGTTCCGTAGTAATTGCCAAACACCTCGGCATATTCCAGGAACTCGCCGCGCGCAAGCCGCTCCTCGAAGTCCTTACGGCTGATGAAGATATAGTCAACACCGTCGGTCTCACTCGACCGGGGAGGGCGCGTGGTATAAGAGATGGAAAAGTGCAGGTTGGGCACTGTATTCAGGAGCCGGTGCACCAGGGTTGACTTCCCTGAACCCGAGGGCGCCGAGATGATAAAAACGCTGATCA
>JBEKLB010000494.1:0-4844 GCA_050010415.1 Bryobacteraceae bacterium | reverse complement strand
GCATCCTGTTAACTCGCCGGCAGCGCAACGGTCTCGACAAGATTCTTACGGGCCTGCTGGGATTGATCGCGGTCTACGCGGCTCTGCGCATTCTGAAAGACTCCGGCTTCGCCGCTTTCGCCCGCTTCCGAACCATGGAAGGCTGGGTGGACCTGATCAGCGCCTGCCTGTATTTGCTCGCGGCATTGATTCTCAAAACGTCCAGTATCGATCGCGCCGCTACCAAGGTTCATCTGCGGCTGGTGGAGGCGGATGAGAAGCGCGCGGACCTGACGGGCGCGCTGATCGCGGCAGTGCCCGAATTGGGTCATCCAGTTTTGGACTCTTCACCACTCGCCATTCTTGCAATCGACGATCACGGTATTGTTACCCACTGGAATGCCGCGGCGGAAGGTTTGATCGGATGGACCCGCCATGAGCTGGTGGGGCGCGAGCTTCCCTTCGATCCCCATGGCCCGATTCAAATCAAGAACGGCAGCTTCATCGAGGCTGCGGTCTGGACTTCGCCGATTCACTCGCCGAACGGCCAGCCACGCGGCACCGTCATCATCGCCGCCGGAAAGGCCGCGCTGCAGGCAGCGGGTGTGGAATTCTCGCTAGCGGCCAAGCCGCGCCTTGCGGTGAACAGTTAATCTCCGAGCAGTCCCCGCAATCTCTCATAACCCGCCTTGCTAACCGGAAGCTGCGATCCATCCGACAGCACCGCCACGCGGCTGTCTTTCGCGTACGGCTCGATCTTCGCGACGCGTTCCAGGTTGACGATCACGGAGCGGTGAATGCGCACGAAACGCTCGGGATCGAGCGACGCCTCCAGGCTCGAAATGGTCTGCTCCTTCAAATAGCTTTTGCCCTGGCTATGCAGCGACACGTAGTCGTCCTGCGATTCGGCATAATCCAAACGCTCAATGGGAATGATGTGGACCCGCGCCCCGTCCCTGACCACGATTCGCTGCAGAAACTCTTGTGGAGGCCGCGCGGAGCGCGCCAGGTCTGAGGGGGGAGCTTTTGTGGCGGATTCCTGCGCTGTCCCCTTTTCACCCACCCGCTGGCGGGCTCGTTCCAGCGCCTTTTGAAATCGCTCCAGGCTGAACGGCTTCAAAAGATAATCCACCGCGTGTTCGTCGAAGGCGCGCATCGCGTACTGATCGTAAGCGGTGACGAATACGACGGCAACTTCCTGGCCGATGAGCTCCAGAACTTCGAACCCGTTCAGCTTCGGCATCTGGACGTCGAGAAAAACCAGATCGGGTTTTTTCTCCGCGATGGCCTTCACCGCTTCGAAACCGTTCGCGCATTCGGCCAAAATCTCGATGTCGGGAGACGAGCCGATGTACTCGCGCAACAAGGCCCGCGCCAGTTCCTCATCATCCACAATCATCGCCGTCAAGTTCCGGTGAGCAGGCACTGCCGCGACGGTGGTCCGGGTTCCCAAGGCATCCCGCACCAGGTTCTTCAGATCCACCAGCAGCTCGCGCGCCGATTGATAGCGCCGTTCGCGATCCTTTTCCAGGCATTTCCGCACCACCCGATCCAGACTCTCGGGAATGTCGTAGTTGAAGCGTGCCATCGCGTCGGGTTGCGAGCCGAGAATGCGGGCCATGCTCTCCGAAGGCGTGGCGCCAGGGAAGGGAAGACGCGCGGTGGCCATCTCGTAAAGCACCACGCCCAGGCTGAACAGATCGGTGCGATGATCCACGTCGCGGCCCATCGCCTGCTCGGGACTCATGTAAGCCACGGTTCCCATCACCACTCCCAGGCTGGTCATCACTTGCGTCTCGTCGGGCGGCATCTGATTGCCAGTCTTATTGCCAACACCGGTGGTCTCCAGCTTGGCGAGTCCGAAATCCAACACCTTTACATAGCCGCGCGGCGTCAGCATCAGATTGGAGGGCTTGATATCGCGATGCACGATGCCTTTGGAATGCGCGTCGTCCAGCGCGTCAGCCACTTGGATGCCGACCGAGACCAGCTCGCTAAACGCCACCGGGCCACTGGCCAGACGAACGCTCAGCGGTTCGCCGGCGACGTATTCCATGGCGAGAAAGCGCAGCCCGTCGTCTTCTCCGATCTCGTAAATGTACGCAACGTTCGGATGGGTGAGCGCCGATGCGAGCTTCGCCTCCTGCACAAAGCGATGCATGCGTTCCGGGTCGGCGGCCACCTTCACCGGCAACACCTTGAGAGCGACGCGGCGTCCCAAACGCGTGTCGTCGGCCAAATAAACGGCGCCCATACCACCTTCACCCAGGCGCGAAACGATCCGGTAGTGCGCGACGTTTGATCCGGTCTCGAGAAGGTCGGCCATCACCTCATCCATTTTTACAGCTCCGGGATCACGCATGTTCCGGGCAGGGCAGTTCCAATTCAACGACAAAATGATCGGTGGTCGCCTTGGTGTCTACACGCGCCGTGTTTTCATAGAGCGCGCGCAGCCGGTCCCGCACATTTCGCAGGCCCAGCCCATGACGGCTGGATGCAGGCGAGTCGGGATCGAAATCGTTTTCGATCTTAAGTTGCAGAACGCCATTGGTGCAGCGCGCCACCAGCCGAATGGTTCCACCGTCCACCAAACCGGCAATCCCATGTTTCACCGCGTTCTCTACCAGCGGCTGCAGCACCAGCGACGGCACCACGCAGCGCTCGCAATCGGCATCGGCGTCGATCTCCACATTGAGCCGCGCGCCGAATCGCACCTGCTCCACTTCCAGATACGCCTTGGCCAGCGACAGTTCGTCGGCCAGCGTAATTCTTTGCTTCTCACCCAGCTTCAATGTGGTGCGCAAGAAATCCGACAATTTAATGCACATGTCCCTGGCGCGTTGCCCATCCACTGTTGCGAGCGCGCTAATGGAGTTCAAACTGTTGAACAGGAAATGGGGATTGATCTGCGCTTTCAGCGCCTTCAATTCCGATTCGCGCGCCAGCGTCAGCGCCTCCTGCTCGCGCGTCTCGGCTTCTCTGGACGACTCTATGGAGAGCAGAAGGTAATGCCGCGCCACCGACCCCAGGTACAAGATCACACCCAGATCGCACAGAAACGGGAGCTGCGGGCTGAGCCTTTCGTTCAGCCGTGGGAAGAAGTAGTGCCCCAGCGCGAGTCCCAGCCCCTTGGCCAATACGATCCACGTCAGCCCCGCGGCAATTGCAGCTGCCACGTGCTTGCCTAGAATCTTGTAGCCCGGAGAAGCGCCCAGCGGAAGAGCACGGCACATATACCAAGGCGCCAGCAGGATGTGCAGGTAGAAAAGCGCGAGCGGCAGGCTTACTAACACAGCCTCCAGCCATCCGAGGCGGCCAAACATCACACCCAGAAAGGCCAGCCCGAACGTCAGCGTCGGCCACCTCAGTAAATAGAGTGATAGCCTGTCCCGTCCGGCAAGAGGATGCATTTGTGAAATTGTCCCGCGATTAGTTGCGCAGCGTGATGGCGCCAAAGATCACGGCGCCCGTAATCACCACCCGCGGAGTCTTCACGCTCGGATCGGGCCTGGGGTGGATGGTTTTGTCGTTCACCCCCGCGAAGACCACTCCGGCCCGGTTGACGATGTTCCAGGTTTCAGGAACCCGCACCTCCACCTCACCGAATACAACGTTGACATCGATGCGCGCCTCGTCCACGGTCATGGAGGCGTTTCGCAGGTCGAAACGCGCCGCGCCAAAAATGGCCGTCGCTTCTCCGCCTTGAAAATCCTTGGTATCGCTGCCGCTCTTGTTCTCGCTGAAGACAGCGTGCGTCCCAATCACGGGCGAGGCCGGATAGGCCGCTCCGCCAATCGAAGTTTTGGGCTCCAGCGCCCGCACCAGCACGCTCACGCCGAAGGCGATCAGAAGAATCGGCCAGACCACCGCGAAGTTGAAGACGATAATGTCCAGATTGTCCAACAGCAGAAATGCGCCCACCAGAGCGATCATTCCGCCCCAAACCCACCCGGAAGGCGTCCGGCTATCCACAACGCGAGAGACACCCCAAGCCACCAGCAAGACCGGCCAATACTGCCAGACGTCATGGAACCGTACAATCCCCAGATTATCCAGCAGCAGAAGGCACCCGACGGCCACGACAATGGCGCCAAAGAAAAGGCCCGACGCCCCCGAGTGGCGCCGCGACATGCGATTGTCCCAGCGGGCCCGCCGCGCCTCCATCTTCTGTTCCCAGCGCTGCTTACGTTCGTCCCAGCGATCCGTGTCCATGCTTTGAGCGTATCAGCGGGTGTGCGGGCGTTCGACCCGAGATCGGCGAATGGCGGCTGGGAATCGGCGAACGGGGGCGCCTGGGTCGCAGCTGCAAGTGAAGCCAGCCGGTACTAGTAGATCCCATCGCGTGATGGGAGCGGTATCACGAGTAAATAAACTGGTCACAATCGAGGCGATTGCTGATATACTGCTTAAAATTTCAACTCAAAACGGAGAACACTGGCCCTGCTTGCGCGGCTGAATGCGGCGTTCGGAGAGAAAGCGTATTTACCACTTGAGACGAACGCAAGCTAGGGGACCGAGGTGTTTTCCGCTACGCACTTGGCAAGAGGACTTAGGCTTTTGAACGAGGAATATATGAAAATCAAACATTCGCTTGCACCACTAATAATGGTCGCTGCTTGGATTGGCGTCTGCGCGATGACCGCGTCAGGACAGACAGCCAGTCCAGTCGCCATAATCCCGCCCTCCAGCATTGCCAATCCCGGCGACGCCGGAGTTCGGGCGCACACAAACCTGGTAATGCAAAGTACCGGACGGATGGTGGGCACACCGGCAACCGCTGGACCGCCGTTCACGGGATACGCTTATGAGACGCCGGCGTCGCTGGCCTGCATTTACAAACTTGTAACGCCGGTGACGGGATGTGA
>JBEKLB010000493.1:0-4855 GCA_050010415.1 Bryobacteraceae bacterium | reverse complement strand
CCGCAGCGTTGAATAGAATCTCGTTGCTGGCGGACGACCATGCGAGCCCATTTACTAGGCCCAACCACAACCCCGTGAGCGTCTTTTTATTCCCCCTCGTGTCCACCGTGGCAACAGTGCCAACGCCGCCACCGTTGCCAGCCCCGAACGGTACTATCTCCGAGAAGGCGATTAAATCCCCTTTGGGCGATATGCGCGGACTGTCAATGCCACCAGTGGTCTGGTACAACACATTGCCGATGGGAAACTCGAGCTGCTGAAGTCCTGGTCTGGCACGCACCACCGCGACGCGCGTGCCGTCGGATGTCCAATCGGCGGCTGCAATGTCATCCGCTACCTCTCTCGGCGTTCCGCCGGACATCGGGACGCGGGCCAGGGTTCCTGATACAAAGCTCACGTCAGGCGTAAGAGCGAGCGCCATTTCGTCTGAAGGGGAGACGCCAAGTAAGTGCGCATTCAGTGCTCCGAGATCCCGAGATTCCGCGTTCTCAGCTTGTGTGGAATAGACCCGGGATGGATTGCCATCCCACTCCGCGGAGTAGACAATTGTCCTGCCTCCGTTGGCGAACCGGCCGTTGGCGATGACGCCGCGCCGGAAGGTGACTCTCTGGAACGAGGGCGAGGGATTCCGCGAGATTATCCGCAGGCCGGCCACAAACGCCACCGCCAGCAGCACACCGACTCCCGCAGCTATCAGGGCTATCATTCGACGGTAGCGCCACTCCACGACCTGCGGAACATCTTCGAGAAGCAGCGGCCAATCGCCAATCGCCTGCAGTCGGCGCTTCGGGTCTTTCTGAAAACAAGCCTTCAGCAAACGCCGCACCTTGGCCGGCACTTGTGCCAGATCCGGCTCTTCCTTGACCACCGCCGCGAGAACGTCCGCAAGCGTCTCGCCGCGGAACGCCTGCCTGCCTGTCAGCATTTCGTAGAGCACCACGCCGAACGCCCAAACGTCCGCGCGCTTGTCAACCGGCTTGCCACGCGCCTGCTCCGGACTCATGTAGGCTGCTGTTCCAAGAATTCCGCCGGCCAGGGACAACGTGGCCATCCGCGGAGACGCGTTCTCGTCGGGCGCCGGCGCCGAGTCCGGCATCACAAGCGCCAGCCCGAAATCGAGAACCTTCACGACGCCTTGGGGCGTGACTTTCACGTTGCCTGGCTTCACATCTCGGTGCACGATGCCCTTCTCATGCGCCGCCTCAAGCGCATCCGCTATCTGCTGCGCCATTCCCAGCGCCTCCTCAAGAGGGATCGCGCCGCGGGCCACCCTCTCCGCTAGCGTCGGACCCTCCACCAGTTCCATCACCAACGCTCGAATACCGTCGACCGCTTCCAGGCCGTAAATCGCAGCTATATGAGGGTGGTTCAGCGACGCCAGCACATGCGCCTCGCGCTCGAAGCGCCCGACGCGATCGGCGTCCTCGGCGAACTGCTGCGGCAACACCTTCAGCGCGACGTCACGGCTCAGTGTAGTGTCCCGCGCACGGTAGACCTCGCCCGTCGCGCCGCGACCCAGCATTTCGCGCACGCGATAGTGCCCGAGCGTTCGGCCGGTCAACTCGTGGATGTTGGGGATGCTGTCGTCACCAGGAGTTTCGGGAGCTTCGTGAAGCTCCGGCTGATTCTGGGGGTTCTGCAACAGGTCGCCGATGAAGCGATAGCCCCGCCTCGCCACGGTCTCCACGTAACGGGGCCGATCGGCCGAATCTCCCAAGGCGTCCCGCAATCTCTGGATCGCGGCGTTGATGCTGGGCGCATATTCCACGATCGTGTCGTTGGGCCAAAGTCTGTTGCGGATCTCGTCCCGGAGAACCACTTCCCCAGGTCGCTCCAGAAGCATGAGCAGGATTCGGAATGGCTGTTCTTGCAGGCGGATTTTCACCCCATGCTTCCGCAGTTCGCCGGCGCGAACGTCCAGTTCAAACGCCCCGAACGCGACGTGAAGCAGCGGCTCGGACTGGCCCCTATGACGTTCTTCGCTCATACCACTCTTCCGCCTGGGAACGCGGTGCCCCAAAGTTTAGCACAACAACTGAACCTTGATCCCTGATCCCCGTTTATCTCCCTATTTTTCAATTGCGTATCTCGTTATCGGCATTTAATCGACAGATAGCCACCGTTCCATCGCGATACGGGGCGGCATCCTCCAAACTAGCCCTCGACACGCTGAGCGTGACGGGAGGGCGCGATGAAAGGAGAGGAGAGAAACCTTGGGGCAAGCCGGAGAAAAATTGGGATAGGCTTGGCGACGGCACTGTGTGTCATATCATGGAACACCAATGCAACAGAATTTACGGGGCAGAATTGGTATCAAGTCAATGTTCAGCTGAACAGTCAACTACAGGTACCAAAGAATCTCCTCCGGGACAGCCAGCAGGCTGCCACCGTGACCTTTGCGCGGATCCGTGTTCAACTCATATGGAGAGGCCAAAATCACCAGGCGTCGAAGGTAGTTGCGGGCTGCATGGGCGAACCGGCCACGCATGATCTCGCAGTGGAGATCGTCCCTCATGCGCCTTCCCCTCGCAATGTCGCTCTGGCAACGGCCATGCCCTTGGCCGATTCCGGCGTCCGCATCTTGGTTTTCTACGATCGCGTGAAGCCGCTGCTTGTAGGGCACCACGCGCCAGAGGCAACGATCCTAGGCTACGTGCTGGCCCACGAAATTGCCCATGTTTTACAAGGCATCGTGCGCCATTCCGAAACCGGAATCATGCGTGCGAGCTGGACCGATACTGACTTCAAACTGATGGGCGTCAGACTGCTAATGTTCACTCCTGAGGACGCCCAATTGATCCGGCGTCGCCTGGCACCCCGTGATGCGACGGCAGGCTGTTCCTAGCTGCTAAGTGTCAAGCTCTGAGAGCCTGCTGCCGTTTCTGGGGCCATTATTCGTCCGCCAAACGAGTTCCGGTCGCTGATGCGCGGTGGCCAACCCAAGTGCCTGAGAAACGCGCCTATCAGTCAGAATGGGGCCCGAGGTCTCTACTTGGTCGCGCAGTCGGCATTGCGCGGATTGAGAATCGCTCGTTCCATGAGAGAGCAAGGGCCGTTATACGTTCTTTTGGATGGTTTCGGATACCGTGTAATCCAGGATCAATACTCAATGGGCGCTAGCGCAATTACAATACACGTGCGCGCCCAACGGTTTCGTCCGCTTTTTGAATGGAGGCGCCAGCGAAAGTTTGGAGTCGCTCTCTGACGATACTTCTTTCATTTCTTCAGCAGTGACGTCCAGTTCAGCACCACGGTGTACGGCGCGGACGCACTAGCACCCGTGAGAATGGGAAGCAGAAACTTCTTCCCGTCAGGACTCACGTCCCAGCCCATTGTGGCCGGCGCCCCCAAGCCCTTTGGTTTGAATAGCACCCTGGGCGGGCCGGATTGAAACACCGGGTTGGCGATTACGTCCACACCCATAAAAGCTCCGTCCGATGCCAAATAAATCAATTCTTTGCCGTTGGCGCTCCAGCGAGATCCTGTGCCTCCTACCGCGGATACCCGCCACTTCCCTGCGCCGGGTTGAGATCCATTCGCGCTGTTCGGGTCGAACGGCCGTACTTAGACCTCGAACCTGCCGGATTCGTCGGAGTCATAGACGACCCAACGCATATCTTGAGAGAATCTTTCCGCGATTCCCCCATTAAGGACCAAATACGGCTTTCCGGCGGCATGGCCTTGGCTGTCGAGGGGGAGCACCCATGACCGTAGCGGAACACCGTCCGAAGCGAAAAACAAGAATCGCCCGTCGGGCGACCAACCGAGAGGAACGTTGTTCTCTTCCGATTTGAAGAGCAGTTCATCAGCACCGCCTCCGTTCGACAACTTTTCATACAAATCGGCCCGTCCATCACGAGGGGATTCGAACACAATGCGGCTTCCGTCCGGAGACCAGACCGGGTACCTGCCCCCTTGGAACGTGAATCGCGCGTTGATGCCGCGAGCGAGTTCATACAACCAGATATCTTCGCCCGTTTGGGTAGCGCGGCTCACAGCCGCGCGCATCCCGTCTGGAGAAATCGCTATGTCGCGGTGATCGCCTGGTTCTCCTAGCGTGCCTAATACCTTTCCTTGACGGTCGAACCAAGTGAGCTGGCTTGGAGCGGCGTCGGCTGACCGATAGGCCAACACGCCAGTCTGGGACACGGAAAAACTAGCGAAAGCGGAGACCCGCTGGGCGATGGGCACTGGCTCACCCACCAGTTCGAACTTGCGGAGGTCAAATATCTGCGCCATGAGCGTACCCGCGCCAGACCTGCCGCGAACAAAGAGGAGATATCCCAGATTCGGATCTTGGGATGGTGCGTAAACAACGTCCGAGTCGTCGGGCAAAAGTTTCCTCGCGCTCTGCGCGGGCTTGGCGTCCAACGATCCCAGAAAAATGCCAGTCGATGAATTCCCAGTCTCGTACAGGTAAATAAAATGCCGCCCATCCGGCAAAAGAGCGGGTGCGAATACGTGCAAGGCGTTTTGGAAAGGGGTGGCGATCCCGCCCGCAGCGGAAACTTCCCGCAGGTCGTGGAAGCTGAGAGCTTTTTCAGAGCTGAAAACGATTCTGCCATCCGCCGTCCAGAAACCCCCGTAGATGCCAGTCGCATCGGCCAAGGTCTCAGCCGGACCGCCCGCAGCTTCAATCTTCTTGAGCTTGCCTTGGGAAGTGAATGCGATGAACCGGCTGTCCGGCGACCAAAAAGGAACACCTTCGGCGCCTTCACTTCCATTGAGGGGTTGCGACTCCACCGAATCCAGCCGCCGCACCCACAAGCGATTGCTACTGCCCTGCTGCATGTTTGAAACCACCACCCGCGTCCCGTCCGGCGAGACGCTTAAAGCCGAGTGCTGGCCGTCGATT
>JBEKLB010000492.1:0-4884 GCA_050010415.1 Bryobacteraceae bacterium | reverse complement strand
TGCAGGCATTGCGGAAGAAACTCCAGAGCAGCTTGCATTGCTGGGCTGCGACACAAAGCCTGGGCTGATCGAATCCGCAGAGGCCACAACTGCAGAAGAGCGGGCGCAGCTGCTTGCCTGGGGTCAGAACTCGCAGCCGGTTCCGGGTGCATGCGTGCATAACCTCTTCGAGCTGCAGGTGGCGAAGACCCCCGATGCGGTTGCAGTAGTCTTCGAAGATGCTTCCTTGAGCTATGCTGAGTTGAACCGGCGTGCGAACCAGCTTGCGCATTACTTGCTCGAAATGGGGGTGAGGCCTGACTCGCGCGTGGCTATCTGCGTCGAACGCGGCTTTGAAATGATCGTGGCGCCATTGGCCGTACTCAAGGCTGGCGGAGCTTACGTGCCGCTTGATCCAACCTACCCGGCCGAACGAATTAGCTTTATGCTGAAGGATTCCTCGCCGGTCGCGCTGTTAACTCAACAGCACCTGGAAGCGTTGTTATTAGACATCGGGCGCGAGCTCCCGGTAATTGACCTGACAGCCAAAGCCGCGGATTGGCTCAAACTGTCCGAGACCAACCCCGACCCGGATGCGGTCGGAGTCAATCTTAGCCATCTGGCCTACGTTATCTATACTTCGGGGTCGACCGGAGCGCCAAAGGGTGTCTTGGTCGAGCATCTAGGATTAGCGAATCGACTGGTTTGGATGCAAAGCGCATTTGGACTCGATTCGAACTCCATAGTGTTGCAAAGGACAGCATTCGGCTTCGACGTATCTGTATGGGAGCTATTCGCACCGCTTCTTACGGGAGCCCGAGTCGTTATGATTCGTCAGGGTGGGGAACGGGATGCTGCATATTTGATCAGGACCATGCTGCGGAACAAGGTGACGATGGTCAACTTCGTCCCCACGGCCTTGCAACTCTTTCTCGACGAGTCCGACACCCCGCAATGTACCAGCCTGGTGCATGTTTTATGCGGCGGAGAAACAATGTCGTCAGCATTGGCTAAACGATTCGTAGAACGGCTTCCGATTGCAGTACTGCATAACATGTACGGTCCGACGGAAGCAACAATCGATGTGACTTCGTGGCCTTGTGCGTCCTCAATCGCGGAGAATGAAATCGTTCCCATCGGACGTCCGAACGCCAACGCGCGAATCTACATTCTCGATGAATTCGGAGAATTGGCAGCAAAAGGTGTTGCCGGAGAGCTGTACATCGGCGGCGTTCAGGTAGCGCGCGGTTATCTAGACCGACCCGAATTGACAGCAGAGAAGTTTCTGCCCGATCCTTTCTCGGAAGATCCTTATGCGCGAATGTACAGGACCGGAGACCGGGGCCGGTGGCTCGCGGATGGCAACATCGAGTTTCTGGGCCGCAACGACTTCCAAGTCAAGATTCGCGGTTTCAGAATCGAACTGGGCGAAATCGAGGCGAGTCTTAAGGCGTGCCCAGGCGTGCAAAACGCGGTTGTAAGTGTGCGCGAAGACACACCAGGCGAAAAGCGTTTGATAGCCTACTATACAAGCAGCCGGAAAGAAGACGCACCCTTCGCCGACAAGTTGCAATCGCTGCTGTCCAAGACCCTTCCGCAGTACATGGTCCCTGCGGCCTACATGCATGTCAATGCGATGCCGCTGACCGCGCACGGCAAAATTGACCGGCGCGCGCTCCCCGCGCCAACCGCGGAGAACATCGCCACTACGGCTGAATACATTGCTCCACGGACTCCGCTCGAGAGAGATTTGGCCGCAATCTGGCGAGAATCGTTGGCGTTGCAGCGGGTTGGGATCGATGAGAACTTCTTTGAAATTGGCGGCCACTCCCTTTCCGCAATGCGCGTAGTGGTGCGAATTCGAAGTGTCCTCGATATGGATGTTCCCGTTGCATGTCTTTTCCAGAATCCGACGATCGAATCGATGGCGATAGCTATAGATGGGATGCGATCTTCGATGCACAGCGATGAGGATCTCTTGCGTCTTCTTGAGGAGATCGAAGCGATGCAGGCGTCGAACGCCGAAGGTAACTAGCAGCCTATGACGGACATCGATCGGCGTATCGCGAATCTCGCACCGGAGAAGCGAGCCTTGTTGGACAAGAGGCTTGCGGAGTTACAGGCCGCGAAGACCCGCGCGACGCCAATCGAACACCATGGAACCGCTGATGTTGTTCCGTCTTTCGGACAAGAAATCTTGTGGGCGATTGAGCAGATCGAACGCGGCGCTGCCCGATACAACATATCCTTTTCGCTGCGTTTGAAAGGCAAGCTCGACACGGGCGCTGTAAAGAGTGCGCTGCGTGCCCTTGTCGATCGCCACGAAACGCTGCGGACTCAATACGTCACGAGCGCGGAAGGGCGACCGCAGCTTGAGTTTTCCGCGCCGCGGGAGATCCCAGTAACTCCCACGGACTTGAGCGGCTTCGATGAGAACAAGCGCGAGGAGTTGCTATCAGCAGCGCTTCGGACAGAGGCAAACCGGCCCATTGCCCTGAATCGCGATCCCGTGATCCGAACCGTGTTGTACCAGCTCGGCGATCGCGAACATGTACTCCAATTGACGGTTCATCATGTTGCAACGGACGGCTGGTCGATGGGAGTGATTCTTCGTGATTTTTCCGTATTTTATAACGCGGCAATAACTGGAACCGCCGCACAGCTTCCCGATCTTCCCATCGCATTTTCCGACTTCGCGCGCTGGCAGCGAGAGCAAATGGCTGGGCCGGAAGGCGAAAGACTGATTTCGTACTGGAAGAACCAGCTGCTGAATAGTTCGCCTGCGCTGCAATTACCAACCGATCGGCCTCGCCCCGCACAACAGACCTTTCAGGGCAATGTGCGGCATTACTCGGTGACTGCCACACAGGCCGCGGCAATCCGGGAGTTCTGTCTTCGCGAAAAGGTTACACCGTTTATGGTGGCGCTGGCTGCCCTGTACGCGGTGCTGGCGCGTTATTCCGGCCAAACCGACATCCTGATCGGCTCTCCGGTCGCGGCACGTCCCAGCGTGGAGACCGAGGAGTTGGTCGGCTTCTTTACCAACACGGTCATCCTGCGCGGTAATCTCGATGGAGATCCCTCCTTTCGTGAACTGCTCCTGCGTGTCCGGCAAACTGCACTGGAAGCCTATTCCCACCAGGATCTTCCTCTCGAATTGCTGGTCCACGAGATTGCTGTAGAGCGGGACCCGAGCCGGTCGCCGCTGTTTCAGGTCATGCTGGTATTCCAAAACGCCCCGGTGCGCAGACTGGAATTGCATGGGCTGGAGACATCGGTTCAAGAGATTCCAAAAGACTCCTCAAAGTTCGACCTCTCGATCGAACTGACTCCTTCTGGAGAGGCACTCGATGCCGCAATCGAATACAACACCGATCTGTTCGACAGTGACACCATCGATCGGCTCTGGGGACACCTGACTGGTTATCTTGAAAGCGCTGTTACTGACCCTGAACAGAAAGCGGAAGCCATCTCGCTGTTGACGGCCACTGAGCGGCGCCAGATGCTGGTGGAGTGGAACTCGACCGAGCGGCCGTATCCGCGGGAGACTCCGCTCGCGGAACTGGTTGAGGCGCAGGTGAAGCGGACACCTGATGCGATCGCGGTAGTTTTTGGAGAGCAGCGGCTGAGTTATACGGAGTTGAACAATCGGGCGAACCAATTGGCCCGGGAGTTACGCAAGCACGGTGCGGGCCCGGACCAACTGGTCGGCCTCTGTGTTGAGCGCTCGGCGGCCATGCTTGTGGCGCTGCTGGCGATTGTGAAAGCGGGAGCGGCTTACCTGCCGCTGGATTCCCTGCTGCCGGCGGGGCGGCTGGCTTTCATGATGCAAGACAGCGGCGTCCGCCTGGTGGTTACCGAACAACGTGTTCGCGGAAAACTTCCTGCGTTTGCTGGAGCCGTAATTCTGCTGGAGGATCTGTCTTGGCAGGCTAACAGTTCCGGCAACCTTGGCCTATCCGTAGCGCCAAAGGATCTGGCCTATACGATATATACCTCCGGCTCGACCGGCAAGCCCAAAGGAGTCCAGATTCCACGCAGTGCGCTCACTAACCTGCTATGGTCGATGCGCGATTGGCTTCAGCTGAACGACCGCGACCGGCTGCTCGCGGTAACCACTGTCTCATTCGACATTGCAGGCGTGGATATCTGGCTGCCTCTCCTGGCGGGGGCATGTACAGTGATAGCCACCCGCGAGTCGGCGATGGACGGCAATGCATTGCGGAGTTTGCTGGAACGGCACGATATTACTTTTCTCCAGGCGACTCCGGTCACCTGGCTGCTCCTGTTCGAAGCTGGCTGGCGCGGCAAGCCGAACCTGCAGGCGGTGTGTACTGGCGAAACCATGCCGCCGGAGCTGGCGGCGAGACTCGCGCCAGCGGTGGCGCGCTTGTGGAACCTGTATGGGCCTACAGAAACGACAATCTGGTCAACCGGACACCACGTGGCGAATGGCCGGGAGCCGATTGTGATCGGCCGTCCGGTGGCCAACACGCGTTGCTACATCCTGGACCAACGCCAACAGCCGGTGCCGATCGGAGTGCCGGGAGAGCTGTATATCGGCGGGGACGGGTTGGCGCGCGCATATCTAAATCAGCCTGAGATCACGGAGGAGAACTTCGTGGACGATCCGTTCCGTGTGGGAGCTCGGGTGTACCGCACCGGCGACCTGGCACGCTATCGAGCGAATGGCAACATTGAGTGCCTGGGGCGGCTCGATCGCCAGGTCAAAATCCACGGATATCGCATAGAGCTGGGCGAGATTGAGTTGGCTCTGAAGGAACTGCCTGAGATTGAGCAGGCAGTGGTGCTGGCCCGCGACGACTCGCTCGGCGGCAAGCGGCTGGTGGCCTTTCTGGTGCCGAAGGCAGCTGCGACGCTGGAAGCATCGGATATGCGTCGGCA
>JBEKLB010000491.1:0-4884 GCA_050010415.1 Bryobacteraceae bacterium | reverse complement strand
CCATCTGGCCGAACGCGCCCAGCAATGTGTTGCCGGTGCAGGTTGCAGGAAGACGTCCGGAGGAGACGCAGCGTCGCAGGGCGCGTTCCTCGGCATTCTTGGGAGGGGTCGGCCGCCCGGCTACCTGGGCCTGCGCCGTAGCGTTGGGCTGCGGGTTGGCCTGGGGTTTGGACTGTGGGTTGGCCTTAGCGGCGTTGGCCTCGTAGATTTCCTGCTGCTTCTTCTTGAAGGCCTCCGCCGCGGCAAGTTCCTGCGCTGTAGGCGGCTTGCAGGTTGGAAGCAGCTTTTTCAGAGTGCCGCGGGTCTCGTTGGTGTAGGCCATGAAGCCATTGTGCTTGGGGCGGTCGGGATGGGCGACCAAGCAGGATGAGGTGTCGGAGAGATCGCGTATGTTGCAGTTCTCGACGTACATGCGCTCGCCGTCGCATACATAGGTTACGTTCAACTTGATGTCTTGCGCGGTGGCGGCGGCGCCGAGCAGCATCGCGATGCCCAGCTTCACGTTGAGGCGGATGTTCTTATCGTGGTTCGAACGGGACATTCCCAAATTCCCTCCTCCCTTGAACTGAATAAGCAATCATGCCTGAAGGTTCTTCGACGGTCAAGGCTTCCTGAGCGACATCGGTGGCGGCAAGGGCCGCGGTTCAAGCGCGCGCTCGGCTGCGACTCATGCTCAGAACGGCGCCGCGCCCCCCTTCGAGACTAGCCGCGATCTCCCGGGCTAGAACGTCCAGGTGTGGCGGAGTGAGGATGGAGCCATGATCGCCTGGCACGGTCCGTATTTCGAGCGCCCCGTTACAGAGGTCCTTCCATCCGAACCTGGCGCCGGCCGTTCGCCCCAGAAGCTGACCTTCGGCCTCGATCAACGTGATCCGGCCACGATAGGGCTGCGGGACATAAGTCCGCTCGGCAGCGGCCAGCAGGGCATTGATTGTTTGGGCGGAGTGAACTCCTCCAGAACCGGAAGCGCAAAGGGTGTCGTGCGAACCACCATTCAGGCGTTTGTTGAACACCCCTTGAGCGAAGGACCAGCCCAGCCGAACCAGGTTAGCCGTGTGCCGAGAGAGCGCCCTGAGGCCTCTCTTGGAGGCCCGCTCCCAGAGCGCGGACAGATGCGCGCCGGTGCGCATCCAGGTTGAGCAGCGATCCCGCGCAGCAGCCGGCAGCGAGGTATCCAGCAATAAGATCGAGGCGATCTCCTGGCCGTCTGCCTGAAGCTGGCAAGCTGCTTCGTACGCAAACAATCCGTACATAGAATGCCCGCCCAGGCAATAGGGACCGGTCGGCTGAAACGCGCGAACCGATTCGAGCGTCCTCCGCACAATCTCCTGCAAAGTGGTTTCCGGGGTCAACCACTGCAGGTCACTCTGATCCAGGGTGACCCCGAAGAGCGGCTGCTCCAACCCCAGCCGTCGCGCGAGACCACGGTAGGCCGACCCGGCGCCGAAACAGAAGAAAGGCACCCTCCAACCCAGGGGCTGGATGGGCACGATATGTCGCGGATACGCCGAAGAAGCCTCTCCTTCCATCACACGAGCGAGCTGCGCGATGGTCGGCGATTCCATCAACAGCGCCAATGGAACAGCGGACCCCAGTTGATCCGCAATCATTGCAATCATCCGGGCAGCCAGCAAAGAGTGTCCGCCCAGTTCGAAAAAATCATCCTCCCGGCCCAGCGGCCTTCGATCCAGCAACTGTTCCCAGATCGCCGCGAGACTCTGCTCCAGTCCCTCGCGGGGCCTTCCACCCAACGCTTTCCGGTCCCCGCGAAAACTTCGCGGCGCAGGCAATTCGCGGCGATTCACCTTGTTATTCGCCAGACGCGGGAAGGCAGAAAGAAATACAAATTGAGACGGCACGGAGTAATCGGGCAGGCTCTGCTCAAGGAAGCGCCGCAGCTCAGCGGAAGTCACGAATCCCGCTAGTTGCGGAACAACCCACGCCACCAACTCCTGTTCTCCTCGCTCGTTCTCGCGCCCGCCCACGATAGCTTCCCGGACGCCGGGATGCGTTTTCAGAACTGCCTCCACTTCGGCTGATTCGACCCGGCAGCCACGAATCTTCACCTGCTGGTCCATTCGTCCCAGATATTCCAGGTTCCCGTCGGGAAGCACGCGGCACAGATCGCCGGTCTTGAACAGTCTCTTTCCAGACTCGAAGGGATTCCGCACAAAACGCTGGGCGGTCAACTCAGGTAAGTTCAAATATCCCCGAGCCAGCCCCATCCCGCCCATATAGAGTTCGCCCGGCGTTCCAAGCGGAACCGGCTGCATCTCCGAATCAAGGACGTACGCCTGCGTGTTCGCGATGGGGCGGCCAATTGGTACGGATTTTTCGAGAGATCTCTCGAGTGAACCGGCCACTTCGAACCAGGTAGCGTGATGTGAAAGTTCCGAAGCGCCGTAAAAGTTGATGAGGCGCGTGTTCGGAAGGACCTCGCGGAAACGGCTGGCAAATGTGCCCAACAGCACCTCTCCGCTGACGAAGCAATACTTAAGAGGAAACGCGACCGGATGGAGCGAGCCGATTGCATGTAACCAATAGGAAAGCACGGATGGTACCGTGATGATGCGCGTGATTGCGTGCTGCTCGAAGGCACGCATCAACTCCACTGGAGAGCCACGCACGATGTCGTCGGGAAGAATCATGATTTCGACGCCATGCAAAAGGGGGCAGAAGATCTCGTAGATCGAGTCCACAAAGCTAAGAGATATGATCTGGCCCGAGATCTCGCCCGGTTGATACGGGAATTGTTCCCACATCCAAGTCAAGCGGTTCAGTAAGCCGGCTTGCGGACAAAGGACCCCTTTCGGTTTTCCCGTGGAACCGGAGGTATAGACGGCGTAAGCTGGACTATCAGGCTGAACTGCGATCCCCGGATTGTCCGAACTCTCGCACTCGCCCGTATTCCGCTCCGCATCCAGCAGAAAAGCATGCGGTGGAGTGCCAAGCCGGCTCACGAATTGGCTCTCGGTGACAAGCGCCGGCGTCCCGGAATCCCGGATCATGAAATCCAGACGGGCGCTCGGATAACGCGGGTCCAGCGGCAGAAACGCACAGCCGGCTTTGAGTGCGGCGAGTATTGCAACGACGTAGCTTGGTGACCGGTCCAAACAAACGGCGACAATGTCGCCCTGGTCGATGCCGGACGCAAGCAGCGTCCGAGCTAGCCGGTTGGAGCGGTGGTTCAGTTCGCCGAATGTGAGCTGGTCTAGTCCGCACCTTACCGCGATGCGGTCGGGAGTCCGATCGGCCTGAGCTTCAAATAACTCAACCAGGGAAAGAGCCATCGTAACCGACTACCGCTCCGCCAACTTCGCCATGGCCGGCAGATAACGGTCGCCCGCCACCTGTGACGCCAGCTGGTTCAAGTCCGCCATATCTTCCGCGGTCAGATGAACGCTCAACGCACCCAGGTTTTCGTCAAGATACGCCCTGCGCTTCGTGCCCGGAATTGGCACTGCATTCGGAGCCGCAGTCAGAACCCAGGCGAGCGCAATCTGCGCTAGAGTGGTCGCGCCATGGCGTCCCGCGACAGCCTTCACGGCATCGACCAGCTTCTGGTTGGCCGCCATGTGCTCATCGTTGAACCGGGGCAAATACCGTCGGAAATCGCCAGCGCCGAAAACGGAACTCGACTGCAAAGCCCCCGTCAGATACCCGCGCCCAAGAGGACTGAAGGGCACAAGGCCGACTCCAAGTTCCCTCATCGCGGGCAGGATCGACTCCTCAATGCCGCGCTCCCACAGCGAATACTCGCTCTGCACGGCGCTGATCGGATGCACCTTATTGGCACGGCGGATGGTTTCCGCGCCCACTTCCGAAAGTCCCAGAAAGCGAACTTTGCCCCCCTGCACCAGCTCCTTCATCGCGCCCACCGTTTCCTCGATCGGAACCTCTGGGTCCTTGCGATGCAGGTAATAGAGATCGATCATGTCCACGCCCAATCGCCGCAAAGAACCTTCTACGGCGCGCCTCGCGTTTGCGGGCGACCCGTCGACCTGCGTTACACCCGACGCCAGCATGAGCCCGAACTTTGTGGCTAGCACAACCTTATCGCGCCGGCCCCGGATTGCCTTTCCCACCACCTCCTCGTTGGTGTGCGGGCCGTACATCTCCGCGGTATCGAGCAGCGTCACGCCGCAGTCGAGAGCGCGATGAATTGTCGCAATCGACTCTTTCTCATCGCCTGTGCCGTAGCCATGGGTCATGCCCATGCAGCCCAGCCCGATCGCGCCCGCGACCAGACCCTGGCTTCCGATCCTTCGTGTCTCCATAGCTCAATTCCTCGTTGCTCGCCGGTGATGCGCGGTTCTCCAGAGTCACCTGGTCATTGTAACCAAACGATTTCAATCCAGGGCCGGACGTGCTCCCGAAGCCGCTACTTGACCGCCAGTGTCACGCCTGGCTGGCTTTGGATAGTGCCAATCGTGATGCTCACCGGCACGCTGCTGCCCGGCGTCACCGACTGCGGGACCTGCGCGTTGATTTGCAACACTCCCGCTGCCTCGCCCGGCGCAGCGCCGCAGTATTGGATTGGCGCCACTTGCCCGCCGATCGATGCGGAGCAGGAAAGTGCGGGCCCTTGCAGCGGAACTCCACTCACCCGCCCATCCACCACCGGCGGCGTGGTGACCCCTTCGCCAGTGGCATAAAGTGTGACGTAGCTGCCGCGCGCCGCTGGATTGCTTGCGCCGTTCAGCGTCGAATCGGCGAGGTTGAAAATCGCTGCCTGGCCCGACCCCGAGGTGTTGCTGGTGAACACGCCCGGCACAGCCGCCACCACCTTCACCGGGAACGGAGCCGACGCGTTGCCCGCATACTCCACCACCACGTTGACGGTCGAGTACTGCGCCATTTCGTACGGCACCACCGCTGAAACCT
>JBEKLB010000490.1:0-4888 GCA_050010415.1 Bryobacteraceae bacterium | reverse complement strand
ACACCCGATGCACACATGGCTCGCGCGAGAGCGGCGGCGGGCGACGATTTCCAAAACCTGTTCGAGTTTCAATGCAACGGCCCTGGTCCTGGAGGTCCTCGCGCGTCACTTGGAACGGGCGCCGCCGCAGCCGGAGCGCCGCGGCCTACAGGAGTGAGATCGCCAGGTCCACCGGACCGATCGACATGGCATGCCGAACCGGTAAAGGTCTTCGACAACCTCTATTTTTTCGGTCAGTCCGAGTACGCTGTGTGGGCCATAACGACATCACAAGGGATCATTGTCCTCGACACCATCTTCGATTATTCGGTCGAGGATGAAGTTGCCGGCGGGATGAAGAAGCTCGGTTTGGATCCGGCCAACATCAAATATGCCGTCGTCAGCCATGCGCATCCCGATCATGATGGAGGCGCGAAGTTCCTGCAGGAACATTACGGCACGCGAGTCATCATGTCGCCGGCCGATTGGGATGTGCTCGATAAGAGAACCATCGGCGCCAAACCCAAACGGAACATGGAGGCTACCGAGGGCCAGAAGCTCACGCTCGGCGACACCACGCTGACGCTCTACATCACGCCGGGTCATACGCCCGGCACCATCTCCACTCTGTTTCCAGTGAAGGACAATGGGACGCCGCACCTTGCCGCTCTGTGGGGCGGAGTGGGGCTCAATCCGGATAAGGAACGCGTTGAGACCTACATCCAGTCGGTGCAGCGCTTCAGCGGCATCGTGAAGCAGGCGGGAGCGGATATCATCTTGGCCAATCATACCGATTGGGACCGATCCAAAATCAATCTTCCGCTGCTGGCCCATCGCGCGCCCGGCACTCCGAATCCTTACATCGTGGGTAATGCAAAGGTCCTGAACTTTCTCAAGGTCGCCGAAGAATGCGCCAACGCCCGCGTAACGCAGAGTGCTTTACCCTGATGCTTTACCCTGAGGAGATGAGATCATTGCTTCCGCTCCTCTTCGTCGCACAGTGTTTCTTGTACGCGCAGAGCCCGGATGACGGTGTCCGGCACGAGTTCGTCATCCAGAATTTTCACACCGAGAGCGGCGCAGTGCTGCCCGAGGCGAAAATCGTTTACGGAACATGGGGGCATTTGAACGCTGCCAAGGACAACGTAGTATTGCTCCCGTCGCACTACCTGGCCAACTATCACGGATACGTGTGGCTGATTGGACAAGATCGTGCACTCGATCCAGCCAAACTTTTCCTGGTTGCCACTGAACTGTTCGGCAGCGGGAATTCGTCATCGCCCAGCAATACGCCGGAGCCGTTTCACGGACCACGGTTCCCGGTGATGACCATCCGCGATAACGTCGACGCTGTGCACCGGCTGCTGATGGAAGATCTGAAGGTCACTCACCTGCGCGCGCTGATTGGATTTTCCATGGGGGCGCAGCAAGCCTTCCAATGGGCGGTAAGCTATCCGGATTTCGCCAGCCGCTTTGTCGCGACATCGGGCACGGCGAAGACTTACGGGCACGGTGTGGTGCGGCTGGAAGGACAAATCGCCGCGCTCACAACCGATCCCGCGTTTCAAAATGGCGATTATACGTCTCCGCCGAAAAACGGGCTGGCTGCGTTTGGAATGGTCTGGGCGGGCTGGCTGTATTCGCAGGAATGGTGGCGCAAGGAGTTGTGGAGTGAAGGCGCGGCGCCAGGGACCACGTTCGAACAGGTGATGAATGGATTCCGAACGCGCTTCTCGGCCGACGCCAACGACTATATCCTGCAAGCCCGCACCTGGGAGAAACACAATGTGGGCACCACGCCCGGCTTCGGCGGCGATGTGGAAAAAGCTCTTCGATCCATCAAGGCTCCGTTCCTGTACATGCCTTCCCAGACGGATCTCTATTTTCCGATTGACGACGCACGCTACGAACAAGCTTTCATCCCGCACGTTACGTTTATGCCGATCCCCTCATTATGGGGACACACAGCGGGCGCGGCGAGCAATCCAGCGGACGCGAAGTTTCTGAATGAGAACATCCGCAAGTTTTTGGCAGCGGGCAATTAGAAAGTCCCGGAGGTACGCCTTCCGAAGCGTCGCATGGCAGGCGCGAGCACCCGGTTGAACCACATCACCAAAGCGGTCGAGAACAGGATCGCAGGCGCGAGGCCCAGAATCACCCACAACAGCTTGACTCCCCAGCCGCCGAAATTGCCGTAATGAGCGAACGAAAATACACGCAGGATGCGAGCGCCTAATGTTAAGGGCCGCCGGCGTGGCACAGGTCTCGGGGCACTGATGTGGGCGGCGCCGGTTGACCTCGGAGACGTTGAGCTCGGAGGCGTCGACTGAACCGATCGAGGAGGATTGATCGGCGTAAAGACTTCTATCGCGGCACGGAAGGGTTGCGGAAAGACAAAGTATCCGCCCGTCAATCCCCACATCAACAATACGGCAAAAGTCCAGAAGCCCAGCGCGCCATGCAGGTCGTAGACCAGCCGTCTCCAGCCAACGTTGGAATGGATGGTGAGGCTGTGTAGCCAGCTCCCCTGACCGGGCCACCACACGATGATTCCGGTCAGACACAAAGCGGCCACGAGAAAACCTCCGATGGCATTTGCGGTCATGCCGGCGCTATCCATCAGAAGGCTGCCATGCAGCTTGCCAAGCCACGACAGCCAATGGTAGAGCGTTGCCTTGTACCAGACGGCCTTGCCACCCGCTTCCAGCCAATCGTAGATATCGTTTCGAAAGACAATCGCGCTGCCGCTGGCGCAGACGATCACTACATAAAGGCCCAGCAAGAGGCCCGACCACAGATGCAGCTGGAAAACGAGCTTTCGAATCCAGGTGGTCTTGGGCCGCCACAGCCATTGTCCCCACAGTCCGGTGCGACGGCCTTCAACTGTATTGGTTTCGCTCAACTCAAGCCGTCGCCGGCATCGACCGCGTAAACTGTCCTGCCTCCTGAATCACTGCGCGCCCGCCGGAGAGCACTCCGTGCATGGAAACGAAGCCGTGAATCATCCCGGGATAGCGGCTGATGGTAACCGGTACGCCGGCCTGCTTCAGGCGCTGTGCGTAGGCTTCGCCCTCGTCGCGCAGCGGATCGAACTCGGCGGTGATGACGATGGCGGGCGGGAGCCCCGCGAGATTCGGGGCGAGAAGAGGCGAAACCTCCGGATGACGCTTTTGATCGGCGGACGTCAGGTAATGGCCGGTAAACCACTCCATTGCCGCGCTGGTGAGGAAATAACCCTCGGCTAATTCCCGATGCGACTGGGTTTCGAGCGAGCTGGAATCGGTCACCGGATAAATCAACACTTGTGCCGCCAGCTTCGGGCCGCCTGCATCGCGGCAGCGCATGGCAACCACGGTAGCTAGATTACCGCCGGCGCTGTCGCCACCCACGGCGATGCGACGCGCATCCACGCCCAACCGCTCGGCATTGGCAGCTACCCAGAGCGTGGCCGCTTGGGAATCATCCACCGCAGCAGGGAACTTGTTTTCGGGCGCGAGCCGGTAATCCACGGAAATCACGACTGCTCCGGATTCCTTCGCAAGGGCGCGGCACACAGCGTCATGCGTCTCGATATTGCCGAACACGTATCCGCCGCCGTGAAAATAGACCAGCGCCGGACGAAGCCCGCCATGTCCGGAGGCGTAAACGCGGACTGGGATGTCGCCGCCCGGACCTGGCACCGACAAATCTTCGACGCGTTCCAGCGCGATGGGCTCACCGCCCATCAGCTTCATCCCTTCCACGCGGGCGCCACGGGCTTCCACCGGGTCCTGGCTTTCGAGCGGTGGCGCACCCTGGGCGTCCATCATCTCTAACAATGCGCGCACCTCCGGGTGCAAGCGTTCGCTACGGGTTATGGTTTCGGGCATGAGCAATCCTCCGAATCATGATACATCGCGAGCGGGAGAAAAATTTCGTAGAGTGGATGGGATGAGAGCGGCTCTTTCTACTGCGCTTTTCGTTCTGGCGCTGGCCACACCGCTGGCCATGGGGCAGAAGAAGTATGACCCCGGTGCGACGGATACCGAGATCAAAATCGGGAACATCATGCCTTATACCGGCGCGTTCTCCGAATATGGTTCCACCGGGCGTGCCGAGGCCGCTTACTTTCAGATGATCAACGATCGCGGCGGAGTGAACGGCCGCAAGATCAAACTGATCAGCCTGGATTCCGGCTCCGATACCGCGAAAGCCAACGCCCTGGCGCACCAGTTGGTGGAGCAGGATCAGGTTCTGTTCACCGCCGGCAACTGGGGCACGCCCGCCAATCTGGCGATCCGCTCGTACATGAACGACCAGCAGGTGCCGCAGCTTTTAGTTGCGGCCACTGAATCGGTTTTTGACGATCCGTCGCATTTTCCCTGGACCATGGGATTTCAACCCACTAAGCGAACCGAAGGGCTGGTTTACGCCAGGTACATCCTCGAGAATAAGCCAAATGGCAAAATCGCGATCCTCTACTCGCACGACGCGGACGGTGATGAGTGGCTGCTTGGGATTCGCGACGGTTTGGGGTCAAAATCCGCGGGGATGATCGTCAAGGAGGCGGCGTTTGAGTATTCCGGTGCGGATGCACTGGATACTCAGATCGCTGCGCTGAAGGCCTCCGGCGCGGACGTTTTCATGAACCTGGCGGTGGGAAGATTTGCGACACGCGCGATTCGAACAGCCTATGAGATGGGCTGGCATCCGTTGCAGTTTATCCCGAATGCATCGCTGTCCGTCGCCGCCTTTCTGGAGCCCGCGGGTCTGGAGAAATCGGCGGGGATCATCACCAATGCGCGTTCCAGGAATTGGCTCAGGCCGCAATCGAAAAATGACCCGGGGGTTCGCGCGTTTTTGGAATGGATGAAAAAATACAACCCCGACGCCGATATTCGCGATGCCAACAATGTGTATGGCTACGAAG
>JBEKLB010000489.1:0-4900 GCA_050010415.1 Bryobacteraceae bacterium | reverse complement strand
TCCGGGAGAAACGCGGTACAGCCCGCTCCAGCAGATCGACGTGACGAATGTCGGCCGGCTGGGATTGGCGTGGTCATACGACGTTGGCCAGGGCGGGGGCAATCAGGAAGCCACTCCGCTGCTTTGGAATGGGACGCTGTATAGCATTACGAATTGGAGCGTGGTGTTCGCCGTGGATGCGCGTACCGGCAAAGAGCGCTGGCGTTGGGATCCGGAAGTGAACCAGACCGCGGTGTTCCCACGCGTGTGCTGCGGCATCGTGAATCGCGGCGTCGCGATCTACCAGAACCTGATCATCGCGCCCATTATCGACGGCAGGCTGGAGGCGCTGGATGCCCAGACCGGCAAGCCCGTGTGGGAATCGCGAGTCTCTTATCATCAGGACAACTACAGCATCACCATGGCGCCGCGCATCGCGAAGGGCAAAGTGATTGTCGGCGTCAGCGGATCGGAATACCCGGTGCGCGGATTCTTCTCGGCCTTCGATGCAGCTACCGGGCGCTTCGCGTGGAAGTTTTATACGGTGCCCGGCGATCCGTCCAAACCGTTCGAGAATGAAGCCATGAAAAAGGCCTCCGCGACGTGGTCGCCCGAGGCGTGGAAGATGGGCGGAGGCGCAACTGTTTGGGACGGGATGGCGTACGACCCGGAGGCCGACCTGATTTACGTGGGTACAGGTAACGCCGGACCATGGCCGGAACAACTGCGGAAATCCAAAGGTAAGGACAACCTCTATGCTTGTTCCATTCTGGCCGTGCGGCCGGATACCGGCGAGTTGAAATGGTACTTCCAGGTGGTTCCAGGCGATTCCTGGGACTATGACAGCGTGCAGCAGTTGATGCTGGCCGATCTCACGATCAAGGGACAGAAGCGCAAGGTGCTGATGCAGGCGAATAAAGACGGTTTCTATTACGTGCTCGATCGCGTAACCGGACAGTTCATCTCGGGCCAGCCCTGGGTGCAAGTGAATTGGGCTAAGGGCCTGGACGAACTGACCGGACGGCCCATCGTCAACGAAGAAGCGCACTACGGCGCCGATAGCGTGATGCTGACACCGGGACCAGGCGGCGGACACAACTGGTCGCCTATGTCTTTCAATCCGAGCACGGGCCTGGTCTATGTTCCCAGCGCCAACGGCGGCATGAATTCTTACATGGCGGATGAGAACTTCGTCTTCAAGCCGGGTGAAAAGAACCTGGGTATTATCAGGCCGAAGTTGGCAACTGGAGACGCAGCCGGCGCTACCTCGGCGGCGAAGGAGGCTCCGAAAACGCGGCCTTCCCCGCCCATGATTGGACCAACTCCGCCGGAAGGGCAGCGCAATATTTTGGTGGCGTGGGACCCGGTGACTCAAACCGAGCGCTGGCATGCATCGGGCGGTGGAGCTTTGGGTGGCGGGACGGTATCCACCGCGGGGAATCTGGTCTTCGAGGTAATTCCCGACGGACGCCTGGTGGCCTATCGCGCCGATACCGGAGAGAAGCTGCTGGATCTGAAGACTGGCCTGCACGGCGGAATGGGTCCTCCGATCACCTACATGCTCGACGGCAAGCAGTACATCTCGCTAATGGGCGGGACCGGCAAGGTAATTCCATCCCCCGGACTTCCTCCGCCTCCGCCTTCTTCGACGCCGCCAGGCTTGCCCAAGCTGTTAACGTTCGTTCTGGATGGGGCGCCGATCCCAGGTTCGGGTCAGTAGAAGCCGGCTTATTTCGACGCCGAGAGCTCCGCGTAAAACGCATCCACCTTGGGAACTCGCGGCGTCCATCCGATATCGTCGGTCTTGATCATCGCGAGCAATTGATCCTGGGGCACGCCCGCGCGGACCAGTTCCCTGGCTCTCGCGATCACGGTATCGAACTTCGTCTTATACGCCAGGACATCCGCTTTCGTGAGGACATCTCCATTGCCTGGAATGGCTGCATCGAAATCCAGGCTCAAGATGCCCGCCAAAACGTTGGTCCAGTCAGTAGCGCTGCCACCGCCTGCGTAGTCGATCAGTGGGCCGGTCTTGCCGGTGGTGACCGTATCGCTGAGCGCGACAACTCTTAGGTCGGGGAAAAACACGACGGTGTCTCCGCTGGTATGAGCGCGGCCGAAGTGATGCAATTCAACCTTGACGTCGCCCAGCTGGACGGTGTACTCGGCGCCGGGATAGGTGATTGTGGGCGGCCCGGGCTTCGGATCCACCTGGTAGGTGACGAGATTCTTTTTCAGATTCTCGTGCGCCACTATTTGCACGCCCGCATCCAGGAATCTCTGGTTGTTGCCGGTGTGATCGGCATGATGATGAGTGACGATGAGGTACTTGACGGGCTGATCGGAGACACCCTTGATGAGCGCCATCATAGCGTTGTAATTCGCCTCGCCTGGAAGTTTGCCGTCCACGACGATCAAGCCCTGGCTGGTGACGCGGACCAAGCTATTAGCTCCGGCGCCGGTGATCATGAAAAGCCCCGGCTTGACCTGCTGGATGGCCTGCGGTTGCGGAGCGGCGCGGCCTGCAGGCGCTGGCGCGGCCGGTGGTTGAGCACCGAGATCAGCCCCGGCAAACACAGCGACAGCCAGTAGAGCGACGGTAATTCCTAGAATATTGCGCAGCATTTTTCCTCCATCGTAAATGAATCCATTGTGGTCCGCCGATCCTCAAGTCGTGGGCACCGGCATCAGGAAGCGCACTCCGACGCCAGAAGTGTCCGGCGCCACATCCCAGAACAGAAATCCGGGCGGCGCCTTGAAAAGAGGCTTCGCGGTTCCAGCCGTGAAAGTCGCTCCGGCGTTCACATCCAAAGCCATCACCATTCCGTCCGGAGTAATGTAGAAGATCTCTTTGCCGTCGCCACTCCAGACCGGCGTTCTGCCACCTGCGTTGGTGACGATCACGGGATTGCCCGCAGCGCCCGTGGCTCGGTCAAACGGGCGTACGGAAACTTCACTCTTTCCCGATTCGTTGGAAGTGTAAACCATCCAGCGGCCGTTGGGCGAGAACCTTCCCGTGATGCTGTTGAATTGCGGATCAACCAGTGGGATGGCCGCGCGGTCCGCGGGTCCGTCGGCGGCCAGCAACCGCAAGTGAGTGGGTTGCCCCAGGCTGTAATAGATCAGAAATTTCCCGTCTGGCGACCAACTAGTGGGACCTTTGCCTTCGGCCGACTTGTACAGCAACTTCTCGTTTCCCGAGCCACTGGATGGCTTCTCGTACAAATTAAAAACGCCGCCGTCTCTGTTGGAGGTGAAAATGATACGGCTTCCATCCGGGGACCACAAAGGGAATGCATCCCATCCTGGATCGGAAGTGAACCGGGTGCTTGCCCCGCCTGCGGAGTCCAGTAGCCAGATATCGCGATTCTGGGTCGGAGGGTCCGTGCGCTCCACGGCGACGCGCTTCCCGTCCGGCGAAATGCTCAGCGTGCGATACACGCCCGGGTCTCCGACGGCGCCAACCTTGTTGCCTTGACGATCGAACCAGGTGAGGCGACCCTCCACGCTGCCTCGCGCTCCCGGCCTGGCGGCTTCACTGGCCGGTGGTTGTGCATAGACAGCGGTGGACAGCAACAATAGAGGAAAAAACTTACGCGTCACAGCCAGCCAGTCTATCAGACGTAGATCGGGCAAACCTAGCGAACCGGGCAGACGTAGACCGGGCAAATTGTGGCTTCCGCGGGCGGCGGGTCCGCTTGGGAACGGGGGTGAAAGGCGTAATACGTCGGGTTCTGAACGGTGAGCTCGCGTGCGCGGCGCTCGACTTGTTGCTTTGAAAAAACAAAGCCAGCATGCTCTGAAAAAAGGAGGGAAGGCTCCCAGGGAAGTCCTTTGTGCTGGTGGCGTATTAAGAGGTCGGCAGCTTCGTTGAGCTGGCGGCGCTCGATGTGGCGTCGTTCGTGTTGGATATCGCGAAGCTGGTCGACGGCTTTTTGGAACTGGCGGGAGAGGCGTGAGCCGTAGAGGCCAAGCGTGGCGAGCTGCGGGATTAGGGATTGGGGGTCGGGGTTTTGCGCGAGCAGTTCGGTTTCGAGGAGTGGGATGCGGTTGAGGCGCCAGGCGGTGTCTGCGATTTCGTGGGCGAGTTGCGTCTCGGTAGGCGTGGCGGGGGCGTACTCATCGAGAAATTGCTGGATGTGGCGCTGGTAAGCGTCGGGGTCCTCAGTGGGCAGGAAGGCGGTGCGGGCGGTAAGGCCGTGACGGAGGGCGTTGAGCGACGAGCGGTGCTTGCCCGATTCGGTACGCGGGCCGGTGGAGTGCCTGGCATTCTCGCGGTTGGCGCGAGTGCGAGGCCCTGGGGTTGGGGATTGGGGATTAGGGATTGGCGTGGGGATCGGGTTTGTCATGGATGACCTTGGTCACCGGGATACCACGTGCCGGGGAGGCGGTCGATTGAGGGCCGGCATGGTTTGTTGCAGGGGAAGTAGAAAGAGCGGGCGGAAGTTGGTGACTGGATCGGAGGCGACGGCGCCGACGGCATTGCTACTTGTGAAGCTTCGGGCCTTAGGGGAAGATTTTGCGGCGTCGGGTATTTCTTTGGGAGCCGAGAGTGAGGGCGCGATGACCGGCATCGGCAATAGACGGCTGGGGCGGGAGTGTTTCAGGGGCTGAGGCTTCGACTTTCCAGGCTTGGACCTCGCGCACTTCGTCAAATCAGCGAGTCGGCCGTTCCCGGCCAAGTGGCTTGCTGCAACCTAATCCGGGTGGAGACAGAAGAGGTAGGGCGGCCATCCCGACAGCCACTCGGCGCTCACTGCGACCGTGCCTCCGATGCCAGCGGGCGGACACGGCCCAGAAGTTCGGTGAGATAGGTATCGGGGGCGGTAACGAAAGCCAGATGGCTGGCGCCCTGGATGGGAACGAACGCCTTTTGTGGCGCTTCGATGGCTGAGACCCACTCTTCAGCCAGCTCGGATGG
>JBEKLB010000488.1:0-4901 GCA_050010415.1 Bryobacteraceae bacterium | reverse complement strand
ATTACAATCATCCGTCCGAAATCATGGACGAGATCGCGCGCCTGACGCCGACCTTCACGGGTGTCAGTTTCGACAAGATCGACGAGTTGGGAAGCATTCAATGGCCGTGCAACGCCAAGGCGCCCGAAGGCACGCCCGTGATGCACATCGGCGGATTCGTGCGCGGCAAGGGCCGCTTCATGATCACCGAGTTCGTGCCCACCGATGAACGCACCACTGGCCGCTTCCCGCTGATTTTGACTACCGGCCGAATCCTGACGCAATACAACGTGGGGGCGCAGACGGCTCGCACCGAGAACAATGTCTGGCATCCCGAGGACATTCTCGAAATTCATGCCGAGGATGCTGAAAACCGGGGAATCAAAGAAGGCGATCTGGTGTCGCTGGTGAGCCGCGCGGGGGAAACATCGCTCCGAGCGCGAATTTCAGAGCGCATGCAACCGGGCGTGGTTTATACCACCTTCCATCACGGCTTTACTGGAGCGAATGTAGTAACCACGGAGTTCTCCGATTGGGCCACTGGCTGTCCGGAATACAAGGTCACAGCCGTGCAGGTGACGCCGGCGAAACATATCTCAGAGTGGCAGAAGCATTACCTGGAGACGCGCAAACAGACCACGCAGATTGAGGCGGACGCCAGCAGGTAAGCATGAAAGCCGAGAACATGGTTCATGACGCGAACCAGATCGCGCTGTTCTTTGCGTCGTATCCCCATGATGAAGCGCTGGACGGGGTGGTGAAACATTTCCAGATGTACTGGGCGCCCCGCATGAAGGCGCAGATCAAAGCCTATGTCGCGCAGGGCGGCGCGGGCTTGCACGCACTGGCGCTCGAAGCCGTGAAGCGGTTGGCGTAGCGGGGTGCTCCGCTCTATCCCTTCACTTCTTCGGGAATCCGGCGCTCGCTTTGATTTCGCGGATTTGCAGAATGTGCCGCTGTTCGTGCGCTGAGATCTCGAGCAGGCATTGATACGAGTCGACGCCCCAGTCCGGCACGGCGTGCGCGCGAAGATCTTCGTTCGTGGAACGCGCCATGGCGAGCAACTGTGCGTGCATGGCGAGAAAGGTCTTGAGCGCCTGCGCCGCGTCGATGTGCTGGTCCTTGGGATTTTGGTCCGGTGATGTTTTGTCGTGCTGCGTGCGATCGATTCCGTACCAAAGCACGTCGGCATCCGTCGGCTGTTTGTCCAGCTTCTTGGGCGGCTGCTTCAACGAGTCCTGAAGCAGCTTCCAATAATTTGGCTCAGCGATCACCAGATGTTGAATCACCTCCGCCACCGTCCATCGATCGGGCGCGGGCCGGAAATTGAGCTGCGCCGCGGACAAGGGAGAAACCTCGTCGGTGAGCCAGGCCTGGGTCATCTGCAGGTGAGCGACAACGTGCTCGCGCTCCTGCTGACTGATGGGACGCGCGAACGCGGAGATCGCCGTGGCAAAGAATAGGACCGCTGAAACCTTTTTTGTAGGCATAGGCATTTGCTCATTTACACTCGCAATTGACCGGCCAGGCGTGAATATTCGATCCAAAGGCTCGGCATAGCAGCCGTTGTCCACTCACGGGATTCAACCGTCCGGAATTGTGAGCCGATTATTTCCCTGCTACCGCCACCAGCGTGTCGTAGATCAGTTTCGTCCCCTGCTCGAGGGACTGAATCGGCACCCGCTCATCGTTTCCGTGCATTCTGCGCAACTCATCGTTCGAAATCGGATAGGGATAAATACCATACACCGGCACACCGCGGCTGCGCCACGCAATAGCGTCCGTTCCCGCCTGGAACAGGTAGGGTGTCACGGGTGCACCCGGCCACAGCTTCTTCGCGGAAGTTTCCAGCGCCCGATACAGCGTCGTATCGATGGTTGAATCTTGCGTTCCCGCTACGCTGTTCGGGATGGTTCCGGGCCGCGCGGGATTCGAGCGTGGTGCGGTAACCTCGATGCGCGGATCGTTGACAATCTTCTTGACCAGCGCGACCAGATCTTCCGCCGTTGTTCCAGGAATGGTTCTGAAGTTTACGTTAGCTTCCGCCGATCCCGGAATCACGTTTCCGCGAAACCCGCCGTTAATGATCACCGGCGCTATGGTGGTTCGCATGATGGCGTGCAGCAGGGGATCTTCGCTGATGGCCTTATCCGCCGCCGCCAGTTTCACCGGATCTCGCCCGTCCACCAGGTCCGAGAAATACTGCTTCATCGGACCATCCGCGGTCTGCCCTAGCGTGGTGAAGAACTGCCGCGTGCTGGGCGTAAGCTCCACCTTGGTCTCGTAGTCGCCGAGCTTGGTGAGCGCCCGTGCCAGGGAGAAGATCGCGTTATCCGGCAGCGGCATGGAAGAATGCGTGGAAGTTCCTCTCGCGGTCAGCAGGATCGCGATGCTCGACTTGTCGTTGGTGGAGACGCTGACGTACCGGACCTCGCCGTTCGGCTTCGTCATGATCCAGCCGCCTTCATTCAGCGCGAATTCGCAATCCATCTTGTCCCAGTGGGATTGCGCCAGCCACGAAGTGTTGTACGTGGCGCTCTCTTCATCGGCTTCCACCAGGAAAATCACGTCGCGCTTCAGCGGAACTTTGTTCCTCGCTAGCCGCATCACAGCCTGCGCGAACACGGCCATACCACCCTTGAAGTCGATGGCGCCGCGGCCGTAGATGTATCCGTCTTTCGTCAAGCCCGCGAAAGGATCTACGGTCCACTTGTCGCGCTCAACGCCCACCACGTCGCCATGCGAGGCAATCAGCACCGGCTTCGCGCTGCCATCGCCCTTCAACCTTGCGAACAGCACGGATTTTCCCGGCACCGGTGTCGGAATGATATCGATCTTAAATCCCAATGGCCGCAGTTTGGCTGCCAGCAGATCGTCGATCCGGGCCTCATTGCCGGGCGGATTGCTGGTATCCACCTGGATCAATTCCGTCAATAACTCGGCCGTGGGACCCGGGCTCTGCGCCCGCGCGTCCGCGCCAAAACACAATGCGGCAACGAGGGCCGCGGCGGCGTACCGCGAAAAAAACGGGAATGGATTCACCGAGCGCATCTCATAAATTGTTGCACTGCTTCCCCCTCTACATTGACACGGGTCCCGTAGAGACGTATTTTGGAAGGCGCCTATGCTAACTCCGCTCCATTGGCCGCGCCGCTTATTTGCAGCAACCATTTTGATGACCCCAGCACTCTTCGCTCAGTGGGGGGCGTACCCCACAGCGGGCGTCCCCAGGACTCCCGAGGGAAAGCCGAACCTGACCGCTCCAACTCCCAAGACCGCTGAAGGCAAGCCGGACTTTACCGGTATATGGCAAAACGACCGTACGGTCGGTGGCACCGTAGCCGCCCGAAATGGTCCGACCCCTCCGGCATCCAACGAAGATTTATTGGCTGTCGCCAGACGCAGCCCATTCTGGAACCTGGGGTCTCAGTTCAAAGACGGTCTGCCGTTTACGCCCTGGGGCGCGGAAATACACCGGCAGCGCGTTGCCGACAACAGCAAGGACAACCCGGACGCACACTGTCTGCCGATGGGGCTCTTGCAGTTTCACAATCACGGCGAACCTCGCAAGATGATCCAGACCCCGCAGGTGATCGTGATCCTTTACGAAGCCAACGCCGGGATACGGCAGATCTACACCGACGGACGGCCCATGCCCAAGGATCCCGATCCATGGTGGTACGGCTACTCGACCGGTCATTGGGAGGGCGACACCCTGGTGGTCCAAACCGCTGGCTTCCGCGATCTTGGATGGCTGGATGTGGAGGGCAGCCCTTTATCCGAAACCGGTCGCATTATCGAGCGCTTCCGCCGTCCGGACTTCGGGCATCTGGAAATCGAAGTTACCATCGACGACCCGAAGGCCTATACCAAGCCTTGGACTGTAAACGTGCACCAGCACATTATGGTGGATACCGACATAATCGAGTTCGTTTGCCAGGAAAACGAACAGGACGCGCCGCATTTAAAGTGAGTATGGCGCAGTACGGCCGTCGTTAAGTTCCGGAATGGTTAAGTCCCGGAATAATGGTTCCAAATTTGGATGGCGTATCTGGCCGGCGTGTGATTGCCTACCAGGTAAGGCGGCGGGTCCACCAGTCCTTCGCGTTCCTTGGCGAGCGAGACGAATGTCGCGGGATGAGCGACGTCACTGATGCAGGCAGCGCCGTCATGCTCGACGATGCCAGGGGTTACGTCGACCCACTTCTCGAAATCGGACGGGTGATCGAGGATGTCGCCCGCGCGAGTAATGTAGCGCTCGGCTCCGACGTGCCGGTAGTAATGCGCCAACGGGACCTCAGGCGGGATCTGCGTGACGATATCCTGGCAATTCACGAAGCGGAAGACCTGCTGCGTTTTCTGCAGTACCGCTCTGACAAACCGATCGTCACCAACGCGCGGCGAGCCGATGGTGTAAAGGGCGCCGACCGGGCCTTGGAATCGCGCGACGGAAATGGTGGCCAGCGCCGCTCCCAGGCTGTGCCCGGTGAAATAGACAGGTGCGTCCGGATGTGAGCGGAGGAATGCGGACAGCGCCGGGGCAACCTCCGCGTCCCAGACCTGGTCCAGGGCTTTGAGGAATCCGCGGTGCGCCGTATAACCGTCTCTCGCTTCCGGCTCAAGGTCCTCATCAGTCGTCAGGGTGCGCGGATCGCCTTTGTCGGTTCCACGGAAGGCTACTATGGCGAACGGCGCGGGGTCTGATCGCCAGGCCATGAATCCTTTGGTGCTCTTAGCTGGGTCCGGCCCGATCTGTTTTGCATCCTCGAAGCCGGCTTTGACGAGAATCGCCTTTATTTCGCCCCACGTCCTGTCTTGGACATAAGCCAGCAGCGACGCCTCTGCCAGCCACCACGCGTTCCTCCAGGAGAAATCCCGCGCGCCGGGTTCAAAACCAAATCGATCGGAGCTTTCGAAATAGA
>JBEKLB010000487.1:0-4919 GCA_050010415.1 Bryobacteraceae bacterium | reverse complement strand
AAATCCTCCGGATCCCGTCCTGCTCCAAAGGATGGCGAACGACCCAAATGGGGATCAGTTCAATAACCCAGCCGTGTATCCGGCCTGCTCTACCGAGCCCAGTTGCATCAGCTATCCCAACCAGCCCCAGGGCCAGTTCATTTACGCGCCTACGTCCTCGCAGCTTGGCCAGGCGTTCCTGGCGATCTCGTCCCAGATCCTGCGATTGAGCCACTAGGAAGCTCGGGTCGGCGAGACCAAGCAGTTTACTTCTGTTTGGTCTCGATTTGAACCACGTGGCCGTTGTCCAGCCGAACCGTTCCCATCGGAACACCTTTCACCCAGTACTGCAGGGTCTCGCGCATATGGCCGTCGTCATCGGGCACCACCACCTTCGACGATGCAGGGCCCAACACCGTGAGAACTTCCTTCTCGGAGGATCCAACGTGGATCTGGCTGAACTCTGCGCCGGTGAGGTTTTTCTGCGGAGGGCCGGGGGGCACCGCTTGTACCGTCGGGACTAGCGGTGCGGGCGGCGGGGAGGCCGGGCGCGGCGTTGTGGGCTCAGTGGACCCAGCGGACTCAGCGGAGGGGGCCGTTTTAGCCCGGTCACGGCGGGCTAGCGCCTCCCTTCTGGCTGCCTCGCTTTTCGGCTCCGGGCCGTTCTCAAAGAGCCACCCGGGAGGTTTCGAATGGGTCTCCGCTTTCTGCTCCGTCGCGTCGGAAGCCGGTTTGTCCGTTGAACTCTGGGCTCCTACGGGATTTGTGGACAAAGTTGTCCCAAGTAAAGCTACAACGAATACAGGTCGCATCGAATTCCCCCTCATCTCATGCTAAGCGGAGAACACCACTCCTACCAGCCGCGAAAGACCTTAGGTTTTAGCCTAAGTACGCAGCACCCTGGCGTCCTCCTGATACAATTGAGTCACTCCCCCTCGGGACTGGGTTAGCGTTGCCCGGTCGAGCGTAGTCACTTGGATCGATCATGGATTTGGATCAGCTCCATACGTTTCTCGAAATTGTCCGCCTGAAGAGCTTCTCCAAGGCGGCCCAGACCTGCTATCGCACGCAGCCAGCCATCAGCGCGCAAGTTCGGCAACTGGAACAGGAGCTGAATACCACGCTGTTCGAGCGTCTGGGAACCAAGATTTCGCTCACTACGGCCGGCAAAATCTTCGCCGAATACGCCGAGCAGATCCTGGATCTGCGGCGCCGCGCGCAGGACACCATCAACGAGCTGGACCGGGTGCCGCGCGGTGAATTGGTGATCGCGGCCAACGAAGCCACCTGCATCTACGTGCTGCCCTCGGTGTTTTCCGAGTATAAAAAGAAGTTCCCGAACGTCCAACTTTCGGTGGACCGCGCCTACGGATCCCGCGTGGTGGAGGCGGTGCTCGAAAACCTGGCGGATTTCGGCATCACACAGCTGCCGGTGCAGGAAAAAAAGTTGCAAGTGGCGCGCATCCACTCCGATGAGATTATTCTGCTTTTACCGGGAAGACATCCGCTGGCGGGTAAGCGCTACGTGACGGCGCGGGACCTGATGGACCAGCCGCTCCTGCTGCCCAAATCCGGCACCACCCGTATCCGCTTAAACTCCTGGCTGGAGCCGGTGGAAGATCAAATCCATATCTCCATGGAGCTGGACTCCACGGAAATGATCAAGCGCTTCGTAATGGCCGGGCTGGGCTGTTCCTTCCTGGCAGCTTCCAATTGTCACGAGGAGATCGCAGCCGGGAAATTGTCGGCCGTTTCGCTCGGGCCGGAGCCCCTGATTCGCAAGGTGGGTTTGATCTATCGAAAAGATAAAGCGCTATCCAAAGCCGCGCTGGGGTTCATTCAGGTTATATTGGAACATGCCGGGAATGAGATTCCCGGGGCGGCCCGATCCAAGCTGCCAGAAGAAGTCTCTCCCTGAACAGGAGAAGGAACGCCGTATGTCCCGCGTCACGTTGAAGAGTTCGACGATTTTCATTTCCGTCGGAAACAAGACGGAAGTTTACCGGTCCGTTGCGGACGTTCCGCCTTCGCTACGCAAGAAGCTGGAGCAGTCCACCAATGGCATCAACTCCGCCACCATCCTGATCGCCGACCGCAAAGGCAAGGAAGAGATCGTGCGAGCCATTCGCGGCTTGCCTTCCAATCTACGCTCCAAACTGTCCACTTCGCTGCGTGAAGACGCGCCGCGCGCCGAGCGGAAGCCGATCGCCTGGGCCAGTGTGTGGCGGGATTGGGCTGAATTCCTGGTGCCGGCGGCCATCGGCGCGGCGGTCTGGCTGCTGTTTAGCGCGAAGTAATCTCCGCGTGGCTCGGCGGGCCGACGGCCTAAAGAAAGCCGAGCAGCTTCTTGCGCAGCTTATCCGCCGTTGCGGTGTCGGGCGCGACAATCAGCACGGTATCGTCACCGGCGATGGTCCCGACGATCTCAGGCCAATCCGCTTTATCCAGAGCCACGGCCAGCGCATTGGCGTTGCCGGGTGAAGTGCGCAGGACGATGAGATTCTGCGCCACGCGAACGTCTTGCAACAGCTCGGCGGCCACGGTCTCGACGCTCAGCCTGGGCGGCGCGGCCTCCACCTGGCGATAGCCCTCGGGCGTCTTCAACAGCCCGAGATCGCGGATGTCGCGCGACAGCGTCACCTGCGTGGTGTCGATGCCTTGGCTCAGCTTCAGCTCCCGCGCCAGATCGTCCTGCGTGAGGATCGGCTTGGTACGGATGAGCTTCAGGATTTGGCCTTGCCGGAAAGCCTTGTTCATTTCCAGTGACGGAGCCGCGCCTCCGCATCATCCAGGGCCCGTGCCACGGCGGCGGGTCCCGCCCCGCCCGGAAGCTCGCGCGTTTTCATTCCTTCGGCGGGGTTTCGAAGCAGCCGAGCCATGTCGGCTGTAAATTCGGGAGCGAAAGCGCTGAGTTGATCGGCGGTCCAATCGTTGGGCGGCTTCTCTTGCTGGATGCTTTCGAGCACCAGCTTGCCCACCAACTGGTGAGCGCGATGAAACGGCGTTCCGGCGCGGGCCAGCGCTTCAGCCAGATCGGTAGCCACCACCCAGCTTTCTTTAGCCGCGTCGAGCGGCGCGCTCGCGCGAAGATCGGTGGTTTCGACCACCACAGCCATCATCTCCAGCGCGCCCGATAATTGCGCGGCGGCGTCGAAGAGCGGCTCCTTATCCTCCTGCATGTCGCGATTGTACGTCATGGGAAGGCCCTTCATGGTGGTAAACAACGACGTGAAATCGCCGAACACACGGCCGCTCTTGCCACGGATCAGCTCGAGCGAATCGGGATTCTTCTTCTGCGGCATCAGGCTGGAGCCGCTGGTGACGCCATCGCCCAATTCCAGCCAGCCGAACTCTTCGCTCGAATAGAGAATCCAGTCCTCGGCCAGACGGCTCAAATGCAGCATCGTGACCGACGCGGCGTATAGAAAATCCAGTGCGAAATCGCGGTCGCCCGAAACGTCCATGCTGTTGCGCGTGATGCCGGCGAAACCCAGGTCGGCCGCGATTTGTTCGCGATCGAAAGGAAAACCGCTGCCGGCCAGCGCGCCTGAGCCGAGCGGCATGACGTCCACGCGCGTACGCGCCTGCTGCAACCGCTCCAGATCGCGCGCGAACATTTCAAAATAGGCCAATAAATAGTGCGCCCACGGCACTGCCTGCGCGCGCCGCAGATGCGTGTATCCGGGCACGATGGCCTGGGGATATTTGCGAGCCATCGCAACCAGCGCGGACATCAGATTCACGAGAAGATCGAGATCGGCGTCGATTTGCTCGCGCAGCCAGAGCCGCATGTCGAGCGAAACCTGCTCGTTCCGGCTGCGGCCAGTGTGGATCTTGTCAGATAGGCTTCCAACATGACCCTTGAGCTTGCGGATGACGAAGGTATGTACGTCTTCATCCGTCGCGCCTTCCAGAAACTTGGGATCGGCCGCCGAACTTCGAATATCCTCGAAAGCAGCAATCAATTGATCGCGTTCGGCGGAAGTTAAGATGCCTGCGCGCTCCAGCGCACGCGCGAAGGCTTCGGATCCGCGGCAATCGGCGTCCAGCAGCTTTTTATCGAAATGCAGCGAGCAGGAGAAGCGTTCGAAGACTTCCGACGGACCGCTGGCAAAGCGTCCGCCCCAAAGTTTGTCCGCCATGGCGACCCTAGGAGTGCTTCGCGGCTGCGGCAATTTCGGCCCGCACCACGATCGGCAGGCCAATCAGGTTGATGAATCCGCGCGCGTCCTTCTGATCGTACTCAGCGCCCATGGTGAAGCTCGCGACTTTGAGCGAATAGAGCGAATATGGCGACTTGCGGCTCACCGGCTCGATATTGCCTTTGTACAGACGCAGCGTAACTTCGCCCGTCGTGGTCTCGCTGGTCTTTTCGAAAAACGCGTCCAGCGCCTCGCGCAAAGGCACAAACCACAGACCGTTATAGACCATTTCCGCGTAATCCAGCGCCAGCTTTTGTTTGTAGTGCAGCGTGCCGCGATCGAGCGTAAGCGATTCCAGCTCACGATGCGCGTACAGGATCAGCGCGCCACCGGGCGTCTCATAGCATCCGCGCGACTTCATGCCAACGAAGCGGTTCTCCACCAGATCGATGCGGCCGATGCCGTGCTCGCCGCCGATTTTGTTGAGCGTTTCGAGCAAACTGACGGCCGATCCACGCTGGCCGTTCACCGAAACCGGCGTACCCTTCTCAAAACCGATGGTCACATCCACCGGCTTGTCGGGCGCTTCACGCGGGCTCTTGGTGAGCATCCAGATTTCGTCCGGCGCCGCATTGGCCGGATCTTCGAGCGCTCCGCCTTCGTGCGAAATGTGCCAGATGTTGCGATCGCGGCTGTAGATCTTGGTGGTGGTCTGCGAGATGGGTACGTTGTGTTTGGCCGCGTATTCGATGGCGTCTTCGCGCGACACAATATTCCACTCGCGCCAGGGCGCGATCA
>JBEKLB010000486.1:0-4920 GCA_050010415.1 Bryobacteraceae bacterium | reverse complement strand
TGAAGCTGGCCCTCACCAGCCATAGGATGGTCAGTTGGATCCAGAGCGAGCGCCGCTTGCTTAAGCGGAAACAGTCGGAACAGGGGCAACAGACGAAGCCGATAGGACCGAGGGTAGGAAACAGCCTTCGCCTAGAGCCGCAGCGTGGGACAAATCCAGTTCGATAACAGCTCGCAGCCGGGGCGTTCGGAAGATACGCGTGGCAAGGATAAACCAAGCCGGGACGGAGCTTGATATCGGTACTCTAATTTCCGTTTGCGTCGTCGCTACAGCAGGTTCAGTTTCTTCATTCTCCGGTGCGCTAACCTGCAGCCGCTGTCATTACGCTCGACACCTTACTGAAGATCTTGCTGATGCTGCTGGACACACTTGGCATAATCGCTCCAGCGGCAATCGCAACAAATCCGGCCATCAAAGAATATTCGATTAGGTCCTGACCGTGTTCTTCCGTCCAGAGCCTCAGATTCCAAATCAGATCAATGAACTTCTTCATTTGCCTTCCTCCAATAGCTATTGTTATTTGTCCTACCCCGGGGAGAGATGGCTTGTCGGCTGAGGAGGCTGTAGACCATTCCGCCATCCCCCGCAGAATGGGCTTTGTTCGAGAGCCTATAACACCACGGGTTCGGCCCCGTGCGTCGTTGCGCTCAGAACTCAGACCCGCAAATCTATGGGGCTTCCGCGACCGCGATTGTGACCCCCTTCTGGCTCGCTGCGTTGCCGGTCTGGAGCACCACCGGAATGGCGCTTCCGAAAACGCTGGTCGGAACGACGACAATGAACTGCATCATTCCAGCTATCTGACCGAGGACACCGCCCGCGTACTGCACCACAGCTTGAACGCCTCCGATCGTTACGCGAACCGGACGTATCGGCACTGGAGGCGGAGCAGATGCGAGCTTTCCATCCACTCCTTCTGGCCATGTCTGCCCTCCGCCAGTTGCGTATAGGATAATCGCGCTTCCTTGCACCGCCGGGTTGGTCGTGGAATTTAGAGTGCCGGCCTCATAATTATTGATCACCACAGCCTGGCCTACCCCGCTCGCGTCCGCCGTGAAAATGCCCGGAACCGCTGTGGCTACGTTCACGGTCACCGACGCCGAGGTTGTTCCTTGATAGGTCACCGCGATCTGTGCGGTGGATCCGGTGATCTCGTACGGCACCATAACCGCGATTGCTGTCGAGGACGTGTACACGAGCGGAGCGGCGAACCCATTGAACCGCACGCTGATCACCGCGTTTGTCGAGTACTGCGTGCTGATGAATCCCGAACTGTTCAGCGCCATCCCGCCCAGGTGGGCGGGACCCAGGCCCGTTCCGTAAATCACCACCATTTCGCCGGGCGACACGACGCCGCCGACGTAGCTGGCAGCGTTCATCACCGCGTGGATCACCGGCGTTGACGCCGCGCCGCTAGCCACTGCGCCGCTCCAGCCGGTCACCAGGTTATAGGCATCCAAAGATCCGAGGCCGGTAGGCAGGTCATATCCGATCCCTGCGATATACCCCAACTCGCCGTTTAGGCAGTTTGCCGTCCCGGATTCGCACGGCACGATGTTGCTGTTGTTGACGACATCATGAAACATGCTCGATGAGGTCACTGCTAATCCGTATAAACTCGCGTTGATGTTGCCTTCGCCGCTCTCCTGCAAATATTGATTCAGCAACGCAACGATGCCGGCGAACACCGGCGCCGCCGCCGACGTGCCTCCGACCTGGGCCAATTGTCCCGATGTGATGATGTTGTACGGGTCGTGATCATTTGCTGCCGCCAGGGCGATGTCCGGCACGTCCCGCTGTCCGTCAGCCGGGACACCCGGGCCGAGTTGCCATGACGGCTTCGCATAGAGTTTGCTGACGCCGCCACCCGTCGCGGCAAGACTGCCGTTTATTGCCGTGTCGTTCCACGCCATCTCCGGAATGTAACCCAGCGACGAGCCCCCATTGGCCGAACTCCAGGAATTTGTGTTGCCTTCGTTAAACTCCGTGCCGCCCACGGCGGTGATTTCTGGAACGCTCGCCGGAAAACCCACCGCTAGCCCGTTCGATGCCAACGTTGCGCCGGGATCGCATCCTGCCGCGCCGGATTCCCCGCTGGAGGCGATCCACGTGATCCCCAGCGCGTTCCCTTTTTTCGCTTCAACTTCATATTGGGACGGAGCCGAGGCCTGCGCTTGGGCTTCGCAGGTGGCGAAGCTCTCGCTGACAATCGGAGCCAAATCCTGATCGATCGCAAAGAACGCCAAGTCGTCGGCATCGGCGCCGTACACGTAGATCAGCGTGGCATTGTGTGCGATCGCGCCAGCCCACTCCAGATCCAAAGCCGCCTCCACCAGGTCGTCCTGACTGGTCGACGGAGGCGTTCCATCCGAGAAGAACTCGATGTGCTCTTGTCCGAGGCCGTAACTGTTGCGGAACTGTTGTATGTCGGAAAGCAGTGAAGCTGTTCCCCCGGCGTGGCCCACAATCACGATCTTTTGGCCAGTTCCCGTGAGGCCCTGCTGGTACAGCCGGTTGATATCGTAGATCGTCGCAAGATCCGCCGGTGCGAGCGAGTGCCCAGACCACGACGCGTTCGACGGCTTCACCATCGGCTTGGGATGGAAATCGTTCAAGCCGAACATTGTCGCCACCAACGGCTTCAAATCGTAGGGGATCACAGGTTCCGTCGCGACCGCGAAATGTGTTTCGCCTCGGATGGTGTAGCGGTGCACGGACGTTTGAAACGCCGCTTGAACCTGCGCCGCCGTGCCGCTGAAGGCGACCCAATCCCGGGCGCGAGCCATGTATTGGATCGTGAACCCGGCTGATCTTAGCCACATCGTGGCCCGTGTGAGATCCGCCCGGCTCAAGCTGAACCGGTCGGCGTATTGTTCCGGCGTTAGCCAATGGTGATAATCCGACGATGCCGGATCGCGTTGCGCCACCAGTAACTGATCGAGACCCGCGCGCTGCGCCGCGGTCTGCTGAAACATCATTTGGATGTGACCGAGCCGAAAAGTCGGTTCGACGGGCCCTTGATCGTAACCAGGCTGCGCCAGTGGATGCACGACCTGCCCAGTGAGTATCGCGGCAGCGGACGCCAGCAACACCGCCAGTGAGCCGCATCGATGGCCGAGCCTAACCATTTTCGGCCGCCGTATTCCACAGGAAGAAAAGGTTCGACTAGTTTCGGGCCTTTTGCGTTTGTGTTCGACGGATCCCGGAAAGCAGTTTAAAGCGGCTTTGTATATCTCAAGCGGAAACCGACAGGTCAAGATGACTCTCCAGTGTTCCACTCATCGGCTGCGCTTCTCTGAAAGATGAGAAAATACTCAAGCCGAAGCGTTCGCAAACCCTCCGTTTGACGAACAATAAAACCTTGTTGGAGTTACGGGCTTGCCTTTCCACGGGCCCGCCGGTAATTTGGCCGAGGGTCTCCCAAACGGCACTCGTCGATAGCGGGGGGCAGGATTTTAGCCGGTCGGCGATCTCCAGCCTGCACAGGTCAGTTCGGTGCCATAACCAAGGCGGCGGCCCTCTTGCCAAGTATCACTAGTCCCCCTATCTAACGCCATCTGAACGATCTGCTTGATTTAGTTGCAGCGCTCCGGGGTCATTGGCACTTTCCGAAGAAATTATTCGCGGTTTCAGATGGTTAAGCCTAGATGTCTTTCCCGACCGGAGATGGGACGAGAAGGCCAGTCTATGATCGAAGTCTGTAGCTTCAGATCAATCAACGCACTCACCGGTGCAAAAAGGAGACTGGCCTTGAAAAAAGAATAGCCATACGACGCGCCCGCGCGTGAGCGCGGCGCAAGAGATCTCAACCCCTCTGTCGACTCGGACGGTTGGCATCGATCTTGGGACCAGACGAGCCATGGCTGTGTTCTCGACGAGCAGGGCGACGTTACGTCGGAAGGAACTGTGCGAACGAACCGGGTTCAAGAAATCGCCCTAAGTAATAGCGCAACCGGCGCTTGACTGCCAGTGGGGGACTATGGCGTCCACGATGCACCTGATTCAAAGCCGCATCCGTGACGTGTCCGCAACTTGCGTGGTGGTCCGCGGCCCACCAGCGGCGGCAGAGTTTCGGTTGGAACGGAAACATCGCCTGCTTGAGTTCATAACGTTGAGCGACCGCAAGGTGTCTCTGATCTGTCCGCAGCCGTCAAAGGCGCCGAGGAATTGATTTCGCCGAGTCTCGCCGGCAGCCCAGGCTGCTGCAGGCACCTGGAACCCCAGGCTCTGCATTGAGAAGGAAAACTGTTGATCATTGACCAGAATAAGAGCGAAATCGTGAACGGTGCCGTGAGCAAGTCATCCGGCCATTTCTTGACCTTCTTCTTGATCCCGCCCGGTCGTAACATCTCGAAGATCTCAGTTTCCGATTTGCCCGCTTGCGCCAGGTGAGCTCTCTTGCCGTTGAGAAAAGCTTCAGGCGCGGCGATCCCGGATGCGCCCACAACCTACTAATAAAGCGGGGCTTGTTGGTCAGCGGCGTCACCATTTGTTGTTCAGATTACAACCATGTTCCGCCATTTTGTGCCCAAGATCCCATCTCGTTCTCACAGAGTGCGAAGAAAATCTAATCCCTATTTCGTGGCCGAAGGAAGGTATGCCCCCCAAAAGCATGAGGCCCTCAAGGTGCACGGGTTTGGACGTAGTCCTTCGCAAAATCATCGAGGTCTATTGAACCGTGTGGTCTAGGTTCAAGATGGACATCAAAATAACCGATATGATTCATAACCACATGCCCCGAACCTTGATCGAACTGACCAGATTGGGTATATCCATGGTCGCCAATGCAAATCTGGCTGCAGATGTTCCAGATGAGTCGCTCGCGCAGCGGATACTCGCCGAAGCTGATCCACTGTTCGTGGAGGAGTTGAAGCTGGCCCTCACCAGCCATAGGATGGTCAGTTGGATCCAGAGCGAGCG
>JBEKLB010000485.1:0-4926 GCA_050010415.1 Bryobacteraceae bacterium | reverse complement strand
GTCGCGGACGAACTCAGCAAAAGTTCGATTGCTGAAGTCCAGGACGTACCCGCTCTCCATTCCAAGGAGTTTTTCAAATTTACTCTTCTCCACATAAGTAAGATTGGACATGCTCAAATCCCCATCCTTTCAACTGTCCCCACGCCAGACGGCCCATTCCGCTGCCAGCGAATTGATGTGGCAGTGCCGGTCCGCAGGACTGCGACAATCGAGGTCATAGCTCTTTGGAACGGTAACTGTTCCAGGCTGCTTTTAGCACAGCCACGAGTTTCGCTTTTTCTTGTGGACCCGGTTTCCATGATCCATCACAGATGATGTGATACAGCTTCAATTCGTCCCGCTCCAACTCTGCCAAAATGCTTTCTATTTCATTCGTTCGGAACGTGCTCATGACAAGTCCCTGATAATTCCGGCAGGCGGGGTTGGGGCAATGCGACAAAAAATATACGCGCTTCAACTCAAGAAAATTTCGTGCAAGCGTGAGCAAATCTTCATGGAGAGATTTGTACGGCTCACTTTCGAGGATCTGGTTCCAGTGCTGCTGGGGAACCACGAACCACGTCGGGAGTCCACGGGATTGAGGATTGCCAAGCGGATTCTCTTTGTTTCCGTTCCAGCGCATTGCCAGAACAGGCTCGTTTTCCCAGCGCCCAATCGCGAGCGAGCTGGGTGAAGGGTTATCTCCCGTATTTGCTCCACCGTCAAAGAGAACTTGAATCAGCGACCAGAGGCGTTTGGGCGCGTGAACATCGACGGGTTTGATATAGTCTTCCATACAACTAATTTACACGTCATGTTCTAGTAAAAGCAATACGTAATGATCAACTTCGTTGCAGCGGAAGGAGCGATGAATTAAACTGATCTCAATGGCAATTGTGTGAGCTTTATCAAACACCTGATAGACAATGATTTATAGCTTGATTGCTGTCGGGTGTTTGTATATACTAAGTGTCGGGTTTTTGTAGGTGTTGCCATGCGTCGACCGAAGACATTGCGCCAGAGGATTGAGACTAGGATCGCCCGGAAGCGCGCAGAGGACGTGTTCCTGCCGCGTGAGTTCCGCGATCTCGGCGGCGAGGACCAGGTTCTGCGCGCGCTGCGTCTTCTCGTCCGCGAAAAACGCCTCGTGCGCCTCGGTTACGGGGTTTATGGCCGCGCAGTTGTCTCGCGTCTTTCCGGCGCCCCAATCCTTTATAGTCAAAACGGGTTTCTAGGCGCAGCACGGCAAGCCCTTACCAAGCTTGGCGTGACATGGGAGCCTTCCGAAGCCGAACGCGACTACAACGCAGGACGTTCGACACAGATTCCGCTTAATCCGGTCGTGCAGGTAAAGGGGAGATTTTCGCGCCGACTCCGCGACGGCAATCAGGAGCTGGTGCTTGCCCGATAAACCATCTCTCCAGGATCTCCTCGAAGTTCAAAAGCATTTCGATCTGCCAAGTCCAGTCCTGGTCGAGAAGGATTGGTATGTCGTCAGGGCGCTTGCAGCGATTAACAACGCCGACGTGAAGCCGTTTCGTCTGGTGTTCAGCGGCGGCACGGCTTTGAGCCGGGCTCACCGTCTTATCCGGCGCATGTCGGAAGACCTCGACTTGAAGATCGTGTCGGACGAACCACGCTCACGTCCGGAGCTGCGTAAATTGCGCGACAACGTCACCAACGCTCTGCTGCATGCCGGATTTCAGTTTGATCCGGAGAATGCCGCACAGCGCGATTCCGGCAATGCGAGCCGCTATACGATCTATCGCCTGCCCTATATGCCGCTGGTGAGCGGCCTGGGAGCGTTGCGACCCGAAATTCAAATCGAGACTGCCGTTTGGCCGTTGCGTCTACCATCCGTCGAACGGAGCGTGACTTCTTTTTGGGCGGAGGCATTTAAGCAGCCGCAAGAAGTGCCATCAATTCCATGCGTGGCACTCCTGGAGACGATTGCCGAGAAGTTTGTGGCGCTGACCAGGCGAGCTGGCGCCGAACTTGCCGAAGCTGGCGGCCCGCGCGACAAAACCCTCGTGCGCCATGTATATGACCTGCACGTAGTCAGACCGCATTACGATCCGGCCGCAGTTGTAGCGTTGACGAAGGAGATCATACGCGCCGATGTCGAGGCTTACGGCCATCAGTTTCCCGCATACCGCGAAAATCCGGTTGCTGAAACCTTGCGGGCGGTTGACGGGCTCGCGACCGATGGTCGCTTTGCCACCAACTATGCAGCGTTTCTGAGGGATATGGTCTACGGCGAAGCCCCAGATTTTAAGACGGCCCTTGCTACGGTTTCGGCTTTGGCTGATGGCTTAAGGCAGTAGCTCCCCCATTAAATATCGGGCTATGTGCATATAACGGCCAGCATCATCGACGAGTTCCCCGCCGCGTGAGCGGTTGTGCTCTGCCGCACATCTTTCCCGGCTCCCTTTTCTCCACCTTCAGATTCCTGCCGATAACAATTTCAAAGCCCGGTTTTAGCCGTTAACGGGATACTAGCGGGCCATGCTATCTGGCATCAAAATTTCTGCATCTGACGGCCCGCGGCAAACATCACATCCTTAAAGGTAAGAAGCTGTGATCTGCCCGCACTGTCACCACCAAGTTCCCTTGTGGGAAGCGATCTGGCCCGGCCTCAAAGGCTGGGCGCGAAAGTGCGCCTATTGTGGCCTCCTCCTGCTCTCCATGGGTCAGATTTCCTTGCCACGAGGGCCACAGTCACAGCCGGAGCCGCCGGACTTGATTGATGTTCGGGCACCGAGCATCTACACCAACACCGCTGCGGTCACTACCACCATCATCTTTGACCGCGAGTTAAGGTGACGCTTCGTGGAGGAACTTTGATGATCGCAACGCAAAGCCCGGAGCTAGACGAGATTCTCCAGGGATTCCCCGCCGTGAAGCAGGTTGACCCTGTGGAAGACGCCGAGTTCATTAGGTTCACCATTCAACTTCGCATCGATCCTGCGGACCACCCCAACCCACCTCAGATATTCGTTCTCTTCAGGCAGAGTGAGTTCATGCAGGCGCGTACCGTGCCGACGATGCTGGGCTCGGCGCTCAGGAATAAGATCGCGCAAACGTCCTTCAAGGACGGCTCCAACGGCAGCGAGATTCGGACAACTCTCCGCCAGGATCGCAACGGCACTTGGGTCGCGCTTACGGTTGACGGCTCGATGTGGGATTTCGACCCGCAGAAGGATCGTTGGATCAAAGGCCCGGTTAGTCTCTAACAAGAAAATGGGTCAGGCTTTCCCTGTCTCAGCTACCGCCGAAGGGTTTCATGACTGAAGCCGGGGGAGTCGGAGCGGTGCCGCCGTAAAATTCCTGTTCTTGGCCTTGAGAAGCTTTTCCACCGTGTCCTAAAGAACAACCACAGCCTTATTGAGCGGAGAAGAACCATTATGAATCGCGAAGACGTTGAAAAAATCGGGCTAGGCAAGCCTGAGTCGGTAAATATCGCGACAAACAAAGCCATGAACTTCCCTGTCACCGGCCTGCCAGAGCACCTCGATGCGAAAATCGTTGGCGCATACCAATATCAGCTATCGAGAAAGGGCGATGTTTTCTCGTACAAGCAGAATCGAACTTCAGGGACGCCAGAGGCAGCGTTGCAAGCGTTGAAAAGTCTGCTTAATTGGGACCCGGCTTGACCGGAGAACTTTCGTGGGGGCCTATATATGTACGTCTCCGCTGATGCTCCGAAGCGTCACCGGCTCATTGGAAAAGCGACTCGCTGTTTCCCAGGCAAACGTCAGGCTACGCCGCCCCCGAATTGCGACACCGAGTCTGAATGTGTGAATGCTTCTGGCACGTCCCGTCCCGACTAGAAGGTCAGTCAGCAGCAACTCCGAAAGCGGTCGAATGATTTCTTCTGAAACCGGGCTTTCCCGCAGCGGCCTCAGCGGATCATCAATTTCAGTTGCAAATCCCATAGGCTGATCGGCGAGCGGATTGCTTTCTCCGAACAGAACCGTTCGCAAACCCCGCTCAATCAAGTCGTCCGGAGTCATTCCTCTAACGCCGATCTCAAGGAAAGCGTCCTGCGGAGACTCCTCGACTTCAAGCTCCAGGCGAAACATTTTGGACCGCGCCGTAGTGGTCGTGACGTGAACCCCAGCAACCTTCACATATTTACTGCGGCCAGACCAAGTGAATTGCGCCTTGGTTCCCCGATTCCACCGATCGCCACGAGCCGCTTCGAGAGCCTGCGCTACAGTGTTGTCTTTTACGCGCGCTGTGACATTTATAACCTCGCCACGATCTTCGACCTCCATGGCACGAAACACTGCGTTTCCCAATTTGCACCAGGGTGCCAGATCTTCAGCCGCAATCGCTCTCATCCTGTCCTCGACCTGCCGTTGCAAATCAGCGACCGTGCGGAATTCCGGAACGACATGAAATGTACGAATTTCGTCTAAAAAAGACTGCTCATGTCCTTCCCGGTCCGCTGCGGCGGATGTCCAGACCGCAATGCGCAACGCGTGCTTCTCAGCATGAAGATACTCCGCGTGCGTCGCTGAAAATCTTGTTTTTAGCGGCTTCCCGTAGCGCCTGCCCATGATGCCGACATAAATGTCCGAGCCTTCAACTTCTGCGAGGTACGCTTCCTCAGGGTCCGCGTCGCGGCCGCCGAATTCCTCGAACAAGACGGCACGCAAGCCTACGGCCCGAATGCCGGCAGCAGCAGCTTGCCGCTCTTCGGCCAATTCCGTCATCACGCTCGAAATAAATGCACGTTTCTCGCGGGCCCATTCGCGCACCTCATCGGCGGAAGGTAATTCCGCCGCCGCCGCACGATCGATGAGCAGCGGATCGGACTTGTTATCGGATTGCCTTGGCATGGACATATTGTACGAGTCGAGTGGCCGGAACGGATCGCGCCAAGAGGTAAAACAGCTCGACTCGGCCTGCCGTTGACGCGGAGACCGCAGAGATTGTCTTAGC
>JBEKLB010000484.1:0-4954 GCA_050010415.1 Bryobacteraceae bacterium | reverse complement strand
GCTCTTGTAATTTTCAAGTACTACTCGCGTGATGAGGAGCCGCTTTTCCATGTCCATCTTCAGTATAGGAAAAGCGAGGGCCTTTTTTGCTCATTCGCGTCGCGCTCTGGGCGCGGATGAATATGGAACGCGGAACGGCCAGAAGGGGCCCACGGGCCTGAAGCGCAAGGATAGCGTAGGATTTTGCGAGAACAGCGCGTATTGTTTATCGGCCTGCCCCCGGATTTTCTCCGGCAGCCGGTCATAGCGATCCCAATGCGAGGGAGCGCCGATGATCGAAAAATCACAAATGGGATCGGCGTCGTTTCGCAAGGCCTTCTTCTAGTGGTCGGGCCGTGCCTTCGGAGATCTCCCGATGGATCTCCTTCGCGACTGGTTCTCCCTTGGCGCCGGGCGCGAAGTCGCGTTTAATGTCTTCATCCCACGCCGCTCCTTGTCCATCACCATAGACCTCAAACCCGATGTTCAGGCCGAGCTCCCGCGTCAAGCCCGTACATGCGCCCCTTGATGTTGTCGTACAATGGGTTGAGAAGTGGGTTTTCCCACTTTTCGCTACCAATATGACCACCAAGCTTACGCTCGACAATGCCGGACGGGTGATGATCCCGAAGCCACTACGCCAGGAGTTGCAGCTTGGCCCGGGCGATACTCTTGAGCTTGAGAGTGAAGGTGAACAGATTACCCTGCGCCCTATGCGCCCCAAGGCTCTCTTGAAAAAGGAGCGCGGCGTCTGGGTGTACCAGGGCGAGCCAACAGAGGTTTCCGTGACCGCCGTGATCGACCGCGAACGCGAAAAACGCCTGCGCCAATTGATTGGATGAAGGAGTTCTTCGACACCTCGGTTCTCGTCGCGGCCTTCTGGCGCGGCCATCGCGATCACGACGCCAGTCTCAAACTGGTCGCCGCTGCCAACAAAAAGAAATCCTCCTGCGCTCTGCACACGTTGGCGGAGGTCTATGCCACCATGACGGCGCTGCCCGTCAAGGCGGTTATCCCGCCCGATCAGGCGCTTCTTTTCGTTCAGGAAGTGCGCGACCGCTTTAGGGTTGTCACTCTCTATGAGGACGAATACCTTGAGACGATCCATCAGGCTGCGGAACGCGGATTCGGTAGCGGACGCATCTATGACGCGCTTCTCCTCCGCTGCGCGGCGAAGGTGAAGGCCGAGATCATCTACACCTGGAACTTGAAACACTTCGCGGCGATCGATCCCCGGCAGGCGCACAAGGTTCAAACGCCCTGTGTTCAAACACCCTGACCCGCCGCGAATCGCCGCGTGATATGATCCCCAACTAGCATCCAAAAGGAGCGTTTCGATGAGACACATGTTCGGGATCTTGATTGTCGTAGTTGCCGCCGTACTGGCATTCGCCGCGTCCACTGAGCCCATTCCGTGGGCTTATGCCATCCCGCCCGCGGCGCCCGCTGGGGCTGCAGCACCCGCGCCGGATACTAGCATCAAACATCTGGAAGGCAGCAGCGGCGCGTTCACGCGTGCGCAGATCTCGGATCGCTACGGCCCGGCCGATTGGTATCCGGGCGACCATCCGCCGATGCCGGACGTGGTCGCGCATGGCAAGAAACCCGAGGTGTGGGCTTGCGGCCTATGCCATTATCCGAACGGCAAGGGACGCCAGGAGAATGCGGGCGTTGCAGGCCTGCCGGTTTCCTATTTCATCCAGACCATGTACGATTTCCGCAACGGCGTTCGCAAGAGTGCCGAGCCGCGCAAGAACAATACGAACCTCATGGTCCAGTTCGCGAAGAACATGACCGACGATGAAATCAAGGCGGCTGCCGAATACTTCGGAGCCATGAAATGGACTCCTTGGATTAAAGTGATCGAAACCAACACGGTGCCGAAGACGCATAACAACAACGGCATGTTCCTGGTCGAGGGCAACGAAAAAGAGCCTCTCGGCAAGCGTATTCTCGAGACGCCGGTGAACGGGGAAGCCACCGAAGTCCTGCGCGATCCACACTCCAGCTTCTTTGCTTACGTGCCTCCCGGCAGCATCAAACGAGGCGAGGCCCTGGTGACCAAGAACAACTCGAAAACCACGCAGTGCGCGTCTTGCCATGGAGCGGACCTGAAAGGCCTGGGCCCCGTGCCGGGCATTGCGGGCCGTTCGCCCAGCTATCTGATGCGGCAAATGAACGACATGAAACAAGGCGCGCGCAACGGAACGTGGACTCAACTGATGAAGCCCGTGGTCGCGAATTTGAGCGAAGAAGATATGCTCGACATCGTCGCGTACACAGCATCACGCATGCCGTAGAGGCACGCCCGCGATCAAAGAGTTGATTAACGTTTCGTAAAGTCTGTAACGAACCCTTTCGCCGCGCGTCGCGAGGTTAGTACAATAAAACAAGATCTCGGCGGGTTTCCGGCTTCTCCGTTCCAATTGCATGACTTTCATTTACCTATCCTTGCCCACGCTGTTGCTCGCGTGTAGTTTCGCGGCAGTGGGCCAAGACGCGACTCCGGCGACGCCAGCGCCGCCTGCTGTTACTCAACCTGTTACTCAGCCCATTACGCAGCCCGGCCAAACGCAAACCGAGCCTCCGCCTCCCGACAAGCGCATTTTCGGCGTGCTTCCTAACTACCGGACTGCCAATGAGGCTGCGGTCTACATGCCGATCAGTCCGAGAATGAAGCTCACTATTGCAACCAAGGATTCGTTCGACTATCCGCTGCTTGGCCTGGCGGCTTTCCTGGCTGGGTATGGGCAGCTGACCAATCAGAATCCGTCCTTCGGTCAGGGTTGGGCGGGTTACGGCCGGCGTGTGGGCGTGGAGTACGCCGATCAAGCTATCGGGAACATGCTGACCGAGGGTTTTTTTCCTATCATGTTGCACGAGGACCCGAGGTATTTTCGCCGAGGCTACGGTCCGTTCTGGTCACGAACGTGGTACGCCGCAACGCGCGTTTTCGTGACGAAGACGGATGCCGGCGGCACGCGCTTTAATTTTTCGGAAATCGTCGGCAATGCGACCGGCACGGCTATCTCGAACGCCTACACGCCGGATCAGCGCAATGTTGGCGATAACATCGAAACGTGGTGGGCGCAGATTGGAATCGATTCCGCGTCGCAGGTGCTAAAAGAATTTTGGCCCGATATCAAGCACAAGCTTTTTCACGGCCCGGATGCCAACCCACAACATGCTGCCGGATTCTCCGGCGGCGCGAACTCGCGCTAAGCCTTCTTCTTGGGCGGCGGCGCCGCGCTCTTTCCGGTGACCGCGCGAATGCGAGCCTCGATCTTGCTAGCATCCGCCTTGCGCTTCATCTTCTTCAGCAATTCGACGTAATCGAGCGCGGTCTGCGCCAGCAAATCCAGGTTGTCTTCGGTGCTGCTCAAGAACAAGGGACGTTTTCCGCTCAAGACGCCTTTCTTATCCAGAATCGTAAGCGACAGCCGGTAGAGCGGTTCGGCATCGGTCAGATTCTGCTTGCTCACATAAATGGCGGCCAGGGTGTTCAAGCTTGCCACTGTATCGCTCTCGCGGGCGGTCAACACCTGCTGCACCAGCGGTTCGGCGTCCACCGGCCGATTCAGCGCCTCATAAAGTTCGGCCACCCTCTCGTATTTCTCAGCCAGCTCCCCGCTGCCCGGTTTCAGCTCTTTCATCCAGATGAACAGTGCGCGCTCGCTCACCTTTTGCGCTTCAGCAAAACGCTTTTGCGCGATATAGATGGTTGCCAGCTTGTCCAGGTTTTTGGCCACTTCCACATGGTTCGGTCCCAGGTTGCCTTCCCGGATGGACAGCGTCTGCTTGAGCAGCGGCTCGGCGTCTTTGTTCTGTTCCAGGGTTAGCGCGGACATTGCATCGAGCGTCGGCAGCAGTTCCGGACTATTGGGAGAAAACTTCGACTGCTGGATCTTCAGCACACGCGCATACAGCCCCTCGGCCTCGGGAAAATTGTGCTTGGCCACTTTCACGCGAGCCATTTGGCTCAAATCCGGCGTTAACTCCGCGCTCTCCGCGCCGGACGCCTTTTCGCGAATGGCGATAGCCCGCGATAAGAACTTTTCCGCATCGGGATATTTTGATGCCGCCTCTAGCACTCTGGCCACCTGCTCCAGAGACGGCACCAGTTTCGGATCATCGTCCCCATACTCACGCTCCATGATCCGCAATTCCCGAGCGATCAGGTCCGCCGCCTGATCGTATTTCATCTGCGCGAAGCTCACGCGCGCCACGTCGTCCACAGCCGGAATGATCGCCGGGTTCGCCCGCCCCAGCATGTCCTCTTTCAGTTCCAGCGTCTTTTGATACACCCTTTCGGCATCGGCATAGCGCCCCTCAGCCGAATAGAAATCCGCGAGCTCCTCATGAGCCTTCGCCACGCGCGGGTCCAGCGGCTTCCACTGCGCCGCATCGCTCACGGCGGCCAGCAGCGTCTTCTCTTTGGCTGGAACGGCTGCCTGCGGTTTGTCGAGACCTTGGGCCATCGCGACATGGCTTAGGGGGGCAAACTCAGCCAGACTAAGTACTAGAGCGAAGTTGACGATCGTTACGCGCGGTCGAGGCTTCATGTTGCGTTCAATCGACAGAAGGCTCACGGCTATTTAGTCGGGAGAACACACTAAGGCCCAAATGAAACTATCCCGGTTCGGGTTGGATATGAAATAGACACCGTCTTTGCAACAATCTGTGCGAACTTTCGCCGTCCCGCCCACTTCTCTACAGGTGTACCCGGATGTCGATCTTGGTGTGGCTCGCTGCCTGTTCCCGCTGGCATGGATCATTCTGATCAGTGGCTTGGACGACCTGGCATTGGACGCCATCTTCCTTTGGGCCTGGCTGCTCGGGCGGCTTCCGGCGAGTTCGGCTGGATCATTATTAAATCAGCGCCGTGTGGAGAAGCGGATCGCCGTCTTTGTCCCGCTGTGGCACGAGCACGCGGTAATTGCTGGAATGGTGGAGCACAACGCCTCCGCCATCCACT
>JBEKLB010000483.1:0-4960 GCA_050010415.1 Bryobacteraceae bacterium | reverse complement strand
CTCGATCGCAACACGCAGCGAGGCCGGTAACTTCGATACTACCGCCACAATCACCCGGTAGCGCCACCCGGGAATCACAAACAGCTTCCCTCGCCGCAAGGCTTCGAGCGATTGATGGACCACGAACTCCGTTGTCATCCACAGAGAACTGGACGCCAGACGCTTGCGGTCGACATGCAGCACGTCGTGGAATTCGGAGAAGGTAAAGCCCGGACACAGAGCCTGCATCTTCACCGCCGACCCGACGCTTTTCAATTCCAGGTAGAGCGCCTCGGTAAACGCGACCATCCAGCTCTTGGTGGCCCCATAGCTGGCGCCGCCGGTTCCTCGCACGAAAGCGGCGACGGATGCCACGTTGACAATCGCGCCGGAGTTCGCCGCCGTCATGTTCTTCAGCGCCGCATGAGTGAGCCGCAACGTCGCCAGGACGTGCAGCTTGTGCATCCTTTCCTGCATCTCGAGGCTGGCTTCCCAGAACAATCCCGTGGTCCCGAAACCGGCATTGTTTATCAGAAGAGCCAGCCCGGGCAGCGTGGCGATGCGCTGCGCCACTGTCTCTAAATCATCTTCATCGCTGAGGTCGGCGACGAGCACCTGGGCAACCCCGCCGTTTTGAGAAGTAAGTTCAGCCGCCAAAGCCTCCAACCGCTCGCCGCGGCGCGCAATCAACAGCAAATCGTACTCCGCTGCAAGCTTTTGCGCGAACACCATACCGATGCCGCTGGACGCTCCGGTAATCGCAGCCACGGATCTTCTCAATATTCAGGCTCCCGGTGAATGCTGATTTCATTGAAACATGATCGGCTCGTCTTGCACGGTACACTCATTAGAAGTGAATCAGGGAATCGCGTTCTCCCGCACTCTTCGCGCCCTCGACGCCGACGATTTCCGTGCCTCGAAGCTCGGCCTTCTGGTAGCCGTCGCCTTACTCGCCGCCTGGAGCTGGTGGATGCTCGCCGCCCGCGTCCGGCAATACGAATCCACTTCGAATGTACGCATCGAATCCGGCGTCGTCGTCGCATATTTCCCATCCACCATCCGGATTCATCCCGGCCAATCTGCAGTGGTGACGCTGGATGGCAAGACCTCCCTGGCCCGGGTCCAATCAGTGGCCCCTGACCACGCCGAACTGGCCCTGGCCCCCAATCCCCAATCCCCAATCCCGGCTTCGTCATCGTCTTCCGCCGACATCGAGGTTTCGCGCGTTTCCCCAGCGGCGATCTTTTTGCATACGTTGCGCGGCGCGTCCCGATGACGAAGTCCAGCGGCCCGATGACGAAGCGCCCCTTGCTCTTCGTCCCAGAGGTGGTCCAGTCCTCCAACATGGACTGTGGACCCGCGGCTCTTAAGTCTCTGCTGGAAGGCTTTGGCATCCCGGTCCATTACGGACGGTTGCGCGAAGCCTGCCAGACCGGCGTGGATGGCACTTCCATCGACACCCTCGAAGAAGTCGCGAATCAACTTGGGCTCCGCGCCGAGCAGATCATGCTCCCCGCCGATCACGTGTTGATCGATGAAGCTCGCGCACTGCCAGCCATCGCCGTCGTCGTGCTGCCCTCGGGAATCACGCATTTCGTCGTCGTTTGGCGCAGGTTCGGACGATTCGTGGAATTAATGGATCCGGCAGTTGGACGACGGTGGGTTACCACGGCGCGCTTTCTGTCCGATCTCCACATCCATCAACAACCCGTCGCGGCTGAGGATTGGCTCGAGTATGCCCGCTCCGAGGATTTCGTTGGACCGCTGCGCCATCGTCTGTCGGCTCTGGGAATCAATCACACCGGCTTAATCGCTAAGAACGATCTCGCCGCATTGGATGCCGGCGTTCGAATGTTGGAATCGCTCGCCCGGTCGGGAGCTGTTCGCGGCCCCGAAATCGAGCGCCTGCTATTGACGTTGCTTGAGAATAGTAGAGCGATTCCCGAACATTATTGGTCCGTTCGACCCGGCGCGGAAGACGGCCAGCTAGTGATGCGCGGCGCGGTGCTGATTCGCGCGCTGGGTGTCCGGCAGGCGGCTCCGTCATCCCCCGAGCTGTTAGCGGCGCTCGATCAGCCTTCCGCGCGCCCCGGCGTCGAATTGCTTCGATTGCTTCGCGCCGACGGCGTCTTCACACCAACCATGATCGCCATCGCGCTGGCACTGTCAGCGGCCGCCGTGATTGTGGAAGCAGTTCTATTTCGTTCCATCATTGGCGTTGGCCGCAGCCTGTTTGCCGCCACCGTGGCTTTTTCCTTGGCGCTGCTGCTGCTCGAAATCCCAATCACCAGCAGCCTGCTCCGGTTGGGACGCCGCCTCGAAATCCGTCTGCGCCTGGCGTTCCTTGAAAAGCTTCCGCGCCTTTCCGATCGCTATTTTCAAAGCCGCCTGAAGTCCGACATGGCGGAGCGCAGCCACAGCATCCACCTGATTCGCCGCCTGCCCGAGCTCAGCGGCCAGCTTCTCCGCTACAGCTTTGAAATTGTCTTCACCACGGCGGGCATAATCTGGATCGATCCCGCCAGCGCTCCAATAGCACTGCTCGCCGCATTCGCCGCCCTCGCTATCCCGCTCGCATCGCAGCCATTATTGATGGAGCGCGATCTGCGCCTGCGGACGCATGCGGGCGCGCTCACGCATTTCTACCTGGACGCGTTGCTCGGATTAGTCGCGATCCATACGCACGGCGGACAACCGGCCATGCGCCGCGAACACGAGAGCCTGCTCACCGAATGGGCGCGGGCCGGATTGAATCTGCAGCGCACCGTCCTGTCGCTCGAGACGCTACAGTTTCTCGCAGGCTTCGGACTCGCCATCTGGCTGCTCGCTACGCACCTCGGGCGCGGCCAGGCCGGTGCGGCGTTGCTTTTGGTCTACTGGGCGCTCAACCTGCCGGCGCTCGGCCAGGAAGTCGCGCTCCTTGCCTGGCAGTATCCTTCCTATCGCAACGTCACGCTGCGATTGCTCGAACCCCTTGGCGCCTTGGAACAGCGAGCGCCCGGCGTGGTGGCGGATCTGGGACCCGGCAGAGCTTTTGCCGTTTCCTTTGAAAACGTGAGCGTGGTTGCCGCCGGTCATACGGTGCTTCGCGACATCAACCTCGCGATCGCGCCCGGAACACACGTCGCCATCGTCGGCGCCTCCGGAGCCGGAAAGTCGAGCCTGGTTGGACTGCTGCTTGGCTGGTATCGCGCCGCATCGGGTAGCGTGCTGGTGGATGGCCTGGAACTGGACGACTCGCGTCTCGATCAGTTACGGCCTCGCATCGCGTGGCTCGACCCGGCCGTGCAACTTTGGAACCGGTCGCTGGCCGAGAACCTGCAATATGGATCGGGCGCGTCCATCGATACTTCCGTCGAGAGCGATACTTCCGTCGAGAGCGCCATCAATGCGGCTGGATTAGGCAAAATCATCGAGCGTCTTCCCAACGGCATCGAGACTCCGCTCGGCGAAGGCGGCGGTCTGGTCTCGGGCGGCGAAGGCCAGCGCGTTCGCCTGGGCCGCGCCATGCTTCGTCCCGATGTTCGCCTCGCCATTCTTGACGAGCCGTTTCGCGGTCTCGATTTCGATCAGCGCCACAAATTGCTGGCACGCTCGCGTGAGATCTGGCGCAACGCCACGCTGCTTGCTATCTCGCACGACATCGCCGAGGCCATGAGCTTTGAACGTGTGCTGGTCCTCGAAGACGGACGAATCGTCGAAGATGGCGACCCGCGCCACTTGGCGCGCAATCCCGAATCCCGCTTCCACGCCCTGCTCGAAGCCGAACGCGCCATCCGGGAAGAGTTTTGGAATGGCGTCGACTGGCGTCACCTTCGTCTGGAAAATGGCCAACTTTCCTGATTCGTGGTTGTGGCCATCCTCTCGTCTCGGTGAGGCTCTCAGCCTTTTAACGAATGTGCCTGGCGCCCCCAATCCCCGGTTCCCAATCCCGGACTCCTGGATTGAATCCGCCGCGCAGACTCTCGGCATTGAAGCGCAGCCGGCTGAAACGTCTTACGCCGAGTTTGAGCGCGAACTCAGTCGAATGGGACCGGCCTTAATTGCAGTTGGTCCTGCGTATCTCGCGCTTCTTCCCGGCGCAATACTGCTGACTCCTGAGCACACGAAAGTCCGCTTCGATCCCTCCGTCATCCGATCCGCACTCTGCACCGACGTCGAAGCGCCCATTCTGTTAGAGATTCAGCAAACGCTGGATCGCGCTCAAATTCCGCCATCGAGGCAAGCGCGCGCGCGCGACGCCATCCTGCGCGAACGTCTCAGTTCCAAACGCATCCGCGGCATCTGGCTTCTCCGCCTCCCTCCCGGCGCAAGTTTCGGCGAGCAGGTACGCCAGGCCCACATTCCCCGCCGCCTGGCCGCGCTGGCGAGCGCCCACGCGATTCAATACCTGCTTTGGATATTGGCCTGGTACATCGTCGGTTCCAATGTTCTGCGCGGCGGAACCGATCGCGGATGGCTGATTCCCTGGGCGCTCTTGCTATTGACCCTGGTGCCACTGCGCGTCCTGATCACGCGCCTGCAGGGCTGGGTAGCGATTGGCGCTGGCGCTCTGTTGAAGCAGCGGCTCTTCTTCGGATCCCTGCGTTTGGATCCCGACAGCATCCGCCATCAAGGCGCGGGGCAACTGCTCGGCCGAGTTCTTGAATCTGAAGCCCTGGAGGCGCTGGCCTTGAGCGGGGGCTTCCTGGCCTTAGTCGCGCTGATCGAAATTATCGTCGCGATCTTCGTCCTCGCGTTCGGCGCCGGGGGACTTTTGCAATCGGCATTGCTATTCCTCTGGCTCCTGGTCGCGGCCTGGATCGCCTGGCGATATTTTCAGCGGAATCGCGATTGGACCGACGTTCGCCTCCGGATGACGCACGATCTTGTCGAGAGCATGGCCGGGCATCGCACGCGCCTGGCCCAGCTAGCTGCCGATCGCTGGCATGACGGCGAAGACGAAGCGCTCGAAAATTATTTGAAAAGTTCCAAAGCCATG
>JBEKLB010000482.1:0-4968 GCA_050010415.1 Bryobacteraceae bacterium | reverse complement strand
CGCAACATCCGCCGCGATGGAAACGATGCCATCAAGAAGGCACTCAAAGACAAGAAGATCGCGGAGGATGACGAAAAGCGGGCGCTCGAAGAGATCCAGAAACTCACCGACGACGAAATCAAGAAGATGGAAGAGATGAACAAGGCGAAGGAAAAAGAAGTTCTCGAGATCAAGTAGGAACCTCGCCGAATCCTGGGCGGCAGCTCCGTTCCTCTATCCGTACAAAAAACCAAAGTACATGTCCTGCGCGCCGCGCGCCCCACTTGCCTGTATAAGTCGTTAGATTCCGCTCACATAGCTAGTCTCTCGCTCTGGAAGTTCATCCAGTAACCCCGACCCCGGTTACGCGACATCTTAGCGAACCACGTGTTCCCATCACTGTGAAGTAAAGCGCCATTCCCCCCAGAACCAGGCTTTCGGATTCGCCACAAGCTTTTAGACAGGAGATTCGCTATGAAAAAACTTCTTGGGATTGTACTGATGTTCGCGCTCTGCCTGATCGGCGCGAGCTGCGGTTCATCGTCGAACTCATCCACCTCTACACCCACGTCATCCACGCAATCGGGAAATGTCTTCGTGACCGGTGAAGACGCGCCACTAGCTTCCGTAGTCGGTTTCGACGTCACGATCAACTCGATCGCGCTGACCGGCAAGAACGGCACGCCGCAGGTATTGTCTACTCCCACGACTGTGGATTTCGCCCGTCTGCTCGGACTGCGGTCGCCACTTGGCTTTAACAGCGTTCCTGCCGACACTTACGCCAGCGCCACCATTTCGCTCTCGAGTCCGGTGATTTCCTACGTGCAGCTGAATCCCACTCCGGTGGTGAACACGATCAATGCCACCTTCAGCCCCACCACGAACTCGACCACGCAGACCACAGTCACGGTGAACTTCCCTTCGCCCATGGTGGTTGGCAGCAACGGTCTTGCCGGTTTGAGGATGGATTTCGACATCCGACAATCCGTCGCGGTTGATGGCAGCGGCAATGTCACCGGCGCGGTGAAACCCACCATCTACGTCAAAGCCGTTCAGGCCGGCGATAACGACGCTCAAATCACCGATCTTATGGGCGGTCTGGTTTCCGTCAATTCTTCCGGCAATTCTTTCGTGATCCAGGGACCATACGGCCATCAGCTCACGGTCGAGGTGAACAGCAGCACGCAATTCAACAGCGGATGGAACATCAACAACCTCGCCACGCCAGCCATCGTTGCGGTGCAAGGTCAATATCAGGCCGATGGCACTCTGGTCGCTTCTGGCGTGGAAGTCATTACTACTTCTCAATCGTTCATCTCCGGACGCGTGTTGCAGATAACCACCAACTCTTCCGGACAGGCACAACAGCTTATTATGTGGGTGGGCGAAACTGGCGCGGATATGGTCAGCGACGTTGACACCATTCAGACCGTCGACGTCAGCGCGATCAGCACGTATGATATCTGCTTCTTCAACGGACCGCTGACTCAGTATCTCTTCAATAACACCTCGGTTGAGGTCGGCCAGAGGATATTCGTCGGCGGCAGCTTCAGCAACGGCACGTTCACTCCATCGATGCTTTCACTGCGGCTGCAAGGCGTGTACGGTACGTTCGTTCCCAGCAGCGTGACCGTTATCGAGAACAACGCCGGCACCTTTCAGCTCTCGAATGATGGTCTTGTTGGCTATTCCGCCGGTGGTCCGGTCTCCGTTAATACCTACAATCTGACCTACTTCTACGACCTGAATGGATTGGGGCAGTTGCAGACCACCACCACCGCGATCCCGCTGGTTACCCGGGGATTGTTCTTGAAGGACCCCATCAGCGGCAATCCCGAGATGTATGCGGGCATGGTGTCCGATCCACCCCAGAGTAACTAGAGCCGATTAGTGCAATACAGCCGGACTGGCCGAAAGGCCCGTCCGGCTTTTTTTCACCCCGTATAATTGGGGCATGAGGAAGCAGGTCGTCCATGCCGCGTGCCCGCACGACTGTCCAGACGCCTGCGGGGTCCTGATCACGGTGCAGGACGGCCGCGCCACCAAGATCCAGGGCGATCCTAACCATCCCATGACGCGGGGATTTTTGTGCGCGAAAGTGGCCAAGTATCTGGACCGGGTTTACTCACCAGACCGTGTACTTTATCCGATGCGGCGGATCGCGCCGAAGGGGATGGATTACGAAAACGCGGGCGAGGGCGCCCGCGCCACCCAGGAGATATGGCGGCGCATCAGTTGGGATGAAGCTCTGAATGAGATCGCGGATCGTTTTCGCGGCGTCATTACTGAGTTCGGCGCCGAAGCGATTCTCCCCTACTCCTACGGCGGAACCCTGGGAGCCCTCAATGGCGCCAGCATGGATCGTCGTTTCTTCACGCGCATGGGAGCTTCCGAACTGGAGCGAACCATCTGCTCATCCGCGGGCGAAGCTGGGATTGAGTCTGTATTCGGAGTGAAGCTGGGCACCGAGCCGGATCAGTTCGTTCACTCCCGCTACATCATCGCCTGGGCTTCCAACATCCACGGCAACAACGTTCACCTATGGCCCTATATCGTTGAGGCTCGCCGCAAGGGAGCGAAGCTGGTCGTCATCGATCCTTACCGCACGCGAACCGCAGCTTGCGCCGACTGGTATCTGCCGATCAATCCTGGAACCGACGGCGCTCTCGCGCTGGCCATGATGAATGTAATCATCGGCGAAAACTTGTACGACGCCGACTACGTCGCGAAGTACACGCTTGGCTTTGACGAGCTGCGCGAAAAGGTAAAAGCGTTCCCGCCGGAAGTCGCGGCACGGTGGACGGGAATTGCCGCCGAAGATATCCGCAAACTGGCGTGTGAATATGCCACGGTGCGGCCATCGGTGATTCGTCCAAATTACGGTCTGCAACGTTCGGATGGGGGCGGCATGGCGATGCGGGCCGTTGCCATGCTGCCCTGCATCATCGGATCGCTGAAAGAGGTTGGCGGTGGAATTCATCTCTCGACCAGCGGCGCATTCGATCTGAATAAAGCGGCACTGCGTCGTCCCGATCTCGCCCGCCTCGGAACGAAGCACCCTCGTGTCATTAACATGGTGCAACTGGGCAAGGCTTTGAACCAACTGAGCGAGCCGCCCGTAAAGGCCCTGTTCGTCTACAACTCTAATCCCGCCGCAGTTTGCCCAAATCACAACCAAGTCGTGCGCGGGCTTAAACGCGAGGATTTATTCACCGTTGTCCACGAGCAGTTCCTGACCGACACCACCGACTACTCCGACATCGTTCTGCCCGCCACGACATTTTTCGAGCACAAAGACTTGCAGGCGGCCTACGGACACTACTACCTGCAAATTTCAGATCAGGCAATCGAGCCTGTGGGCGAGTCCCGCGCAAACCTTGATGTATTTAGAGCGTTAGCGGAACGAATGGGATTTGAAGACGAGTGCTTCAAAGAGAGCATCGACTCCATGATCGACGGCGCTCTCAATTCAGAAAATCCGTGGCTCAAAGGGATCACGCGTGAACGATTGCAGCGCGAAGGCCAGGTAAGGCTCAACTTCAGTGGTCAGGGGCGAGTGGCCAGTGATCAGACGGCGAATTCAGGCCAAGAATCAGCCGAACAAGAACCCTTCCTGCCTTTTGCTCATGGAAACTTCCGCACGCCCTCCGGCAAAGCCGAACTTTACAGCGAAGCGATGAAGGCGCTGGGGCTCGATCCGGTCGCCGATTTCACGCCTCCATCCGAGTCACGTCATGGATCGATGAGAAAGACGTTTCCACTCGAATTCCTGGCGCGCAAAGCGGACAACTTCATGAATTCAACTTTTCCCAATCAGCCTTCTATCCGGCAAATGGAAGATGTCGATCTCCTGGAGATGCACTCCGCCGATGCTCAAGCCCGCGGCATTTCTAACGGACAAACCGTGCGCGTCTTCAACGATCGCGGAGAAATCTTCCTGAAAGCCCGTGTGGATGGCGCGATTCGGTCTGGCGTGGTCTCTTCCACGCTGAATTGGGCAAAACTAAGTCCCGGTTTGCGCAACGTCAACGTGCTCACTTCAGAAAAACTTTCAGACCTGGGCAACTCCGCGACGTTTTATTCCGTCTTGGTTGAAGTGGAGTCAACCAACTCCATTCCATAATGCCACCGGCAAGAGTGGAGACTTGGACGCGTTCTTGTTTTCTACCGTATAATTGGCGTTTTCCCACATCCCTAGGACCGAGGTCGTAGCGATTCATTTTCGCTTTCATACGGACATTGTTGTGCCCGAGAATGCCTGCGGCGCCGCACAGACTCCATCTCCTTCGCCCTCCCGGCTTAGCCGCCGGGCAAAAAGCCGGGCAAAAAGGAAGAGGTGCGGGTGCGGGTTGGCCCTGGGAATCGTGCTCGCCATGTTTTTTGCTTCCGCAAGCTGGGCGCAAAGCGACATCATCTCCGAGATCGACGTCACCGGGAACCGCCGGATACCGAAGGAGACCATCCTTGCCCGCATCTTTACCCATCCCGGCGATGTTTACGATCCCGCCGCTCTGGAGCGCGATTTCAACGCTTTGTGGAATACCGGATATTTCCAGGACATCCGCTTCTCCCGCGAAGAGACTCCCAAGGGCTGGCGGCTGATTATCACGGTCAAGGAAAAGCCCACCATCCGCGATATTAACTACGTGGGCCTAAGCTCGGTCAGTACGAGCGACGTACTCGACCGCTTCAAAGAAGCGAAGGTCGGCCTTACAGTTGAAAATCAGTACGATCCCACCAAGGTAAAAAAAGCGGAGGTTGCCATCAAGGGCCTCCTCGCCGAGCACGGCCGGCAATTCTCCACCATCCGCACGGAACTGCGCGAAATCCCTCCCGCTGCCGTCGGTATCACCTTTGTCATCAAGGAAGGCCCGAAGGTGAAGGTAGGCAAGATCAAGTTCGAAGGCAATAAGAACGTCAAGACACGCGTTCTACGTTACGCCATGAAGAACTTGCGCCCTATCGGCGTGCCGCACTCCATCTTCCTCG
>JBEKLB010000481.1:0-4971 GCA_050010415.1 Bryobacteraceae bacterium | reverse complement strand
CTTCATACGGCGTGCCCAATGTCTTTCGATACCAGCGCGTGACGATATCCAGGCCGTCCGGGTTTTGCGATGGAACCAGCAGGATGATCACGTTGTCGAGGATGGCGCGGAACTTGGGCGTATCTTGCGTAAGCAGGTTGTAGACGAACTGAATGGCGGAGTGTGTGGATGCCACTTCGGTGGCGTGAATGGAGCAGGTGATCAGCACCACCGTCTTGCCCTCGGTAAACAGCCCGGCCGCTTCTTGGGGCGTGGTCCGACGTGGATCGGCGAGCGCGGCATGGATTTCCCGGTAATGGTCCAGGTTCCGGAGCGTTGCGGGAGAGCTGATGGTGGCGGCGATGAACGGCCGGCCCTCCGCGGTTTTGCCTAATTCCTCAAATCGAATTTTGTCGCTGGTTTTGGCCAGCGCCTGAAAATAAGAGACCACTTTGTCCCAATCCAGCAGCTCGCGGTCGACGCCGATGGGATGTCCAAAGTGAATCTCGGGTTTAGGCAGAGGCGTGGGCGCTTGCGCCCAAACGGCCAGCGACACCAACAGCAGTGCTGCGACGCGGGATTTCATGCGGAACCGATACTGTCAAGCTACAACGAAGGAGCCGCGCGAGTCTAGCAAAACTTACTAACCGCTGCGCCGGGCGAGCGCCTCATCCAGAACATCTCGCGCCACGTCCCTGAGAGGCTTGCGCGACTTGCGGCTCACCAGGCGGAGGTGGACGTGAGCCTGGTCCTCCGACATTCCATAGCGGCTCTGCAGAACCTCCTTCGCGCGGTTGGCGAGTTCACGCTCCGCGATTTCGCGCTCAATCTCGCGCGTGAGTTGCCCGAGGGCCGCTCCCAATTGGCCGGGACGCAGCACGCTCTCGGCGTGCCGGACAATGGTGTCGACGGCGTCGCGAGGCGTGGTTCCATTGGCCAGCAATCCGCGCGCCCGATCGGCAATCTTCGAATCGGTGAGCGCGGTTTCCATTTCACCAATGCGGGCGGCGTTGCGGGCGTAGGTTTCCGGAAGCAGCGACAAACGCCAAACTTCTTCGATCACGCGCGCGATTCGTTCCAGAATCGCTGGTGCGCCGGGCGCAATTGGGTTCCGTTCGAAAACGAACGCGAGCGTCCCCGTCACTGCCTCGTTCACACGCAGGGGGAACCAGAGCGCCGTCGAGCCCTCCAGGGCCGGCTCCGTTACACTTGCTCCCCAGGCGAACTTCAATTCGCGCGCTTCGGTTCCCGGATCCAGCTGGTAGAGAGCGCAGCCCTGCGCACCCACCTCGTGAACGGCGATCAACGCGAGTGGCTGCAGACTTTGCAAGGTGTCGTTCCTGTGGATCGGCATCACTATACTAATTTAATATACTATATGACACTATGGGATCAACGTCAATGAGGAAAACTGGGCAGAGAGGCCTTATTAGTACATTTCTGAAATAGAATAGTACGAGCGATGCAGTGTGTGGCTTGACCCTCAGACGTTGCGCGTCAGCACGTAAGAATGTCACAGCGCCAGCTGGGCGGTGACAGAGAAGCCCTTTTATATCAGCGACTCACCCTTTGGACCCTGTCGTGCCCTAATTCCAGCGAGGAGACTCAAGAAATGGCACTCAAAGTCACCCGCCGTGAAGAAGATGGAATCTCGATTCTCGAGCTCAAAGGCCGCATCACATTTGGACCGGAAGATATTCTGTTCAACGACGAGATCCGGCACGCCCTGGCAGCGCGCAGGTTCCGCCTGGTGATCGATCTGTCCGGAGTGGATAAGATCGACAGTGCTGGATTAGGCACCTTGCTCTACGCCCGAGCGGAGTTACGGCGAGCCGGCGGCGGGCTGGCGCTGGCCAATCTGCGTCCCGCTCATATGCAGTTGTTACTGGTGGCCCGGCTCGAGACGGTCTTCAGTATATTCGGCAACGATCTGGATGCCATCAACAGCTTCTTCCCCGAGCGGAAAGTGCCGCACTACGACATCCTGGCGCTGGTTACATCCATGCGCCAAGCCCACGAGCCCCAATTGAAACGAGCTTCGTAGCGCCTAGCCGCGCTTGCCCAGTATCCCGACTTCTTTCTTCGGCAGCTGATCGAGCATCGCCTGGCTCAGCCCGAAGTTGGTGGTCAGCAGCGAATTCGGATTGCCGCCCAGCCAGTTGGTCAGTGAAATTTCCTGATAGAGACCGCTGTTGAACAGGATCAGCAGCCGCGTGGGTTCATCGCCTACCTGCTCGATAAAGTGGCCGTAGCCCTGTTTGATGAAGGCCACGTGGCCCGGTCCAAATTCCTCGGTCTTCACGCGCCCATGCGACCCAAAGATGGTGACGCGCCCGCGCCCTCTGACGTAGAACTGCCACTCGTCGGCGTGCGGATGCCAGTGCATCTCGCGCAGAGCGCCCGGCTTCAGATCCATGCGGACCGCGGTGAGCGTAGTCTGGATCGGAAATTCGTTCTGCGTGACAATCCGTTCTTCGCCGCCTTCAAACACCTTGGGCGCCATCTTTCCGATGCGGAATTTATGCGCGGATTGGCTCGGCTGCAGATCCACATTGCGAACGTCCTCAATGGCAGGCGGAACTTTTCCAGGACCGATATACAGTTCCTTCCGCGGCATCTGGCTAAAGGCCGCTTCCGGAAGATTCAGATTGCGAGCTAGCACGTTACGCGGCGTCGTGTGGATCCAATCCGTGATGCTGAACGTCCCGAACTCGGAGAAGTGGCCGTTATCGAATCCGAGCAGGAAGTGGCACTCGGTGTTGCCGGTATTTTGGATGGCGTGCCCGTGGCCGCGCGGAAAATACCAGGTATCGCCTTCTTCGAAATCATCCACTTCGGCTTGACCGTTGGGCGTGATGACGGTGGTGCGGCAGCGTCCCGTGAGCACATAGGCCCATTCGGCGGCCAGGGCGTGCCAATGCAATTCGCGGATGGCCCCCGGATCGAGCTTCATGGAGACGCCCGCGATGCTTTGGGAAACCGGCAGTTGCTTGACGGTGGCTTCCTTGGCTGATCCACCCGGGCCAACCCAGCCTTTTTCGCTCTCGATATCGTACTTGAACTCTTCCAGCTCATCAGCCTTGGTCTCTTCGGCCGGAGCAGCCTTCACCTGTTCGGCAATCGCCGCAGTGGCGGCCAGGCCGAGCGAAACGCGCGATATGGCATTAAACAAAGACCGGCGATCGATTCCGCTTTCCGATGCGTTCGTAGCATCCGCCGCGTGGTCAGGCATGATTTTTCTCCTCTTAGCGAACAATCCTAACAGAATGCAGCCGTCACTAGTATGGGCCGCTGGTATCGGCCGGGTCAAACTTAGCCCAAGGGTAGGGAAGAGCGGCCGCGGGGCGAAAACCCTTAGAAACCTAAGGTTAACTGCTTATCATTGGACCGCTAATAGGCGGAATTGCGTACAGTGTTTAAGCAATTCACTGCGTAGTAATTCCCGTCCCTCGGACCTAATATGGAATCGGGTCAAACCTCATGAGGTGCCGCTACTGCAATATTGCGCTCGCGACGTCCCGCAGTTTCGTCGACGGCGAATTCTGCTGCGACGACCATCGCCAGAGGTTTGAATTGGATCATCGCGCCGAACTGGACCCCGGTTTGGAATCCGGCGAGAGGTTTGAACCAGAGGAAACGCTTGAGCCGGAAGCCATCGCCGGCACATCGGTTACCTCCAATTTCACCCACGCGATTTCGGCTGGGCTGCACATGTTGCGGAGGCGTTTCGAGCGTCGCGCGGCATCGGCCGACGAAATGGAATTCGCGCCAGATGCCGAGATTTCCGAAGTCGCGCCCGCACTCAGTAGCATGCCTGCCGAGCCTGCCTTTGAAGCTGAGGCGCTTTCTGAAGGCCTGGAAGACTCTGCGGAGGCTGCAGCGGCCTCTCGTCCCGATCCTGCGCGCGAAACTGCCGGCTCCTGGCGCTGGCTGGTTACGGCCTGGAAGAGTTCGCCGCGCGATCTGAAGCTGGTCAGCTTGCTGCTGCCGGTGCTGCTGGTGGTGGCGATTACCGGATCCGTCCCTAGCGTTCCCATCAAGCAATTGGCGCCGCAGAATCTCGACCAGATGCAGGGCCAGCTGCAAAAAGTGGTCGAGGATCACTGGAAGAATCTGAATCAAACCATCTCAGACCGCGCCGCGGTGTCGTACGCCGACGATTTTCGCTCGGGATTGGACGCCTGGGAGAGCCGTTCCAACCTCACCAGAAGTTGGTCCTATGACGCCTCGGGCTTCGTCCGTCCAGGCCCGTTGGCGGTGTTCAAGCCCACTGTCGATCTCACCGATTACCGCTTCGAGTTTCTGGCTGAGATCGACCAAAAAGCGCTGGGCTGGGCCTTTCGCGCCGAGGATCTGAACAACTATTACGCCATGAAGTTTGTGGTGGTGAAACCGGGGCCGCTGCCGCTGGTTCACATCGTGCGCTACGCGGTGATCAACGGAAAAGAAGGGCCGCACATTGACAAGCCCCTCCCGATGACCGTACGGACGGACATGCTGTACCGCATCCAGGTGAACACGCGCGGCGGCGACTTTACCATCCTGGCGCAGGGCCAGGTGGTAGACTTCTGGTCCGACAACCGGTTGCAACACGGCGGCGTCGGGTTCTTTTGCAATCGCGGCGAGCGCGCCCGGCTTCGCTGGGTGGAAGTATCGCATCAGTACGATGCGTTGGGCAGACTTTGCGCCTATCTTGCGCCCTACGGGATCGAGGGCAGAAATGGAAATATCAACTGATTATGAGCCAACCGAATTCTAGAACGTCGTCCCCCAGCACCGCCAAGGCCGCTAGCCTGGCAAAGGCGGTCTCCCTCCACATGGAGGGCAAACTCGACGAAGCACTCGCGGAGATCAACCGCGTCCTTGAGACCGGCGAGGGTACGCTCGAGATTTACTCCGCCAAGGCTCAAATACAGTTCGAGCTTGAAATGTACGAGGAAGCGGCCCAGAGCTACGCCAAGCTGCTGAGCATGCATCCCAAGCACGCCAACG
>JBEKLB010000480.1:0-4996 GCA_050010415.1 Bryobacteraceae bacterium | reverse complement strand
CCCAAGTAATGAGAGATTCAGAATCAAAAGCAAAACCCTCGGAGGGTACCCCGCAGGGCCCGGTTGACCGAGGGTTTGCCGCCGATTACTTCGGAGCCAGCCCCGTCGCATCGGCCTTGAATGTTGCCCAGGAGCGCGACTTCCCGGAGAATCGAAGTCAAACTAACATGCACTCCCCGCCGGCCAGGTCAAAACCGGACATTTCTACTTTGCAGGGAATAGGACATTTCTACTTTGCGTTGACATGAGGCCTGGCATTAATGAGGCCTGGCATTAAGCTTCGCATGGGTCCGGTTTTGGCATCCCGGTCCAGCCGGTCCAACGCGAGAGGACGTAGCGCATTTTGTCGAAAAGAAAGGGCTTTGGCACCACATCGTTCATGCCGCCCTTTAAGCATTCTTCGTGCGCTCTACCCGAAGTGGTTCCAACGATGGGCGTGGCCTGCCCTCCCGGCATGGTGCGGATACGCGCAGTGGCTTCGATGCCGTTCATGAGCGGCATCTGCCAGTCCATCAGGATGAGGTCATAGTCGCGATCACGAAAATGATCCACGGCTTCGGTTCCATTGGTCGCCACGTCGACCAGGCAGCCGAGCTGCTCCAGCATCATGCGCGCCGCTTTTGCGTTGACTTCGTCGTCTTCCGCCACCAGCACACGAATCTTCTTAGAGGACATGAATCTCCTTGCAACATGAAGGTGCAAATGGAGTTCCACTTCTAAGTCACTGAAATGTAATAATCCCGCGAACGCAGCCGTGCGATGTCGTGGCCCGATCTCGTGGGTTCCGCGTTAATAAACGGGAGTCAGACTCAAGGACCGACCTGGCAGCCCAGTCCCAGCGCTGCTTGCTCGACGCGTTGCACATCGGTGGCGTTGCAAACACCATCGCCGTTCAAGTCGCCCGCGCCGCACGCGCGAAGGCCGAGCGCGGCATCGATCTCCAACTGAACGTCGAGGACATTGATGACGCCGTCGTCATTCAAATCGCAGGTCGCAGCCTGGCCGGAATTCGCGTTCACCATCATGGGAGAAACATCCACAACCTCGAAGTCGGCTCCGGTGATCTGGTCCAGGTTGTGAAGATCGCTATCGTTCCAGCGCGAGTCTGGAACGCCCGAAATGTACCAGGCGCTGCCATTGTCTGCGATCATCATTCCGTATTTTTTCAGGGCCGTCAAAATGATCTGATTCTGCGCCGAAAAGCTCGAAATGTCGTAACTCGCTTTGAGACGAAAACGAACCCCCATGGGCGGGTACTCCGCACTCGTCAGGCTGGACGCGAAGTGCCGCGCCGGCCACACATATGTGTCCTGGGTCTGAGGCACCGTAAGGCGGATCGCGTGCGTAATTACTCCGGCCAGCACTTCGTCGTACTTCATCAGTCCGGGAAAGACCGCCAGACCAGCAGCATCCGCCGAAGTCCATCCCGCCGTACGCAGCGCGTTCGAGGTCAAATCGAAAATGGCTCCCGAACCCGCCTCCCAACTGTCCGTCTGCGGATAGGCCGACCACATTTCGTACAGAATGCAATTGGTTGTATCCACCGAGATGACGTGCCTGTCTCCCGTGCTGGCGCTGCCGCCCTCGATGGGCGCGGTCAAAGGAATGCCGTAGGGCCCGGGATCGCTTTCACTCTGATAGGTGAATGTGGCCGGATAAAGAGTTTGCGTGCCCGGCACGGTCACGTAGGGGATGCCATTCGGCTCGCCGTCATAAACGGTGCCGAAATCGGGGTGCAATGTGACGCTCTGTCCGATGGTGTTGACGTAAGTGGCCGAGTTGAGCGAAACGGGCAATTGATCCACCGGCATGTTCCAAATGTTGTTCGCCGGGAACACCAGGCAGGAACCGATGGTCGGCGATTGCGCCCAGGCAGCTCCGGCTAAAATAAGCCCGGCTGGAATAAATCCAGCTAGAATAAACTCAGCCAAAACGCCCCCGGCCAGTATCACCCGCACTGGCTTTCTCGTAGTCACCGCCCCAGTTTAGTTCCGGAGGTTCGGCGAAACACCTGAGGAAACAACTGACCCGCTATGGTTTTTCGTCTTACTTATTGTCCGGCGGCAGCGCGCCGTTCGATCACCGGCAGCACTCGCCCTACGGACCCGCTCGGCGTATTCACGCCCAGGAGTGCGGCCAGCGTGGGCGCGATATCGGCAGTGCGGACGTTTTCGTCGTAACGCCCCGGGCGAATTCCGCGCCCGAGCAGAATCATGGGTACGTGGGTATCGTAGCTGAAGGGCGTCCCATGCGAAGTGCCGTCCTTGGAGGCCAGCCAATAAGGTTTTTGAACGATGAACAAATCGGCTGCCCGGCCGCGATAGTATCCACGCTCGATCAGCGTTCCAATCGAATCGCCCGCCAGATTCTCATGCTCCAGTTGCACGCCGGTGTATACGCGGAATATATACGGCAGCTTTCTCACCGCTTCCGCCGCGATCTCTTGGGCCTCTGCCAAGACTGCGTGCTTTTGATGCAGCAGATCGTGATCCAGATACGGCGCCAGCTCGGCACTGCCGAGAATCCATTTACCCGGCCCATATTTCTCAGTGAGTGCGCCCTCGATGGTTTGATTCACTTGATCGCGCGAAAATCGCCCAGCCGGAATTCCACGCTTGGTCAATTCCTCGGGCTTCGGCGCCACTCCATGATCGGAGCTGAATACCACGACGAAGTTACCGGCGCCGGCCGCCGCCTCCACCGCGCGGAGCAATTTCCCCAGGACGCGGTCCGTCTGAATGCACATCTCGCGCACTTCGGGTGCATCCGGCCCCACTTGATGTCCTAGCAGATCGTTACTCGAAAAGCTCACGGTCAGCACATCCGTCCCCGAGTGCCGTCCCAGTCGTTCTTCTTGGACGGCCTTTTCAGCGAATGCCTCCAGCATTTCGTTCCCGAAAGGCGTGGCGATCATCGCTTCGTAATAAGGTTTCCCCAGCACCGACGGAAGCGTCCGAAATGGTGTGGCACTCGCTCCCTCGCCGCCCGGCATCCATTTCGCCGAGGCGTATTTGCCGGCTGCGTCGCTCTTGTTGAACGCCTGCACCCACGCCGGCAGCTCGTGCATGTAATACGTGCTGCTGACGAATTGTCCCGATTCGTGTTCGAACCAGTAAGCCGCATTAGCCGCATGCCCGGAAGGCAAAATCGCCGCGCGATCCTTCAGGGAAATTCCGATCACCGTGCTATCCGCCGCGCCCGTGGCCTTGATCTCATCGCCCAGGGTGCTGGCGATCAAACGCCTGGGTGACGATCCCGAACCTCCGCTGCCGCCCAGAAGTTTTGTGGCATCGTCGGACACGCTGGTCACCATCTTGCCGCTATCGCGGTCGAACCATTCGTTGCCGACGATGCCATCAATGGCCGGAATGGACCCCGTCATAAATGCACCGTGGCCGACTGCGGTTACAGTGGGAAAATGCGCCTCGTGAGCGTCGGTGAAGAATGCGCCGGTATCGTGGAGCTTGCGTAGCCCGTCTTGATACGACGCGTCGAAGCGCGTCATATAGTCATACCGGAATTGATCCACAATAATCGCGACCACCAGCTTGGGTTTGGGGTTTGGCGTGTTGGCTTGCGCGAATAGTTGCAGGGACCCGGCGGCGAGAGTAATGACTGCAAGTACGCAAAGCCGGCGTCGAATGGATTTCATAAACTGCATCCTTCGATCATGGCAAAAGAGCAACGGCTCTGGTGAAACCCGCTGAGCCTCCGCGGATCTTGAATGGGAAGCAAGACACGGTGAAGCCGAAGGCAGGAAGCTTCTCAAGATTGGCGAGCTTCTCTAGCTGACAGTAAGCTTGTTCGCGGCCAGCCTTGTGGCCTTCCCATATGATGGCGGGGGCCTGGTCCCGCGCGAATCGTTCTCTGGTAAACGAGAACGGCACATCCCAACTCCATCCATCAGTACCCACGACGCGGACGCCCTGACGCAGCAGCCAGCCAGAGAGTAGCTTCCCGGCCGAATCCGCACCCCGAGTGAATGTACTGAGGCGTTCCGTAGGCCGCTCCGGCGGACGTATTCATCAGCACAATCTCAAGGGGTTGCAAAGAATGTCCGATCCGTTTCAGCTCTTCCGCTATTTCCAGAGAGGAGACAAGATGCCCGTGCGGTTTATCGCGAAAATCTAATTTCACGCCTGGCTGGAAGCACCAATCCAGCGGTATTTCGTCGATGGTCCACGCCCGTTCGCCGCCGTTCATGGTGGAAGCGTAGTGCCAGGGAGCATCCATATGAGTGCCGTTGTGAGTGGTCACTTGCAAGCGCTCCAGGCCCCAAGCCTCGCCATCGGGAAGTTGATCTGCACGCAATCCTGGAAACATGGCCAGCATCTCGGGAAGACCCTGCGTGTGATTTATGTACTCGATCCTGGGGCCGAGGCCGGGTGGATCGGCGGAAATATCGTTTTCTAAATAGTTGGAAAGATCGATGATCATGCACGGACACCAGGTTTCAACTCAACCATCAGGACGCCTCCCAGAATGAGAACTGCTCCTATCGCGGCGCGGCCCGAAAGCACCTCGCCAGCGACGAGATAAGACGTCATCCAGGCAAACACCGGTTCCAGCGTGAAGAACAAAGCAGTGCGCGTGGGGCTCGACCAACGCTGCGCCCAGGTCTGGATGGTAAATCCGAGCGCGGTAGCAAGCACACTGGTGACGGCGAGCGCGCCGATCAACGGAAGGCTCCAATGGATGCGCACCGGCTCAGCCCACCAGAACGTAGCGGCGCCCACTGCCGCGCCGGTCGCGATTTGCGTGACGATGAAGACGCCCATATTCACTTCAGCGGCGAAACGTCCAGTCACCAGAATGTGAAACGCGTACGCCACCGCGCAGGCCGATACAATCAGATCGCCCGCGCCGATCTCAAAACGGTCGCTCGGGATGGTCATCAGCGCCATGCCGATGAACGCCGTGGCCACGCCCAGCGCTTCCATCAATTGCGGCGTTCTACGGTAAACAACGCTGCTCAGCACTGCCACCATGGGAGTGG
>JBEKLB010000479.1:0-5016 GCA_050010415.1 Bryobacteraceae bacterium | reverse complement strand
CTTGTCGTCGGACTTGGGCGCCGTGCTCTGCGCGGTCTTTTGATAGTTCAGCTCGCCGTTGATGATCTGGGTGATATTCTGCCAAGGATAATTTCCGACCAAGCGGCGTCCGTTCAAAAACACCGTCGGCGTAGCATCCACGTGGAGCGAGCGTCCCTCCGCGATAGAGGCATCCACCTCGCCTTCGGTAGCCTTGGTGTCGATGCAGCGCCCGAGTTGCAGCGCGTCGACATCGGTGACGGTCTTGGCGAAATCCAGGACCTGGGTCTTCAGATTCTCCGGATTGATTTCGGCCTGGTGATCGTAAATCCAGTCATGATATTTCCAGAAAGCCGGCAAGCTCTGGCGATACATACAACGTCCGGCGATGGCCGCCGCTTTGGCCCAGGGATGAATCTGCTCCAGCGGGAAATCCAGGAAGTAAACGTGCACCTGGGTGGCAAAATCCTTCGGCACGTTATCGCGCAACGTTTTCGCTTCTTCCCTGCAGTTGGGACATTCGAAATCGCCAAACTCCACCATGGTGACCGGTGCGGTGGCTGGGCCGAAGCTGGGGGCGGTGGCGACCTTCAACTTTTCCAAGTCTTCCTGAAACGGATTCTGGTTGAGGTTGTAAGCCACGCCGCGAACAATATGCTGGCCGTCTTTGGTCATCAGGAAGGTTTCGTCCTGCGAATGGCCTTGATAGGTGAAGTGAACCTCCACTTGTAGCAAGTCCGGCGCGGAGGAAGGTTTGGGATCGTCGATCTTCACCTGCACCTCGGGAATCACTGCCAAAAGATGGCGAACATACGCTTCCATGCGGGCTTTGTCCAACCCGGACGCAGGCGTCGACTTGGGCTTATCCTGCGCGGAAAGAACGGTCAGCAGCGACAAGAATAAAGAGGCGAAAACGGCAAAGCGCATGATTGATTGTAGCGCGAGGGCACTCTATTTGCCGCGTGCGGGATAGGATCACTGGTCGCGTTCCGGCGTCCAACGTTTGCGCAGCACCACGATCTTGTCGCCTTGGACGCTCAGATCCAGATCTACCTTTCCCAATGTTTTATGGTCCTCCTCGACGCTATAGATCTCCTCCGTTTGGTGGGATCCGGATAGATTGACGGCCCGGCGAAATGGAACCGCTCCCACAGGCGACGCCGCCTCAATGGCTACATCGATACCGGCGGTGTTCAATCTGACCGGGCCGTCCTTGTCCATCGCCCAATATTCGAGAAACCAACTGTGCATATCGGTTTCGTAAGTCTTGAGGACCTTCCGTCCACTGATATTCAGGATGGCCGCCTCATCCATCTCGGTGGTTGGGTCGTAGGCGTACTGGTGTTGATAGATGTCGCAAAATTCACCTGGATGGCGCTCCACTAGCAGGACCTTAATATCCGGCCGGTGATGGGTGTTCACGGTGAGCATCGCTTTGTAGACCCTGCGTCCGTTCATCGCTCCGAGAAGGGTGAACTTTGTCGTGGTCTTTAAGTCGGAAGGCTTTTGCTGGAAGAAGTCGCTGTCGAAATCGAGGGGCAGAGCAGAAGCTGAGAAGAATGCAAGAGGATGACACGTGGGCGGACCATGCATTTCTCCCTTCCCGCCGTACGCGAGGACGTACCATGGCGAGTTGGATTGGGCGAAAGCCAGGGTGGTTAGAGCGGCCGGCGCGATGAAGAGCAAGACACGCACCAACAGCATGTTCGGAGTCTAGCACCGGCGCGAAGAAGCCGGTATATTTATACCTTGGTTTGGAGGGAATTGTATGGCGAATAAGTTTGGCACGGACATTCTGATTCAGGCGCACGACCCATTGAAAGCGGCGTCTTTTTATGTGGAGCAGCTCGGATTCGAGATCACCGGCGAGACGCCTAATATGATGAGCCTGCATGGCAAGCACATCAATTTGTTTATCGAACGAGGTCCCGTGCTGGGCGGAGTTCTGGAAGTGACTGTGGACAATGTCGAAGAAGCCAAGGCCCGGCTGGTGAAGAACGGCTGCGAGATTGTGAAGGACGAGCCGGATTTTCCACGTTGTTATGTGAAGGATCCGTTCGGGCTGATCTACAACCTGACGAGTTGAGCCGGGCGTGACGCTCATGGGCGGCGTCGGGCACGCGTTTTTTGTACGCTGTGAAGCATTTTTGTTTTCCATCTTCGGCGAACTTATGGCGACCGCCTACGACGGAATGGAATTGCTGTACATAGTTAGGCCGTCACTTCGTCGGGCAGTACAACTTCGATGCCGGGATAGCGCGAGAATCCGGCCCGGTCGAATGTGAGCACGCTGGTGAGGTTATGTACCTGCATCGCAGCAACCAGGCGAGCGTCGTGCGCGGGCTTGCCCGCAACCCAATGCTTGATGACCAAGGCCTCCCAGGCGGGATAGATGTCCGGAGTTTCGGGCAGAAGAAGAAACATGCTCTTTATCCGGCCCAACTCCTCTGCGGCGGCGACCGCCATCATTCCCAGTCCGTTTTGCTCGATGGGCCGCGTGGCAACGACCCACAATTCGATTAGGTTTTGAGCCACAATTTGAAGCTCGACGCCCTGAGCGGTCAAGGCCTTGATTGCGGAGCGGGCGACCTCGCGTTGCGGATGGAGAGTGCGTAGGATCGTGCTGGTATCGACGAGCACCGCTAGTCTCCTGTCCCAGAAATAAGTAAACGAAGTAAGGGCGGGATTCGTCTAAGATTTAGGGAGATCTTAGATGCGCACCGGGCGACCCAAGCAGCCATTAATACTGACAGAGGAAGAGCGGGAACGGCTCGAATCTTTGGCACACCGGGCGCGGAGTCAAGCGCTCTTGGCGCGGCGCGCGCGGGTTGTATTGGGGTGCGCGGAGGGACTCGACAATCAGGCGGTGGCGCGCAAGCTGCGGTGCTCGGTCGGCATGGTGGGCAAGTGGCGTGCACGGTTTCTGAAAGGACGCTTGGAAGCGCTGTATGACGAGCCGCGGCCCGGAGCGCCGCGCACCGTTAGCGATGCCCAGGTAGAGCGTGTCGTGATTCAAACATTGGAAAGCAAGCCGCGCGGGGAAACCCACTGGTCGACGCGTGGATTGGCCGAGGCCACCGGGCTGAGTCGGATGACGATCAGCCGGATCTGGCACGCCTTCGGCTTACAACCACATCGCGCCGATACGTTCAAGCTGTCGCCAGATCCGCAGTTGGTCGAAAAGGTACGCGATATCGTGGGTCTGTACATGAATCCACCCGATCACGCCCTGGTGCTGTGCGTAGATGAGAAGAGCCAGATTCAGGCCCTGGACCGTACGCAGCCGCTGTTGCCGATGCAGCCGGGTCAACTGGAACGAGGCACGCACGATTACAAACGCAATGGAACTACTTCGCTGTTTGCGGCACTGGAGTTGAAGACTAACCGGGTGATCGGCCAACTGCATCGTCGCCATCGGTCGGTGGAGTTCCGCAAGTTCCTCGATACCATCGAATCGCAGGTGCCAGCCGGGCTGGATGTACACCTCATCGTCGATAACTACGCCACTCACAAAACCGCGATCATCCGGAAGTGGTTCGCCAAGCGCCCCCACTTTCACGTTCACTTCACGCCCACCTATGGTTCGTGGATCAACCTGGTCGAACGTTGGTTCGCCGAACTGACGAACAAGCGGATTCGCCGGGGTGTGTTTCGCAGCGTGAAGGAGTTGGAGACCGCTATCCGCCAATACATTGAGGTCCACAACGAAGATCCCACGCCCTTTGTCTGGACCAGAACCGCAGACCAGATCCTGGCTAGCATTGCTCGCTACGCCCAGCGCACCACACGACTTATCTCACGAACCATTGGGACAGGAGACTAGATCCGGTCCGGGTAAATGCTCTCGCGGCTCATGGCTTCGTCAGAAAGAACTGGCGTGTTCGGATCGTGACTGTCGACCCAGGCATCGAATTGGCGGGCCCACTCTTGTGGGTCGGTCTTCCGCAGATGGGCGATGGACGCCAGTTCTTTGTTCTCCTGTCCGCCATCCAATTGCTCAAGCGCGGGGTCGACCCGGATCTTGTGAGCTTTGAGGAACTCATCGATTTGCTCACTGGTATCGAGGCCGAGCACTCGCCGAAGATCCAGCGTCGTAAGGCGGCCCTGCTTGTATTCCTCGGCCAGGAAGGCCTCTAGGGCCCGGCGCGACAAATCGCCTCCCGCCGCGCTCAGGCGCTTGGCAACGTCGTCAGGGATCTCCACGGTCAGGTTCATTGGTTTCTCGGATTTCTCGCTTCGTCGAACACGGAATCCGGTTCACCGGCCGCAGAATCTTCGGCCCGATCCATGATTGAAGTCTAGCACCAGGGCGTGGCAAATCGCGTCCGCCTCACCGATCGCGGCGGAACCTCGATCCGTCTGCGTTGGTTTAAGATTAAAGGCGGCGAATTTATGCGAAAAGCTATTCTCGCGATCCTGCTGACCGGCCCGCTTCTCGCTCAGTCTCCGCAGTTCGATGTAGCGTCCGTCAGGCCTTTCGTCCCCGCGCCGGGACAGGTGGCCGCCGGCCTTCACTTCGACGGTGCGCAGGTTCGGGGAGTCGGGCTGTCGCTCAGAGACTATCTGGCCACCGCCTACCGGACCAAGGCGACCTTGATCTCGGGACCCGATTGGACGGCGACGGAGCGCTACAACATTACGGCAACGCTTCCCGACGGCAGCAGCAAGGCTCAGGTTCCGGAAATGCTTCAGGCTCTTCTCGCCGACCGGTTCGAGGTGAAACTGCACAATGAGAAGAAGGAATATCCGATTTTCGCGCTGGTGCTGGCCAAAGGCCCGCCGAAGCTGAAAGAGTTACCGCCCGATCCGAACGAAGACAAGATGAATGACGAGCCTGTGGGAATGGCCAACGTCGCCACCATCGCCGCTGTCGGCAACGGAGTAAGCGTGCAGTATGCGCGTGGAGCGTCAATCACGGTCGGCGACAATCGGATTGAAGTGACGAAGCTGCCTTTGTGGGTGTTTTGCAGGAACCTAGAACGCTACTCTGACCGCCAGATCATCGACATGACCGGGCTCACCGGCGCTTACAGCTTC
>JBEKLB010000478.1:0-6353 GCA_050010415.1 Bryobacteraceae bacterium | reverse complement strand
AGGGAAGGCGGGAAGAGATTGGACGTATTTCCCGCCGCTGGGGAAACGTAGCCTGGGCGGCGGGCAGGCATTCTCGCCTGACTTCTGGGGCAGCGTGCCGGGTGGCTATCGGAATACGATCAACGACAACGTGGTTCTGATCGAGATGATTGAAACCTTAGGGGGCGCCGCGCAAGCAAGAGAGATCGCAGCGATTCCGGGCGTGGACGCGGTCTTTGCGGCGAGTGGAGACCTCGGCAATTTTTCGGGCTACAAACAAGGCGAGCCAGATTACGAGCGACTGATCAACGTCGTGCATGACGCCGCTCTTGCAGCTGGGAAGAGGCTCTGCGGACCATTGGCCTGGCGCGATCGCCCGGACTTCACGTGTTTCCAGGCCGGGAGTGAGACGGCGGCCATCGCCCGCGGAGTGGCAGCGGAACTTGGTCCTCTGAAGGACACGCAGGCCAAACCGGAAGTCGGCCCGTACGCTGCGAAAAAATGATCTCAGCGACCTCAAATCCGCCCTCTGAGTAGACATGCTGGCAGATGAACGGAAAAAGCATGAATTTAAGAGCGACTCCATTGAATCGGTTATTGAAACTCGCCTTCGTGCTAAGCGGACTGTTGGGTATGTGCACTGTTGTTACCGGTCAATCCACCGGGAAACCCGACGAATGGCCGACCTACGGCGGAGACCTCACAAGTACCCGGTACCGGCCATTCGATCAGATCAACGCGTCGAACTTTGGAAAGCTTGAGATCGCATGGCGATTCAAGACCGATAACCTGGGAAATCGTCCGGAATACAAGCTGGAAGGGACGCCGTTGATGGTCAACGGAGTCATCTACGCTACTGCCGGAACGCGGCGAGCGGTGATTGCCCTCGATGCCGCGACAGGAGAGCTCCTGTGGACACATGGCGAGCACGAAGGCGCCCGCGGCGCCGCCGCCCCTCGAGGTCTGTCGGGCCGAGGTTTGGCCTATTGGAGTGATGGGAAACAATCTCGCATCTTGTATGTCACGCCTGGATACCGCCTGCTTTCGCTGGATGCCAAAACCGGCTCGCCGTCACTAGGTTTCGGCGATAACGGGACCATCGATTTGAAGGAGAACGACGATCAGACTATCAACTTAAACGAAGCCGAAATCGGCATGCAGTCCGCGCCGGTGGTGGCGAAGGATGTTGTTCTGGTCGGGGCGGCGTTCCTAGACGGGGCTGCTCCCAAGAGCAAGCAAAACGTTAAGGGGTATGTACGCGCGTTTGATGTCAGAAGCGGCAAACGACTCTGGATTTTCCATACGATCCCGATGAAAGGCGAGTTCGGATACGACACTTGGCTCAACAATTCGGCGGAATATACCGGCAACACCGGTGTTTGGGCCCAAATCACTGTGGATGAGGAACTGGGACTGGTTTACCTGCCGGTGGAACTGCCCACCTCCGACTATTACGGGGGAAATCGCCCAGGAGCAGGACTGTTCGGCGAGAGCCTCGTGTGTGTGGACCTGAAGACTGGAAAGCGGAAGTGGCATTACCAATTGGTCCATCATGGCATGTGGGACATGGACATCCCTGCTGCGCCTATCCTGGCTGACATAACGGTGAATGGCCGCACCATCAAAGCGGTGGCTCAGCCGACCAAGCAATCGATCCTCTACGTTTTTGATCGAGTCACCGGTCGACCAGTTTGGCCGATTGAAGAGCGGCCCGTGGAGCAAGGCGACGTTCCGGGCGAATGGTACTCGCCAACCCAGCCGTTTCCCACCAAACCGCCAGCCTATGATCGCAACGGTATTTCCGTGGACGACTTGATCGACTTCACTCCCGAACTGAAAGCGGAAGCTTTGAACTTGATAAAGCGCTACAAGATCGGTCCGATTTTTACCCCTCCGTCGTTGAGCAAGGCCGAGGGCCCACTTGCAACGCTTACCCTAGGAACCAACAATGGCGGGACGAACTGGGCGGGCGGGTCCTACGATCCTGAAAGCCACATACTATATGTATCATCGTGCTCTTCCTGCATAATACCGATAGGAATTGTGCCAGTACCACCGGGCGACTGGGATATGGGTTACGTGGGAGGAACAGCGGGTCAAATGCCAGTGCGAAGACGTGGAGGAACGGGCGTGGGAGCTGGAGCCGATGCACTCGCATTGGCTTTTTCCAACAAGGCAGCCGTCGTAGCTAACCCTGCACCAAACCAACCGGCGCCAGCGGTTCGCATTGGCACTACGGTTCGTGGCCTCCCTTTGATTAAACCGCCATATGGACGAATCTCGGCGATCGATCTCGATCAGGGAGAAATCAAATGGCAGATCGCCCACGGCCCTACGCCGGAAACGATTCGTGACAGCCCGGCTCTGAAAGGACTCGACATTCCGCCAACTGGTGAGACAGGTCTGAGTGTCGGAACGCTGGTGACCAAGACTCTGCTGATTGCCGGCGATGGTGTGGCCTCCACTTTGCCCTCCGGGGCAAGGGGGGCAACGCTGCACGCCTACGACAAGCAGACGGGACGCGAAGTAGGCGCGATCTCGCTACCGGCGCCGCAGAGCGGGTCTCCGATGACCTATATGCTCGCAGGCAAACAGTATCTGGTGGTGGCCGTGAGCGGCGGCGCATACTCGGGCGAGTACTTGGCCTTTGCTTTACCGTCTGAGTAAGAACATGCGGGTCAAGATAGTGTCTGTTGCAGTGGTCTGCTGGGCCATTGGGAACGTGCGGTATCCGCTCATGGCGCAGACTTCACGATCCGTGAGAGATGGTGTTTACACCGAAGACCAGGCCAAGCGCGGAAGCTTGCTCTACAATCAACATTGCAGCGCCTGTCATGGCGCGGACTTGACCGGCGGCGACGAGGTCCCCGCACTGCGTGGCGACAGTTTTCTCGCCAATTGGAGCGGACTGCCTTTGAGCGAGTTGTTTGAAAGAATCCGTACCTCGATGCCCGCAGACAATCCGGGCAAGTTGAGCCGGCAACAAAACGCCGATATCCTCGCTTATGTTTTGAAGTTCGATACCTATCCGGCCGGCAGCGGTGAATTGCCTACCCAGACGGACGCACTCCAGCACATTCGCTTCGAGGCATCCAAACCGTAACGGTGCTCCATCTTGCCTTTGGATGATTTCCACATCAAGCCTTTCTTTGGCTAGCGTACTCCGTCTTATCCAGGCACTTCAGCAACTCGCGGGTCGGATCGAACATCCAGTTCAACAGCAATCCAGCGAAAAGTAACCCTGCGAACCCGGTGGCCAGAACAAATCCGTACTTCGGGTGGCCCATCGCATCGCTGACCGCACCCATTGCCAAGGGTCCGATTACCGCGGAAAGACAGGTGAAGAAGAGAATCACTCCAGCGACGGCGCCATGCTCCGATTTCGGGAAACAGCTAATTCCCTTGGAGTTGATGCTGGGATAAATGACGGACATAAAAAGACCGGAAACGGGCAACAGATAAAGCGCCGCGGCGGGGCCGCCGATCACCGCGCCGATAAAGCAGATCATGATGACACCGCTGAAAAGAGCCAGAACCTTCGTCCAGTAAAAGCGCTCCAACAGCCAGGCGCCAATGAAGCGCCCAGCCGCGCGAAGGATAAAGAAAATCGAAATGCTGTAAGCGGCGAGTTCGGCCCCAGTCCCTCGATAGCCGGCCAGCAGGGTTGGCATCCAGACGTACACTGCCGCTTCTGTGGCGACATAAAGGAACGCACCGAGCGAAAACCCGAGCGCGTAGCGATTTTTCATTGCTGCGACCGTGTGTCTCAGGTCGATGCTTTCGTCGCTGGCGTTTATAGTATGCGGGTATTGGGCTCGCAGCGCCATCAAAATCAGAAAGACGCAAATTGTGCCAGCGAGGATGTAAAGGCTCTTCCACGAGGCACCTGTCGCCAATAGACGCGCGAGAATCGCTGGCCCAATGATGGAGCCGACTCCGAAAAATCCCTCGACCATGTTCATCAGCGAAGTATGCTCGGCCGTTGATTTCGCCAAGTCGCCGATGAGCGCGAGAGCGCCAGTCTTGAAAACGCCAATACCGATTCCGGATAGGGCCAGCAGTATTGAGAAGTACAGGAACGAATTTCCGGCAGCAAACAGGTAAGAGGCAATCGCAAACAGCGTGAGGCCCACCACGATGGTTGGCTTCCGGCCGAACGTATCGGCCAGGTGACCCAGGAAGAATCCGGCGATCGCGATTCCCGCCATGCTTGCGTACTGAAACGTACCTGCGGCCGTCAAGCTCAGGCGGAACGTCTTGACGATCTCGGGAATTATGATTCCAACCGAGTCCGTTGTCATGGCAAACACCATGAACATGACGAACGTGAGTGCTTTGATCCCGGTCATGCCCTGCTGCCGATGAGCAGCTACTGGAGTCATCGATCCGCCTCCACACTGGCGGGCGCGACGAGCATCTTCTTATGACGGCCCGACCGATCAGAATGCGAAATCACCGCGTGGCGAGCGGCAAGATCGATGTCAATGCGAGCCCAGTCGGAATGCTTGCGCCATTCCATGACAAGCGAGTTGTTGTCGGAGTTGTGGATCTGAAATTCGCCCGCGAATGCGGGATGTGCATTGCGGAAACGGATCAGATCCAAGAGGGAACGTACCGCCGGAGCTTCGAGCCGCTCTTGCAATTCGGCGTGCGTATAGTAATGACGATTGATGTCACGGCCCACACCGGTACGCCGCAGCAGATCCATGTCGTTCGTCCCCGCCAAAAGCCCAACGTAATACACCTGGGGCACTCCCGGCGCAAAGAATTGGATGGCACGCGCGATCAAGTAATCATCGTCTCGCCGGCCGAGAGCATCGTAAAAGGTGCAATTCACCTGGTATAGATCCAGGTTACTTGCGGCCGCTCCAGTGGCCTGCCGGCTTTCGCCGTTGCTTCGCTCGTGAATCGTTTCCACCAAGCTGTCGATTTCTTCGGGCGTCAGCAAACCGGGCGCGCCGTCCGGACACCTTCGATCTGGTCCGACGTCAATTACTCCGATTCCATCGTGTGTATCGAGTACAGTGATGGCGTTGCGCGGGCTGCGCGTGCAAAACAAGGGGCGGGAGCGCGAAATCATATACCCAATCCACCTGCTTGGCGATTTCGATCTGTTCGCGATAGTGGCTATGGATCTCGACCAACACTTCGATTCCACGGTCGTGCGTCCGCCGCATGAGTTCGCCGATGAATTCAAAGGTCTCGGGAATCATGAAACAACTGGTGCCGCGCTTCTTGATGGCGTAACCGGCGGCGTCCAGCCGGACGGAACGAATGCCTGTGGTCTGAAATCGACTCAGGATTTGGTCCAAATACCTTTTGCCTTGCGGGGAACGGACGTCGATATCCACTTGCTCCGCGGTGAACGTAGTCCACAAGAGCCGCTCGCTTCCATCGTCCAAGCGCATTTTCGTGAAGGGAAGTCCCGGCCGCGGACGATAGATTTGCAATAGCTCCGCTTCGGTTGCGCCGTTTCCGAAAACGCGCCCGTAGGTGAGGAACATGAATGCGTAGGACGATGCGTCGCCGCGCTTCCGAAAGTCGGTGAACTGCGCAGACCGGCTCGAGACATGGTTCACGATCAGATCAGCCATGAGTTCCGTGCGCTCGGCCAACGCGCGCACGTCGTCCCACGAGCCCAGCCGGTCATCGATCTGAGTATGATCGATTGGATCGAAGCCCGCATCGGCGCCGTCGACCGGCCAAAAAAAGGGCAGCAGATGAACGCCACCGAACAATCCAGCCAATGGCCCGTCAAGCAACGATTGGAGCTCGCGAAACCCACCGCCGGAAAAACGATCAACATAAGCGACGAGTTGGACTTGGTTCTTCATGACCGTCGGCGATGAGACGCTTTCACAAGTGGTGCTCCATTTTCTCCAGGCTTACTCCTTTGGTTTCCGGGTAGAGGGTCAGCACAACAAAGAATTGCACAACCATCATCGCCGCGAACAGGGCAAACGGGACGGCCCCGGAACGAGCGGCCATCACGGGGAACACAGCGGAAATGAGAGCATTCATGAACCAATGGGTAAAACTCCCAAGGCTCTGGCCTTTGGCACGAACCAGATTCGGGAACACTTCGCTGAGGTAAACCCAAATAACGGCGCCTTGAGAGAATGCGAAAGAGGCGATGAATCCGACCAGCAACCAGAGCAGTAGTTGCGGTTGCTTGCCGGTTGCGAAAATCATGGCGACCCCGGCTAGGCAGACCGCCGTTCCGACCGCCCCAGCCAGCAACAACTTCTTGCGCCCCAATCGATCGATCATGCTCATCGCGAGGAGCGTGAATACGAGGTTGGTGAAGCCTATGACGACCGCTTGCATATCGCTCGAAACCTTGCTGAATCCGGCACGCTCGAAAATGTCGTTGA
>JBEKLB010000477.1:0-5071 GCA_050010415.1 Bryobacteraceae bacterium | reverse complement strand
ACGCGGCGCGAACTTCTTCCTCCGTTACCGGTGGATCGAAGTTGAAGAGAGTCTTGATATTCCTGCACATTCAGCTATCACTCCGAGATGCGGGCGCGTTCGAGAAGCAGATCGCGCTCGCGAGAATTGCGCGTCAGGGAAGCAGCACGTTGGAATTCAACGCGCGCCTCGCGGAGGCGGCCGAGCTTGAAGAGGAAATCGCCACGAACGCTGGGCAAGAGATGGTAATTTTCGAGAGCAGGCTCCGAGGTGAGAGCATCGACGAGCTCGAGCCCGGCCGCGGGACCGCGCGCCATGGCGATGGCGACCGCGCGGTTTAGTTCCACGACAGGTGACGGCGCCAGTTGAGCGAGTTCAGCATAAAGACCGGCGATCTGTTCCCAGTCTGTCTGGTCGGCCGCGAGCGCTGTGGCGTGACAAGCGGCGATGGCGGCCTGAAGTGTATAGGGTCCACGCGTTTCGCCCAGGTTCCCGGCACGCTCCAGTGCGGCCAGGCCACGGTGGATCAATAGCTGATCCCACAGCGCGCGATTTTGATCCAAGAGCAAGATGGGCTGTCCTGTAGGGCCCACGCGGGCTTTCGAGCGTGACGCCTGGATCTCCATGAGCGCGACCAAGCCATGGACTTCGGGCTCCGATGGAGCAAGCTCGGCCAGGATGCGGCCCAGGCGGAGCGCGTCCTCACACAGGGCCGGGCGCATCCAATCCTCTCCCGCGGTGGCTGAATAACCTTCGTTGAAGATGAGGTAAATGACTTCGAGCACCGACGAAAGCCGCGCGGCGAGCTCGGGACCGCGCGGGACTTCGAAGGGAACGTGCGCATCAGCCAATGCTCGCTTGGCGCGGACGACGCGCTGAGCAATGGTGGATTCAGAAACCAGGAAAGCACGCGCGATCTCCGCGGTGGTAAGACCGCCGAGCAAACGCAGCGTGAGTGCAAGTCGCGCCTCAGCGGACAGTACCGGATGACAGGCGGTAAAGATCAGGCGCAATAGGTCGTCACTCACGGTGTCATCCATCGACGTTATGAAATCCGGCGCAGCCATTTGCTCGGCTTCGAGCTGGTAACCCAGTTCGCCGTGCTTGCGTTCCACCAGCTTATTGCGACGCAGCAGATCGATGGCGCGATGCTTGGCCGCCGTCATCAGCCAGGCGCCTGGATTCCGCGGCACACCCGATTCGGGCCATTGCTCGAGCGCGGCGACCAAAGCGTCATGCGCCAGTTCCTCGGCGACACCAATGTCGCGCACCATCCGCGCGAGGCCTGCAATCAGGCGCGCGGACTCAATCCGCCAGACTGCGTCGATGGCTTTATGGGCGTCGGACCGGTGGGTGTCGATAGCGGTCATCCGCTACCGATCACACCACCTTCGGCTCCGTCATTGCAAACGATCGATTAATGAACGGCGCGCTCGCGTTGGGTCGTGACAGCCTCCTGGACATCCGGCGGAAACTCCGACAGCTCGAACAGCTGCCGAACCTCGATGGTTTCGTGGTCCCCAGCCGGGCAACGGGAGGCCCATTCGATGGCTTCCTCCTTGGACTTCACCTGAATCATCCAGTAGCCGCCGATCACTTCCTTGGCCTCGACGAAAGGCCCGTCGGTTACCTTCGGCTTTCCTCCCGAGAACGAGATACGCGCTCCCTCGGAGAGCGGATGAAGGCCATTGAGCGAGAGCAGAATCCCGGCCTTTTGCAGGGATTCGTTGTATTTCATCATGTTGGCTACGGCTTCCCTATCGGGTATGGTGCCGGGCGCAGCCTGCTCATAGCCTTTGGGTATCATCAGCATCATGAATGTCATTGTTATGTCTCCTTAGAATTTATTTGAAGTGCTTTTGAATGGAACAAGCGCGCGCAGGCGGGGATCCATTAAATACATCCCACTCCAAACGAGCGTGCCAATAAGAATCGGAAAGATCGTGTCGAAGAACGGATCGAAAACGCGCAAGTGGGTGGCCACGGCGCCGCCAAGATAGCCGGTCAGCAAAATTGCTCCCAGTATCGACGTGCGCGGAATCACGTAGACGGCCACGCACGCCAGTTCGATGACTCCCAACTCGACACTGAGGCTCAAGGGAAATGCGAGCCTATGGAACGCCTCGGCCACCGGCGCCGGCTGCATCAAATGGGTGACGCCGTCCAGCACGAGGAACAGGACGGCGAAAGCACTGACAATGCGACCGGCCCAGAGGGTTTTCCGCATGGGTATCAACTCCTGGCGTAGGCCGGGTTATCGGGCATCTGGCGAATCTCCACGTCGCCGTCGCCAGCCGTCTTTAGGAAGCGCTTGGTCAATTCAATGGCTTCTGCCTTGGACTGCAATTGGAAGATCGCGAAGCCGCCAATCAGCTCCTTCGCTTCGGCGAAAGGACCATCAGTAACGACAACCTTTCCGTCCACCTGCTTGACGCGCGCGCCCTTCGAACTGGGCATCAGCCCGTCGGTGGCCAGCAGCACGCCGCTCTGGACCAATTCCCCGATCAACTTTCCCATGGCGGCCATGTGCTCTGGAGTAGGGGGGACGCCCGCTTCCATGTCCTTCACATTGGCGGGCTTATAGATCATCATGAATCGCATTTATTTCTCCTTTTTCGCCGGTTTTTTCCCGGCTCTATGAACGCGTCGAACGAGGGACGCCCGGATCGACGGGCGGCGGAAATTTTTCTCGTCCAGCTTATCCCATCTCATTACGACGACGTAACTGTTAGACTTTGTTTTTGGACTCAAGAACAAAGATAGTCCCGCTCCACGAACTCCACGGGCGGCTGCGGAACAGGGTAGCGACGCGGATATCCGGTCATTTCGATCCGCTACTGGCGGAACATGTCCGGAGGCTGGCCCAGGCGCGGGAGCCAGGGCGGCTGCTGCTGGTGGAAGTGACGAATCCGGCGCAGCCACTGCTGGGCCAACGCGCACGGGCGGAATTGGTGGCGGCCTTATCGGTGGTGGACCTGGTGGTGCTGGGCGATGAGGGCTCGGGCGTCGACGCCGATATCGGCGGACGTTTTATCGAACACGTACTGCAGCGGCACGAGCAGGAATCCGAGCGATGAGCTCGTCGATCAACCCGCCGAGAATATTGGTTGTGCGGCTGGGTTCCATGGGAGACGTGATCGCCGCGCTGCCCGCGGTGGCGAGTCTGAAGCACAGCATCCCGCACTCCAAGATCACCTGGGTGATCGACCCGAAGTGGAGCCTGCTGCTCGAAGGCAATCCGTATGTCGACTCGGTGATGCACCTGGACCGGCGGACATTCACGGGATTGCGCAATGCGTGGCGCGAATTGCGAGCGGAGCGCTTCGATTTTGCGGTGGACTTTCAGGGGCTGGTGAAGTCCGCGCTGGTGGCTACGCTGGCGCGGCCGGAGCGCATCTTCGGATTCAACGCGGAGTACGCCCGCGAGTCCGCGGCATCGTGGTTTTATTCGACCAAGGTGCCCATCCGCGGGTATCACGCGGTGGAACGGAATCTGGATCTCGCGGCGGCGGCTGGAGCGTCGAACATTCTGCGGACATTTCCCTTGCCGCAGGGTGAGCGTCAGGCAAACCTGCCGGACGGGGAGTTCGTGCTGGCCAGTCCGCTGGCGGGATGGGGCGCCAAGCAATGGCCGCTGGAGCATTACGCGACGCTGGCGGATCGGCTGCGCCGCGAGTGCGGGATGCCGCTGGTTTTGGATGCGCCGTACCCGCTGCACGTCGAGGGCACGCAGGCGCACGTTTCCACACTGCCGGGATTGATCTACGCCACACGGCGAGCCGCGGCGGTGGTTGGCCTGGACAGCGGCCCGATGCATCTGGCGGCGGCGCTCGGGAAGCAAGGCATCGCGATTTACGGGCCCACCGATCCGGCCAGACATGGTCCATATGGCGGGACCATCGGCGTGTTGCGAGCACCCGATGCCGTGACGACGTACAACCGGACTTCGGAGCCCGATGCCAGCATGTGCGAGATCACGCCCGATCAGGTGTTCGGGGCGCTGGCGCCCGTCCTGTCGGCGCAAAAGCTGGCCGCGCACAAGGATCGTTGAAGCTTGTTTCCCAAGCCGTACGCGGATCTAGTGGCGCGTTTGCGCGTGACCTGCGGCTTCATTCTAGTGGCCGCATTTGCCTGGTTCTCGCAGCCGGATGCGCGATCGTTAGCGTGGGGTCTGCCGGTGTCGGCGCTAGGGTTGGCGCTGCGGGCTTGGGCCACGGGGCACGTCGAGAAGGACGCCCGATTGGCCCAGAGCGGCCCTTACGCTTACGTGCGCAATCCGCTCTATCTGGGGACGCTGTTAGCCGCGGCCGGCTTCGCCATCGCGTCCAGGCAATGGCCGTTGGCGGTGCTGTTTGGCGTGGTGTTTGTGTTCATTTATCTGCCGGCGATTGAGCTGGAGGAACAGCATTTGCGCAGACTGTTTCCCGATTTCGCGGATTACGCGCGGCGTGTCCCGGCTCTTTGGCCGACACTCCATCCGGTGCAACGTCCCCAGCGGTTTCGGTGGAAGCTCTACATTAGGAATCGCGAGTATCAGGCGCTGATCGGGTTCCTGGTTGGGGCCGGATACCTGGTCATCAGGGCGCTATTACTGCGTTGACTCATTTTGATTCATAATGAATCAAGGGGGGGGCTTTCAATGGGAACCGCCGGACAAGCGGAAGATCGTGCGCAGGTCAGTGTGAGGCTAACGCCCGACCTGCACGCCGAAATTAGCGCGCGCGCAGCCGAGACGGGTTTGAGTATGAACCGGACCATCCTGCAACTCTTGAGTGCGGGACTTGAGGCTGAACGCAACAAACGGGTTCACCTTGAGGAGACGCTGCGCCGGTATCGCGAATCTACCGACCCAGTGGAGACAAAGCGGCTGGGGGACAAGCTGGGGGCGATGATCTTCGGGCGGTGAAGCTGCATCAATGGCGCGAGTTTCCGCGACACGTTCGGGAACATTTGAGCCAGCGCCTCAAAGACCGGGGGATCAGGGCCGACGATCTCGATAAATTAAGAGTTTGGGTTGAATCCGAACCGGATGTGCCTGCGGGAGACTGGTACCGGGATTTCGGAAGCTTCAAGATTTGCGGAACCGGGGAGG
>JBEKLB010000476.1:0-5081 GCA_050010415.1 Bryobacteraceae bacterium | reverse complement strand
AAATGCTCTGGTTCTCGCGAACATCGTCAGCACTTACCTGCAACTGAACCGTCTGGAGGAAGCCAAAGCCACGGCTCGGGAGGCGCGGGCCCGCCATATGGATAGCCCCTTTATGCATCAGCATCTCTATCTGGTCGATTTTCTGCAGCATGATGCGGCGGGCATGCAGCGTGAGGCAGCGGAGTTGATTGGCAAGCCGGGATGGGACGATCTGATTCTTTATCACGAATCCGACACGGCAGCGCATGCCGGACAATTTGCGAAGGCGCGAGATCTAACGCAGCGTGCCGCCGCTTCCGCCCAGCGCGCCGACAAGCCGGAAACCGCCGCGGCGTATGAGGCGGAAGCCTCTGTGCGCGAGGCACTGGTGGGCAATCGGAGCCTGGCGAAGCAGCAAGCCAAGGCCGCGCTCGCCGCGTCCAATGACCGGGAGGTTGAAGCGATGTCAGCGATTGCGCTCGCTCTGGCCGGCGACTCATCCCAAGCCTTGCGGTTGGCAGGCGATCTGAGTAGACGCTTCCCGGAAAACACCATCGTACAGTTCAACTCCCTACCGCCCATCTATGCGGCGGTCGCGCTGCAAGAGAATGATAGCGGCAAAGCCATCCAGGCTTTGACGGCATCGGCGCCCTATGAACTAGGGGAAACCAGTCAGTCCGCCACTTTCACTCTTTACCCGGTCTATTTGCGAGGCGAATCGTATCTGGCGGCGAAGCAAGGCCTGGCCGCCTCGGTGGAGTTCCAGAGGATTCTCGACCATCCTGGGCTGGCACTGAACGAGCCCATTGACGCATTGGCGCATCTGGGCCAAGGCCGGGCTTACGCTTTAGCCGGTGAAAAGAACAAAGCCGCGGCCGCTTATGAGGAGTTTCTCGCGCTGTGGAAAGACGCCGATTTGGACATACCAGTCCTCACACAAGCTAAGGCGGAGTACGCCAGGTTGAAGTGAACCTTAACCACGCCCTTATTGCTCAACCGCTGGCGCCGGCGGCTTGGGATGATGGAGTTGCACGATGCTCGGTTCACCTTCGTGCCGGAATAGCTCGGGATGGATGTAGTGCCCTTGATCCTTCGCCGTCTTTTCCACTTCCACCTGGATGCGATGGGCGTTAGCCCAAGCGTCCTGACGAATGCCGGTGACCATCCAGGAAACCTTCACACCTGGCTTGCTGGTTTTGAGTGTGAAGCTGCCGTTGGTGATCTCCGATGCGATCCATGCCTGGGCGGGTTGGCCGATGGTGGTGAGCTGATAGCGGAAATCCATGTTGAGTGCTTCAAACCAAGCCGGCATGCTGACGATGGCTGTGCCGCTTGAGTCGGTAGTCACGTTGCCGTTGTAGATGTTCAGCATGTCGGGCGATTCGACGAAAGAGTGGTAGAGATATTTGCTGGCCGGATCGAGCGGGTGATCGATCTTAAACGAGCCGCTGGATTTGCTGAGAGCGCCCGCAACGTCGACATCGCCATTGAAAGCTCCCGCATAGCTTAGGGAGGTGCCGGTGCCCGCTGCAGCGTATATTCCATCGCCCCCGGCCGATCCTCCGCCCCCGTATGCATCGATTCCGTCACCTCCTATGCCGAACTCGCCGCCGGCATTGCCCCCAGTAGCCTTAACGCCCGGGCCGCCGATAGCTAACTGGCCTGGGGCGTCGCCGCCAAAGCCGTTGAGGCCGATGCCTCCGACGTCGGATGGAGCGGTGCCTGTTCCGCCTACCGTATAGACGCCGGTTCCGCCATAGCCGGTGACGGCATCGGTGCCGTTGGAAGGTCCGCCGTAAGCGCCAACGCCGCTGCCTCCGGTTTCGGCGCCAGCCAGCGCCTGCGCGCCATGACCGGCGACTGCGGAATGGGCTGGCGATGTATCAGTGATGTTCAAGACCGCGTTGCCGACGCCTGCCCCGCTCCCGTTAAACGGCAACGTAATCGTTCCCGCCGGACCTTGCGGACCTTGCGGACCTGTCGCGCCGGCCGGCCCTGCTGGACCAGTAGCACCTGTCGCACCAGTGGCCCCTTGTGGACCCACTGCTCCCACCGTCACATAAGCTGATCCGGAGTGCGGCAGGCTGTTGGTGACGGTCACCAGATAAGTGGCCGCCGCCAGTGCGGATGGCACCTCCACCACTATCGCGGTGTTGGTAAACGAATAGACGGTGCGGGATGTTCCGCCCACCGTGACCGTTGGTGCGATGCTGGTGGGGCTGAAATTCGAGCCCGCCAGGGAAATGTAACTTTTGGCCAAGTTGACCGTGGCGTCCTCAATGACCGGCGTTTGCGCCTGGCCGATGAGCGGCGCGGAAAGAATCAGCAGCAGGGTCTTGAATTTCCAGGCTTTCATAATATCCTCCATGATCAATACGTTGGTGTCGGCGCAGGCGGCCGGGGATGATGCGTTTGCGTGGTGCTCGATTCCCCTTCATGACCGAACAGCTCTGGATGGATGTAGTGGCCCTGGTCGGGCTGCGCCTTGTCCACTTCCACCTGGATGCGATGCGCGTTGGCCCAAGCGTCCTGGCGGATGCCGGTGCCGCCGAATACTATGGCCTGACCGCCGACGGTATTGACGCCAATGCCTCCGTAATCGGAGGTTCCGCTGGAGCCGCCGCTGACGGTGGAGTTACCGCCGAAGGCATTGACGCCAATACCTCCGGTATCGTTGGGGGTAGTGCCCTCTCCTCCCACGGCGTAGAGGCCCGAGCCGCCCTTGCCTGGTCCGGAAGAGTCGCCGCCGTTGGAAGGTCCCCCATACGCGCCAACTCCCGTACCTCCGGTGTTTGCGCCGGAGAGTGCCTGACCACCGGTGCCGGCGATCGCGGCATGCTCGGGAGCGGTGTTGGTGATACAGAAGACGCAGGTGGTGGTGTTGGATGCGGTCCCGTTGAAGGGCAAGGCGAGCGATCCCGACGGCCCTGCCGGACCCGCGGGCCCGGCAGGACCCGTTGCGCCTATCGCGCCGGTTGCACCCGCCGGTCCGGCTGGGCCGACAGCGCCGTTGGTTACATCGAATACGCCTGCGCCTACAGTAAGCCGGAACGATCCGGCGGGCAACGCAGGCATTGCGGCGACAATCTGAGTGCTGCTGGATGAGACTAGCGTGAGCTGCTCGCCATCCAGATACACAACCGGAGAACCGGACGCAGGCAACAGGCTCGACCCCGCGATGGAGATCTGCTTAGTAGTGGAATTGATGATGGCACTGCGGACCACCGGCGTTTGGCCGTAGGCCACCAGCGATGCCGCAAAAAGCAGTAGCATTTTTCCGTTCATGACGTGCCTCCTATTGCTGCGGCGCCTGTGCCGGCGGCCGCGGATGATGCATTTCTGCAATGCTCGGTTCACCCTCGAGCCCGAATAGTTCGGGATGGAGGTAGTGACCCTGGTCCCGCTGCGCTTTGTCCACTTCTACCTGGATGCGATGCGCGTTGGCCCAGGCGTCCTGACGAATGCCGGTTACCTGCCAGGAAACTTCCACTCCTGGCTTGTTGGTCTTGATGGTGAAGCTGCCGCTGCTCATTTTTGCCGCGATCATGGCTTGAGCAAACTGGCCGATCACCGTGAGTTGATAGCGGAAATCGGTGTTGAGAGCCTCGAACCACGCGGGCATGGTGACGATGGCTGTGCCGCCTCCGTCGGTTGTGGCGTTGCCATTGTAAATATTCATCATGTCCGGCGATTCGACGAAGGAGTGGTAGAGATATTTGTTGGCTGGATCCAGCGGATGATCGATTTTGAAAGAGCCGCTGGATTTGCTGAGAGCGCCAATCACATCCACATCGCCGTAAAAGGAGCCAGCCCCGGCGTCTAGCCCCGACCCAGCCTGGGCATAGAGCCCGAAGCCCCCATCCACGCTACCTGATCCGCCATAAGCGATTATCCCGTCACCTCCTTGGGATCCGCTTCCGCCAGTCCCAACCAGCCCGGGTCCACCGTCATTACCTGGGCTGCTGCCACCGTAAGCGCTCACTCCTCGCCCTCCGTCGTCCCCTCCCGTGGCATTTCCCCCTTGCGCGTAAAGGCCATCCCCACCGTTACTACCGAAAGAACCGAAGGAGGCGCCTCCGTAGGCACTGAGTCCTGCGCCTCCCTGTCCGGTGGATGTGATTGCCTGCCCGCCAGTCCCCGCAATCGCGGCATGCTCGGGAGCAGTGTTGGTGACACAGAAGACGCAGTTGGTGGTGTCCGACGCGGTCCCTCTGAAGGGCAGCGTTAGCGTTCCCGCCGGACCTTGCGGACCAATGGGACCCGCTGGCCCTTTCGCGCCTGTCGAACCTGGTGGACCCGCTGGTCCCGTGGGCCCCGCTGGACCGATAGCGCCGTTGGTTATATCGAATACGCCGGCCCCTACTGTAAGCCGGAACGATCCGGCGGGCAACGCAGGCAAATCGGCGACGATCTGCGTACTGCTTGAAGAGACCAGCGTTAACAGATTGCCATCCAGATACACAACCGGCGAACCGGATGCAGGCAACAGGCTCGATCCCACGATGGTGATCTGCTTAGTTGTGGAATTGATGATCGCACTGCGGACTACCGGCGTCTGGCCATAGGCCATCATCGATGCCGCAAAAAGGGATGCCGCAAAAAGCAGTAGCGTTTTTCCGTTCATGACTTTTCTCCTAAAGCCTCACTCTTGCCTCGACTTCAGCATCGACTTCAGACAAATCACCAGCGATCCGTCCCGATCTTCGAAAACGTGCCATCCCTCGATTCCGCTGGACTCGCCCAGCAGCTGCGTGCCTCCGGCGATAGTCCTTATTTGAGACAGACCGGCTTCCGATAAACCGACTACCTCTACCTCGTGGCCGCATTCGCTACACCAGCCTCGCCGGGAACTCCGGCGGCGCACCACCACAACATGGTCGGTTTCGATGGTGATTTCGGTCCTCTTATGAACGGTCACAATTCTCCCTAGCTCTTGCACCCAGCGCCGAAATCGAGAGAGCGGAATGTTCGCCTCCTTGCGTCGGGTCGATCTCAGTTCGCGGTCAGATAGCCGCGGACGATTCCGTCAAAACAATAAGAAGGCAGAACCGGATTGATGGTTGAACCTGGCAGCACGACGACACCGTTCGGAAATTGAAACT
>JBEKLB010000475.1:0-5090 GCA_050010415.1 Bryobacteraceae bacterium | reverse complement strand
TGAGATTGCGTAACGTCAGCGGATGGTCCCGCCTAGCTTCCGGCTTCGTGGTGTGCAATACCGCAAAGCCTCAATCTGCTAGGGAGGGGTGAAATGTGTCCCTGAGGCGACTGTATCACAGCTTGCCGGAAAGGGCACATGGTCTCAGTTTTCGATCCGACAAGGGCGCGCCAACTGATGCTGGTTTCCTGCTTTTGTGATGAGAGTGGCAAACTCCAAAATACGCCGACATCTGCCTTTGCGGCCGTTGCCGGCTGGGAGAACCAGTTCCAGGAATTTGAGCGGGAGTGGAAGCGCAAACTCCGTGGTTCCGGACTTGACTGCCTAACGATGAAAGAGGCCCTTAATCATCGGCGTCCACTGAGCCATAGACAACCAGCGCTTGGGCTTGAGAATCGCATTACCGCACTTATGCCATTTGTCGAGTGCATCCGGCGCCACCTTGAGATGGTTGTCGGCGTTGGGGTGGACTCGGATTCGTTTAGGAGTATGCCAGACAATCTGAGGGATAGCCTGCCGAAAGATCCGAACCTTCTGGGGTTCATTCTGGTCCTGTTTGAAGTGCTGCAATATGTGGACGCAGATGACAGTCTTCATATCGTCACCGACGATGAGGAGCGCCTCGCGGTCCCCATGTTCAAGCTCTACAGGGCTGCCAAGAGAAGCTACGTAGACGTGCGCCGTAAACTCGCGGGTGTGGCTTTCGCGGACGACGAGATTTTTGTCCCACTTCAGGCCGCAGACATGGTGTCGTCGCTCATCCGAAGAGAGGTCGATCTGCACTTTCGCGCCGATCAGTACGACTACAAGCCTCTGTACGACGCGCTCTGCGATCCGCAAGGGCGTGATAAATTGTGTGCTGCAAACGTCTTGCTGGTGGGCAAGAGGGACTTTGGGGGACTGGCACAGGAGTTCAGCGACCTGAGACGAAGATATCCTGACGGGAACTTGCTTCTTCAGAATCTCAGGTGAGCGACTTGATGCGGTTTGCCTCGCATTACGTCACCATAGCGTCACCGGTATTTGGTGCCGAATAGCGCGGTCCCGCTAAGCTACTGAATTGAATTGGCGTCCCCAAGGGGATTCGAACCCCTGTTATCGCCGTGAAAGGGCGGTGTCCTAGGCCGGGCTAGACGATGGGGACCTTCCGGGAAGGAACCTACAGAACCTAATGTAACATGCTGCCCCGCTGGGACGGCGTGTTCCAGCGCGCCGGCGATTACAACGTCTTCAAATAGGCGATGACGTCGTTCTTGTCCTGATCGGACAATTGATCCCCGTAAGCCGGCATCCCGTTGCCACCTTCGTTGATCTTCTCGCGCACGTTGGCTTCATTCACCGCTTTGCCATTTGCGAGCTTGGCGTGCTTGAAGAGCCCCTTGAGCCCCGGCCCGACTTTGGTTTCCTCGCTGTCGGCATTGTGGCAGACCGAGCACTGATCGAAAACTTCCTTGCCCTTCGCGGCGTCGCCCGGCTTGGCCTTATCTTGCGCTACCAATCCGGGGGCCAAGAGCCCAGCCGCCAAAACCGCGCCCGCGGCGCAGCCTACCATCCAATTCCGCATTCCGAGTCCTCCAGTCACCCAGTCTACAATCTTCGCGCAGGTTTCGTCACGGTCGCGCGGCGGGAAGCACCCGAAACCGGCGGCGACCGTCGATGCGATACGTCTCGAAATCCGCGTGGTCCACGGTGAAGATCGTCGAAAGCGACTCGCGTTTCGCGAGGTATACCAGAGTGGCGTCTGCGAAGTCCATCGGGCGGTCCCAGTAACGCGACATCAGCATGTGAATTTCGGGCAGCTCCGAATCGTGAATCGTTGCAAGTTCAACAGCCCCTGAGCGCACAAATCCCCAACCCGTTTCCATTTTGTGGCGGTCGCCGCCGACGAAGTGAAACATTTCCGTCAACACAGCTTCGGAAGTGAGCAGAGGAAAACGAAGGTACTCGAATGCCTCCCGGCAGATCCTATGCCAAGGATCACTTTGGTCCAGAATCGCAAGTATCGCGCCGGTATCGATGAGCGCACTAGCGGCCATAACGGCGGCGCAGGCGTTCCCGTACTACTCTCCGCACGCCGTCAGCCGTGTGGTCGCCGCCGATCGAAAGAACGCCGATGAACTTCGAAGCAGCCTCATGCAAGCGTTTCTGCTCGCGCTCGTCGTTTTCGATATCGACGCTGGTCCTCTTGAGCCACTCCTGGGCCGCCAGATCCAGCGCCTTCGCGAGCGAGATCTTTCGCCGGCGCGCTTCACGCTCTAAGACGGTTTTCAGCTCCGTGGAGACGCGCCAGCTATACACTTCCGTCTTCATGCACTACATTGTAGCGCAATCTGCAGTGAACCCTCAGAGCGAATGCTCCCGCTAGAATGTTCCTATGGCCAAAGCTCTCAAGGAAGGCGACGCGGCGCCGGCAATTCAAGTGGAGGATGACAAGGGACAGCCGTTCTCGCTCGCCAGTCTCAAAGGCAAGAACGTGGTGCTCTATTTTTATCCCAAGGCGGACACGCCCGGGTGCACCAAGGAATCCTGCGAGTTTCGGGATCATTCGAAGAAGTTCACCAAAGCCGACACCGTGATCGTCGGCGTCTCGCCCGATAAAGCGGCGGCGCAATCCAAGTTCAAGGACAAGTTCGCGCTGCCCTTCACGCTACTGGCCGACGTGGAGCACAAGGTGGCCGAAAGCTACGGGACTTGGGTGGAGAAGAGCATGTACGGGCGCAAGTACATGGGTATCGAACGCAGCACGTTCCTGATCGGCAAAGACGGCAAGATCAAGAAGATTTTCCGCAAGGTGAAACCCGAAGGGCACGCCGAAGAGGTCTACGAAGCGCTGGAGTCCGCATAAGCGGTTCATTCGAATTCAGCAGCTTCACTCATACTCCAGAGCCTCCACCAGGGATCCGCGCACGGCCGTTTCAGCCGGTGCGATGGCGGACAGGAACGCCACCAGCAGGATGCCTGGCAACAGCAGCAGAGCGATGGAATACGGATATTCGTAGCTCAATCGCAGGCCCGCCATGTCTTCGGCCGAGATATGCAAGCTGTAGAAGAGTTGCAGCGCGCCGAGCGCCAATCCCAGGATCAATCCTACCGTTCCAACCGCCAGCGCCTCCAGCCAGATGGTTCCCCGGATCTGATTGCGCAGCCCGCCCACGGCTTGCAGCACTCCCAACTCGCGGCGCCGGTCGGTGATGGAAACCGTGAGTGTGTTGACGATTCCGAGCACTGCCACCAACACCGCTACCGCGATCTGCACATAGGTGATGCTGAACCACTGATCCGTCAGCCTAAGAATGTAGCGGCGCACATCGCGATTGGTGAGGACGAAAAGCCGCCGCTCGGCGCCAAATGTTTCGAGGATCCGCCGCTTGACGTCGGCTTCCACCGCGCCGCGCGCCAGATACACGCGGAAGATGTTCACCGTGCTGTCGTTCCAATAGCGCTTGTAGAGCGAGCGATCCACCAGCAGGCTGCCCTGCTCGTCCGAATAATCGGTGACGATGCCGGCGATGGGAAGATGCAGCATGCCGTTGGGACTGGCGATATCCACCACGTCGCCCAGCTTGAATCCCCGCAGCAGCGCGAAGTTTTCCGATGCCAGCACCGCCTTCCCTTGTTGGGCCAGCCGAAACATCTCATCGGTATTACCAGCCACAGGCGGAAGCGTGGCATGTTTCCTGAGAGCGGAGATATCGGCCGCGACAAACATGGTCGGCTTGCCCTGGATGTCTATGCGCGCGTCGCGCACCAGTTGCACTTCGCCGATGCCCGGTACAGCGCGCAATTGCGCACCCATTGCCTCGGGAAAGCGGAGATCGCGCTGCGTGAGACTTTGCGATGGCGAGACGAATAGGTCTGGATTCAGCGCCACGGTGAGCCATCCGAAGATGGAATCGTAACTGGCGCGCGCCAGGCCGCCCAGCGCTACCACCAGCGCCAGCGACAACATGAGCGCGGCCACGGCGCCCGATGTGCGGCGTGGAGCTTGCAACAGGCTGTCGGCTGCGAGCGTGCCTTCCACCGGACGAATCCATCGCAAGAGCGGACGCAACGCGCGCGATAGCCAAAGCGCGAAGGTGGGCGTCAGCAGCAAGGCTGCCAGCACTGCCAGAGCATCGCCGGCGTAGAAAAAGATGGGGTAGCGCTCGAAAAGCAGACACCCCGCCGCCAGGATTGCGACCCCGAGCGCGGCGATTCTGCGCACCCGATTTTCGCCCGCGCTCAACTGCTGATACTTGCCCTTTTGCAAAGCCTGCACGGGATCCACACGAGCCGCGCTGCGCGCCGGAATCACGGCGGCAACCACACTGGTGACCACTCCCAGCACCACCGCGAACGTCATCAACATGGGATTGGTCGAAATCTCTTGGGCCTTCTGCCCGATGCCATAAATTTCACCCAGCAGCGATCCAATGTAGCCGGTCATCCCGCGCGCGATTGCGATTCCGGCCAACAATCCAAGCACAGACCCGAACAATCCGGCTACCACGCTTTCGCCCAAGAACAACGTTCGAATTTGCCGGCGCGTGGCTCCGAGTGCCCGCAAGATCCCGATTTCAGCGCGGCGCTGCGTCACCGCGATCTGAAACGTGTTGTAGATGATGAACATTCCAATGAACAGCGCAAACACGCTGGTGACGTTGGAACTGAGTATGTACACGCGGGAGATGGAATCGAATTGCTGCGCGCGCGCGGACGGCTCTTGCACCTGGAAACCCGCGCCGAGCAGCGCCTCGAGCTTCCCCCTGACCTGAGCGACGCTGGCTGCGTCATCCACGGCAATATCGATCCGATCGAACTTCCGGCCCCGGCCGAAAGCCTGCTGCGCCGCATAAATGTCCATCACCGCGATGTTCCCGCCGAAGGCGCCGCTCAGCCCGCCCGCCTTCATGACTCCGCGGATGGTGAACACCTTGCGGCCCGCCATGGTGCTCATCGGAACCTTGCTGCCCAGACTCAGGTGATTCGCCCGCGCGTACGTGTCGGTAACCATCAGCGAATCCGGCTCCGCGATGAAGAAGAGCGGATCGTCGATCAGATCGTCATTCGACCCCAGATCATAGTCCCGCAGGCTGCCGTCGCCCGCCATA
>JBEKLB010000474.1:0-5093 GCA_050010415.1 Bryobacteraceae bacterium | reverse complement strand
TGGCCTCGAAGGCGTTCACACGATTGTGAACGCGGCACGCAGGAGTGCGTGCGCCACAATACGCGCCTACCTCTTACGGACGGATTACGAGCGTCACAGTACCCGGATATCCATTACCGTGATGTCGTCTGCCTGCTTTCCTCCGGAAGCGGCCATCCCCGCCAGCTCGCCTGCCAGGCCGCTCTCCCGCGATCTTCCGAGTGATGCGATGGTTTCCGTCGCCCACTCATCGTTCTCCATTTTCGCCTCGGAGAATCCATCGGAAAACAGCACCAGACGGTCGCCGCTCCGCATCTGGACCGACCGCTCTTCAAACCCGTAGTTCTCAAAAGCTCCCAACACTGTCGCGGTTGCGTCCAGCAGCTCGAATTCTCCATTGGCGCGGAGCAACACGGCGGAGGGATGTCCGCAGTTCACATAACGGACGGTGCGCGTCGCCGGCTCGTACACGCCGTAGAATAACGTGGCGAAATGCTCGGGGCGCGTCGATTCGAAGAACAGGTAGTTCACCCGTTCCATCAACTTCGCTGGATACTTCGCCAGTTCCTGCTGCCCGCGAATGGTAGCCTGCAGATTCGCCATCAGCAGAGCCGCTCCAATTCCCTTCCCGCTCACATCTCCCAGCAGAAAAACCATCGTGCCGTGGTCTATACCGTCATGATCGATCTCGAAAAAATCGTACAAATCTCCACCGATTTCTCCCGCCGGCAGCGATGCGCATTCACCCTCGATGCCATACGCGCTGAAATGCGTTTGCGGCAGCAGCTTTTGTTGCACCTTGCGCGCGATTTCCAGCTCCTCGTCCAAATGACGGGACGGTTCGCGCCCGGCGTTCATATGCTTTTGGACCACCGCGAGGAAGCGGCGATTGTCCCACGGCTTCGGAATAAAATCGCAAGCTCCGCGCTGCATCGCCTGTACCGCCAGCTCGATGGTGCTCCAGCCCGTCATCGCGATGATCGGCACGTGACGCCGCTGGGCATGCAAACAGTCCACCAGGCGCAAGCCTTCTTCGCCCGACGTAGTGTCCCAGGTGTAATTCATGTCCACGATGATGAGATCGTAGCCGCCATACGCAGCCGCGGCCAGCGCGGCATCCGGCGATTCAACCGTATCGATAGCGTAACCCGCGCCTTTCAGCAACAGCCGCAGCGCTTCCCGGACATCCGGCTGATCGTCTACCACCAGGACTCTCTGTGTATCCGCCACATTCTCGATTTTTTCCTCAACCGCTTCGAGGGTCATGACTACGATGGTGCAACTTTCCTGCCAGGCTGAACCAACCGCCAGGTGAGCGCATTCAAGTACTTAACGAACCCGCCAGCGAACGCAATGTTCGTTTGCGAACACCACAATCGCGTTTCCGCCAACAGTCAACATGAACTGGTCGAAGTGCTTCACCTTGCGCCGTCGCCGTCTACGATAGCATTGCCGCCGCGATGAATGTGTGATTTACTAAGGATCGTTCAATTTGTATTCGGCAGGGAAGATGGAATGAAGCAGGCCCCCGTATTGGCTCTCATGATCGCCGCGCCCGCGTTCGCCCAGTGGATAGATTACCCCACCCCCGGGCTTCCCCGATTGCCCAACGGCCAGCCGAATCTCGCGGCCCCAGCGCCCCACACCCCTGACGGAAGACCCGATTTTTCGGGCGTGTGGAACCGGCTCTCTCCCAAATACCGCGTCAACATCGCCGCGGACCTGAAGCCTGACGAGGTCGAGCCTTGGGCGAAGGCACTGGTCGCGCAGCGTATTGAAAGCATCGGCAAGGATTCCATGGTCGCGCATTGCCTGCCATTGGGCCCTCAATACTCAACCGACGCGGACAGCACCGGTGGAGGAATGATGAAGATCGCCCAGATGCCAGGGCTGATTCTCATCCTCAACCCGGATCTGACCTATCGGCAAATCTTCATGGATGGGCGCAAATTGGAACCCTCGCCGAATCCGAGTTGGATGGGATACTCAGTGGGCCATTGGGACGGCGACGCGCTGGTGGTGGAAAGTTTCGGCTTCAATGACCGGACGTGGCTGGATACCAGCGGCCATCCCCATACTGAAGCTCTTCGAATGACCGAGCGCTACCGGCGGCCCGACTTCGGTCACCTGGATCTCGACGTAGCGCTCCAGGATCCCGCGGTCTACGCCCGGCCTTGGACCGTCGCAGTGAAAGCCGAATTAGCAGCCGACACAGAACTGCTCGAATACGTTTGCAACGAGAACACGCGCGACCTGGAGCACTGGGTGGGAAAGGCGTCGGACGAAGCGAAATCAGCGGTAAAGGTAGCTCCCGAGATTCTGGCGAAATACGCAGGAACCTATGTAGAGCAGCCGAAACTCTGGAGAGTGGTCCCGCGAGTGGTGAAGATCACGTTTTCCGACGGCGTCCTTTATGGCGACCTGGATGGAAGAGGAAACGAGCGGCAAATCGCACGCTCGGAAACCAACTTTTCCGGTTTCTCCGGGCTTGCTATCGAATTTATCAAGGATAGCCAGGGCGTGGTCACAGGTCTTTACGTCAAGCACGTGTCGGGCGATTACCGCTTCGCACGCCAGAGGTGATGCTCAGATGAAATTATTTACCGTTTCTCTTCCGATCGTTTTTATCGTCGCGCCGTTGGCCGCCCAGTGGGTGAACATTCGCACCCCGGGAGTTCCGCGGACAGCCGACGGCAAGGTGGATGTCTCCGCGCCCGCGCCCAAGGCGCCGGACGGCAAGCCCGATCTATCCGGAGTCTGGGAGAGCGCGCCGCAATACTTCAACGATCTCGCGCGGGATCTAAAACCCGGCGAATTGGAGATGCTGCCCTGGGCGAAAACCCTGCAGGCTGATCGCGAGGGGCGAGATCACCGGGACGATCTGATGAATCGATGCATGCCGCCGGGCGTTCCGCGCATCAACATGACGACTTCCAACGGGCCCCATCCGCTCAAAATCGTGCAGACGCCGATGCTGGTGGTCCTGCTCTATGAGACTTCCGCCAATTCCACGTTCCGGCAAGTGTTCCTGGATGGCCGCTCCGTTCCTAAGGACGCGCAGCCCACCTGGCTCGGTTATTCGGTGGGCCGTTGGGATGGCGGCACACTCGTAGTCGACACCACCGGGTTCAATGGCCGCGCCTGGGTGGACACCCTCAAGGGCCATCCGCAAACCGAGTCCGCGCACGTCACCGAACGTTTTACGCGGCGTGATTTCGGCCACATGGACATCGACATCACCATCGACGATCCCGGCGCCTACGCAAAGCCGTGGCGAGCCACCGTGCCTTTCCACATGCTCACTGATACCGACTTAATCGAGACTTATTGCGAAAACGAAAAGGATTCGGTCCACGAAGGACTGCGTTGAGCGCAGGGAGCCCCGGCTCGCGTGCTGCTCGAAGCCGGGGTTGATCGCGTCACTTCGAGCTGGGCCAATACGCCAAGAGATTATAGGTGTTCACCGATCCGATCCCAGTTGCGAAATCCCACCCAACGTTGGTTAAGAAGGAGGGCTCGTTACTGGAATTGGACGTGGAGAGGACGCCAATATGCGCGTCGGCGTGATAGCAATTGATGAAAGAGCCGTAAACGCCCGAGGTGCATGCGCCATCGATGTCACCCTGGGTGATATCGTAAAAAACGCAGGCGTTCCCGATCTTGGGAACGCTGGTCGAGTTGCAGTAGCCGACGCGCCCCTCGCTCGAGTAGGCAGCTTTGGCCAATGCGTAATAAACGTAGTTCGGATTGCCCCACCGGCTGCCGGTATTTTCGTCGATCAGCGCTTGAATTCCAGCCATAATGGGCGACGAAATGGAAGTCCCGCCCCAGCCGGACCACGTGCTGGGAGCGCCCGAGCAGCTAAATCCGCCGCCCACACCGGGATCGGGATTAGACCAGCACGCTACGTAGTAAGCGTCCCAAAAACCGTTCGATGCGAACAGAGAAACGTCGGGAATATCGCGCACGCCGTCGCTCGGATTCCCGAGCATCCCGCTCTGCCAGGAAGGCTTGCCGTAGCCCTTGCAAGTTCCCCCCACCACTCCGCTGAATGCGGCGCCGCCGGCGGCGCATCCGCTTGGGCCGCCACTGCCGGCAACCGCGTTGAGAGTGAAGTTGAGCGCGCCCTTGGTAACTAGCGGGTTATTGCAAAGGGCCAGCGGGGAGAGTCCGAGGAAGGACGCGGCCAACCCTCCAGCGCACGAATCGTTCCAAGGAATCTCCTGGATGTACGACAACGCGGAATTAAAGTAGGTGCCATTGGTCGGGCTCCAATAAACTGTGGATGGGACGTTATCCGGCGTGTAGCCGAAATCCAGCCCGCCCACCGAGACGTTGAACGGCGTGGAGGTAAATCCGCTGACGCCGATGCCGTGAGTGGACACATCGCCATCGTCGGCGCTCGCCGAGCCTTCATCGCCCGAAGAGACGAAAATTGATACGCCTTCTGTCACCGCTTGAGCGTAAGTGGCATAGTAGCTGAAATTCGCCGTAGCGCCCAGGTAAGCCTCGGCTTCGCCGTAGCTGATGCTGACCACCGAAGGCAGTGCCGACGACGGTCCATTGATGGTGTTGACGAGCGCGAGCAAACCGCCGAAGGTTGTGCCGGTATCGGTGCACGCCGCTAGAATGATGGCGGCATTCGGAGCGGCCGCCGACGACCACTCCACATCCAGAGCGGCTTCGGAATCATCGCCGTAGCCGGGGTCGGTGGGTAGGCCCTGGAACCCAGGGCTGGTGCATGTCAAGCCGCCTTTCGGACTCACCTGCTTTAAGCTCCCCGAAGGAAACTGCGTCGTCAGGCCGAAGGTTTCCCGGAACGTATTCCAATCCTTGGTCGAATAAAGATAAGTATCTTCCAGAGCCATAATCGATTGACCGGCACCGGTGACTCCAGCCGCGTATACCGGATTAAAGTTGTAGATGGTGGCAAGATCCCCCGGGACCATGGCGTGGAAAGTGCCGTTTGAATTGGTGAAGGTGTACTGTCCTCTTGGCACCAGCAGAGGATGGGGGTGGAAGTTATGCATCGAGACGACGCCCGCTACCACCGGTTACAAGGCTGCCGGAATCTTGGGATCGCTCACGTTCGCGAAGTGTTTGACGCCCTTCAC
>JBEKLB010000473.1:0-5138 GCA_050010415.1 Bryobacteraceae bacterium | reverse complement strand
AAACAAGATCGGTTTCTTTCCTTATACGCCTGCCACCAACCTGCTGTACGGCTTGCGAGAGTCGCTCAACATGCTCAACGAAGAAGGGCTGCCGAATGTATTTGAGCGCCATTCCCGGCATGGCGAAGCAACTCGCCGGGCGGTGCGTGCTTGGGGATTGGAAACGGTGTGTGCCGATCCAGAACGCTACAGCAGTTCCGTGACGGCGGTCTTTGTGCCGCCCACCTCCAACGCCGATGAGTTCCGCAAAGTGGTGCTCGAGAATTTCAACATGTCCCTGGGCAGCGGACTCGGGAAACTCGCAGGCAAGGTGTTTCGCATCGGGCATCTTGGCGATTTTAACGATCTGATGCTGGCGGGAACGCTCTCCGGCGTCGAAATGGGCCTCTCGCTGGCCGGTGTTCCTCACACTCGCGGGGGCGTCGCCGCCGCGCTCGAATATCTCACTGGCGCTGCCGAGGACACTCGCGAACAAGCTCTGCATGCGGTGCTGGAGACGGCTCGCCCCTAATCCCCAACCCGCCTCTTCACTATTTCTTAATTCCTTTCTAAGGACTTCTTCAGTCCCCAGGACCTACCCTCGTTATTGGAAGGGCGGAATCCATGGCACTTGCATTGGAAAGAATGATCGCGCCGGTAACCGGAGCCCCGGTACGGCCGTTCACCGAAGAAACCGGCTCCAAACTCGACATTTCGGTGGTTTTTACCTCAATCGAAGCCACTTTAACGGCATTAAAAGAGGCTGGTAACCTGGCCGACAGCCTGGGTGGCCGCATCGCGCTGATCGTGCCGCAGATTGTGCCCTATCCGCTGCCGCTCACCAGCCCACCCGTCTTGATAGACTTCAGCGAGCGGCGGCTGCGCGTAATCGCGTGCAACTCCAGAGTGGAGACCCGGGTGTCCATCTATTTGTGTCGTGATCGGCTAGAGACTTTACGGTCTGTTTTGAAACCTCATTCTTTGGTGGTGATCGGTAGCCGCAAGAGCTGGTGGTCCACTGCGGAAAAGCGGTTGGCCGCGAAACTGCGTCACTTCGGACACCAGGTGGTCGTTACCGAAAGGGGATAAATTGTCATGCTCGATCTGTTCTACATAGCAATTGGGTGCGTGTTTTTGTTCGTTTGCTGGGCCTTCACCAAAGCCTGCGACAAGCTCTAGGAAGAATCACCGGAGAAAATCGAAAATCATGGATTACATCATCGCCGGCATCACATCGCTCGGTCTTTTCGTTTATCTGCTGTTCGCGCTGCTTCGCCCGGAGAAGTTCTGAGCGAGCGCGCGGAGGAAAATCATGACTAGTAACGGAATTTTGCAAATCGCCCTCTTCTTTGCACTGATTTTGGTTTGCGTGAAGCCGCTGGGCGCCTTCATGGCCAATGTATTCGACGGCCGGCGCACCTTTCTGCATCCCGTGCTGCGCTGGCTGGAGGTGCTCACCTATAAGGTCGCCGGGGTTCGCGAAGACGTCGAGCAGCGCTGGACTCAGTACACCGCCTCGTTGTTGGCGTTCAGCGTTTTCGGTTTCCTGTTGGTTTACGTGATGCAGCGCGCGCAGGCTTACCTGCCGTTCAATCCGCAGAACTTTGGCACGCCTAACGTCACGCCCGACTTGGCCTTTAACACCGCGATCAGCTTCCTGACCAACACCAACTGGCAGTCTTATGTGCCCGAGACGACGCTGAGTTACTTCGTTCAGATGGCGGCCCTGACGGTGCAAAACTTCATTTCCGCCGCGGCGGGCTTGGCGATTGCGGTGGCCGTAATCCGCGGATTCGCGCGCAATGAGGTAAGGACGCTGGGCAACTTCTGGGTGGATATGACGCGCGCAACGCTATACGTGTTGCTGCCCATTTCGTTTATCGGCGCGCTGTTTCTGTGCTCGCAAGGCGTGATTCAAAATCTGAAGCCCAACACCACTGTAACCACGGTGGAGGGCGCCAAACAGGTGATCACGCAGGGACCGGTGGCGTCCGAAGAAGCCATTAAGGAGTTCGGTACCAACGGCGGAGGATTCTTCAACGCAAACTCCGCCCATCCCTTCGAGAATCCCACGCCACTCAGCAACTTGTTCGAAATGTGGCTGCTGCTGGTGATCCCCGCCGCTCTAACTTACACCTTCGGAAAAATGGTGAAGGATACGCGCCAGGGCTGGGCCATTTTCGCCGCCTTCACGGTGATGTTCCTGATCGGCGTGTTCGTCTGCTACGGATTCGAGCAGGCCGGAAATCCCAATCTCGCCAAACTGGGAGTGCAAACCACTGCGACAGCCACCCAGGCCGGCGGCAATATGGAGGGCAAGGAAGTCCGCTTTGGCGTGGTCAATTCCACTCTGTTCGCCACCATCACCACCGACACCAGTACGGGCGCGGTCAATAACACGCACGATAGCTTGCTGCCCATCGCGGGTCTGGTTCCGATGCTCAACATGATGACCGACATCGTCATCTTCGGCGGTGTCGGCGCCGGCATGTACGGCATTTTGATTTACTGCATCATCGCGGTCTTTATTGCCGGATTGATGGTGGGCCGCACGCCAGAATACCTCGGCAAGAAACTGGAGCAGAAGGAAGTGAAGATGGCGATGCTGGCCATCATCGTCACCTCCGCCTGCATCCTGGTGTTTAGCGGTGTCTCCACGCAGGCTGTGTTCGCGGCCAAGGGCTATTGGAACGCGCCGGGCGCGGCCATCGGCAACATGAACAATAACGGTCCGCACGGGCTGGCGGAGATTCTTTACGCCTACACCAGCGCCACCGGCAACAACGGAAGCGCGTTCGCCGGCATCAACGCCAACACTCCCTGGTACAACCTGACGCTCGGGCTTTCCATGCTGATCGGTCGCTTTCTGTTCCTCATTCCGATCCTCGCCGCGGCCGGCAGCCTGGCCGCCAAGAAGAAGGTGCCTGTCACCAGCGGAACATTCCCCACGCACGGCCCGCTTTTTGTGGGCCTGCTGGTGGGCACCGTGGTGATCATCGCCGTCCTGACTTATTTCCCGGCGGTATCGCTCGGGCCGATCGTAGAACATTATCTGATGCAGAGCGGTAGGCTGTTTTCGTTGATTGCCTTGCCGCTGGGGAGCTGACTCTCTCGGGAGCAAATCATGTCCACAGCTACTACACCTCCGAAAGCCACGCCTAATATGCCGCCGCAGGAAGATTCAACGTCGCTGATTCCTAAGAAGCTGGCTCGTTCGCGCCCCTTGTTCGATCCCGACATCGTCAGTCGCGCGGTCCAGGCTTCCTTCTTGAAGTTGAACCCGGTAACTCTCGCGAAGAACCCGGTGATGTTCGTGGTAGAAGTGGGCGCTTTGCTCACCACCGTATTTGTGGTTCGCGATGTCGTGGTCGGCGCCGCTGGTCTGAAGTTCGGCATCCAGATCGCGATTTGGCTCTGGTTCACGGTGCTATTCGCGAATTTCGCCGAAGGCATGGCCGAAGCTCGCGGTAAGGCGCAAGCCGATAGCCTGCGCAAGACCAAAACCGATGCACTGGCCAAGCGGCTCACCTCATCCGGCAAGATCGAGGAGGTCACTGCTTCGGCTTTGCGCGCGGGCGACGTGGTGTCCTGCGACGCCGGCGAGCTCATCCCCGGCGATGGTGAGGTCATCGAGGGCATCGCCACTGTCGACGAGTCTGTGATCACCGGTGAGAGTGCGCCAGTGATCCGCGAATCGGGCGGTGACCGCAGCGCCGTCACCGGTGGTACCCGCGTGCTGTCCGATCACATCAAGATACGGATCACATCCAACCCCGGCGAAACTTTCCTGGATCGTATGATCGCGCTGGTGGAAGGCGCCGAGCGCCAGAAGACGCCCAACGAGATCGCTCTGAACATCCTGATCGCGGGATTGACGCTGATCTTCCTGCTCGCGGTTGTCACGCTGCAGCCGTACGCGGCCTTCAGCGTGACGCAGGCCGGAACCGGAACCGTGCCGGGCGTGGCCGTGCTGGTTTCGTTGTTAGTCTGCTTGATCCCCACCACCATCGGCGGATTGCTCTCCGCCATCGGAATCGCGGGCATGGACCGTGTCATGCAACACAACGTGCTTGCCATGAGCGGCAAAGCAGTGGAAGCGGCCGGCGACGTAAATTCGCTGCTCTTGGATAAAACCGGCACCATCACGCTGGGCAATCGGCAAGCGGTGGAGTTCCTGGCCATCACCGGGGTGAGCGACGAAGAATTGGCCGACGCAGCGCAGTTGTCCAGTCTCGCCGACGAGACTCCCGAGGGCCGTTCGGTGGTGGTGCTCGCCAAGGAAAAATACGGGCTACGCGGCCGTCACATTCCCGAACACGCAGCCAGTTTCATTCCGTTCTCGGCTTACACTCGCATGAGCGGTGTCGATTTTGAAGGACGTGAACTGCGTAAGGGCGCAACCGAAGCAATTGCCACATTCGTGAAAGAGCGGGGCGGGGAAGTCCCCGGTTATTTCCAGGAAATGAGCGATCGGATCGCGCGCAACGGTGGCACTCCGCTGGCGGTGTGCGATGGCGGCCGTCTGCTCGGGATCATCCACCTGAAAGACATTGTAAAAGGTGGAATGAAGGAGCGCATCGCTCAGCTCCGCACCATGGGCATTCGCAGCGTCATGATCACGGGCGACAATCCGCTGACCGCCGCAGCCATCGCAGCCGAAGCGGGAGTGGACGATTTTCTCGCGCAGGCCACCCCCAAAGACAAGCTCGAGTACATCAAGAAAGAGCAGGTAGCCGGCCGTCTGGTTGCGATGACTGGAGACGGCACCAACGACGCGCCGGCTCTCGCGCAGGCTGACGTCGGGCTGGCCATGAATACCGGCACCATGGCCGCCAAGGAAGCGGGCAACATGGTGGACCTGGACAGCAATCCCACCAAGCTGATTGAAGTGGTTGCCATCGGCAAGCAATTGCTGATCACGCGCGGTGCGCTCACCACGTTCTCCATCGCCAATGATGTCGCCAAGTATTTCGCCATCATTCCCGCCATGTTCATGGCCACTTATCCGTCGCTCGCCAAGCTCAACATCATGGGTTTGCACACGCCGCAAAGCGCGGTGCTGGCGGCGGTCATTTTTAACGCGCTGATCATTATCGCGCTGGTGCCGCTCGCGTTGCGGGGAGTGAAGTATCGGCCTTTAGACGCGGCCAGCCTGTTGC
>JBEKLB010000472.1:0-5145 GCA_050010415.1 Bryobacteraceae bacterium | reverse complement strand
TGGGCCAATCGATCGGCGGAGTGCTCAAAAGCTTCTGCGACGGATCGAAATAGTCCAGAAACTTTGCGTATCCCTCGGGGGAGATTTTCCATCCGCCATAGGCGCCCCTGGAGGCCCACTCCCACTTGAGCGTCGCGTCGTTCACTCCAGCCTTCTTAAGTACTTCTCGACCGCAATAGTCCCCGTACTTCTCGCCGGTCACAGTCTCGATGACGACGGCAAGCGCCGCATAATTCATGTTGTTGTAGAAATATCTAGAGCCGGGCGAGTTACCGAGCGGGACCGAAAGCGCCACATCGAACTGCTTGTCCATGGACGGCTTGTCGAAGGGTTGGAACTGATTAAACGCGATGCCCTGGGATGGATCGTTGGTGATCCCGCTAGTGTGGGTGAGCAATTGGGCGATGGTGATGGTCTGAGCGCGTTGGTCCCTGGGTGGGTGGCGCTTGAACCGACCAGCCAGGACCGCGCCGAGGTCGGCATCGAATTGAAGCTTGTGGGCCTCGACCAGCTTGACGATGCAGACGCCCGTGATCGCTTTCGAAAGACTCGCGACTCCCACCGGGCGGGAAGTCGCGAGCCTGCCGCGGCCAACAGTTCCGAGAATCGCGCCGTCGCGAACGATGACAAGGTTTGCGCTTTCGACCGAATGCTTGCCGACCCACTCTGTGAATGCGTTTTCCATCCGGTCGGCCTGCGCGTCGATGGCGAGTGTCAGCGTGGACGCCGGTGCGAGCAGGAAAACAACCGCGACTGGGGTGAGGACCTTCCGACTTGTCGTCTCCATCGCCAGACCCTCCCACTTTGCTAGAACACTACGCTCTTCCGGAGAGGCCTTGTACACCTCTCAGCCGCCAGCGCCGACCGTCGCGGCGACCTCGTGCGGTCCGAACTTGTCGCCCACAGAAAGCGGAATTTGTAGGATGCAGTTAAGTCTAGCCCATCAACAGCGGGTTGTGCCTGGGTTACGGCGTATCCGGATGTTGTCGCACTTTGACGCGTAACGCCCAAACCGTGGTTGTGCGCCGGGCAGCGCGTGCCCGGAGTCGGTCGGCTTGTTGGGAAGCCCTCACGCAAGGCAGCCGCCAGATAATTGGCATTTATCGGGCAGCGGACCGGCCACGGGTTGTCAACGTGGATGGGCATCAACATCATTGAGCAGGATCACCGCTTCATCAAAAAGCGCATTACCGCGAGCCTCGGATTCCGGTCGCCAGAAGGCGCAATGGAGGACGATCGAAGGCTACGAGGCAATGCATATGATTCGGAAGGGGCAGGTTCGATGGTTGGACAAGGGAGACGTGATTGCGCAGCGCCAATTTATTCATCACCTCTTTGGCATCGCTGCGTAGAATTCGGACAATCTCATGCTGCCGCTTATCGTCGTACTGCTATTTGCAACAGAACCCGATTGAGCCGAGAGAATTGCTCCCGATATCCTCAAACCGGGGTAGTCCGGCCCGCATCGCCGTCAGCGAAGTCGCCGGAGTTGAGGTTTCGGTTCGGCTTCCAGCAGCCAGGCAGTCCGATCCGCAAAGGCGCCCCGCAGCCGTCGATCGGAGTCCTCGTCCATAGCGCGAGCCCAGATCACCGGCGTCCGCGGACCGAGGTCGGCGCCGTTGTACACCCACTCCCGGTTGGCGTCGTGGTCTCGCCCGTAATGGACCAGAATGAGGTGGCGTCCGCCGGATGCCGTTAAAGTCTGGGCGATCTCCTGCCGCTGGCGCACCCACGCGGGCGGCGTAGCGTCCCGGATCAACCGGGCGGCACCCCTCGCCGAACTGACCCCGATCCAAGCTAAGAGCACAGAATACGCTGCAAGACGGCCCGGCCGCCGCCCGTTCCAACTCACGGTCCCGGCCAAGCGCAATGCATTCAAGGAAAGAACTGCGAACGCGGCAGTTGCAGGCGCAAGGTAGTGAGGAAACGAATAGACGGTGAGCATGGCCGCACCGATCACGGCTGCGGCAACCGCCAGCAGCGCCCTGCTCGGGCGGTAGCGGACGAGCCACGGGATGGCCAGGATCATTAACGCCGGAAGTGAAGCGCCATAGAAATTGAGGTTGCGGCGCCAGGCACGCCAAGCGTCCCGCGAATAATAGAAGTCCGAGTACAGTCTACGAAAGGCCTCGTGACGGTAGACGGGCGGAGACTCCCGGTCAGACCCGAAGACGAACAGTCTGCGGTGATGATAAGTGGAAAAGTTTAGCACGTAAGGTAAAAGCAGTGGGCTGCCTGTGGTGCGCCAGTTGTACCAGCCCAGCCATCCCGCTCCCAACGCCAGCACGCCAACAGCGGCCAGCAAAGCCGTGCGCATCGAGTTCGGCCCGGTAGCAGAAGCGGCGGGGCCGGCGCGCCGGGAGAGGTTTCTATATCGCACGCCAGCCGCCAAAGCCAAGACTATCGCCACGCCGACAGCCAGGCATAATACGCCGCCTTCGTACGGACGGGTGTAGAGCAGAATGACAGCGCCCGCCGCAATCGCAAGCCCCAGTTTCAGCGACGGCCGTCGGACCATCCGCGGCCAACTGCCCAGGACCAGAGCCCCGCCGGTGGCCGGGAGCGCACCGCCCCAGTAGCTGTCGAGCCAATAGCCGGATGAGACGACAATTGCGGCCACCAAGCCGGCTGCCAGTGACCAGCGCGGGGGAAGCCAGGCTGCAGCCGCCCACCGTACCGCCACCGCTAGGGTGATTGCGGTCAGCCAGATGGCGAACCAGGGATGTCCGAACAAGAGCGTGCCCGCCGCCAACACAAGTCCCGAGCCCGGTTGATACATGGAGACATAGGTCGGGAGCATGCTGACGTGGAAGGTCTCGAAGTGCTGCCACAGGGGTGGCGTGGGATTGGCCACGCGGCCATGGGCAAAGGTATCGGCCGCTAGCAAGTAGCTGAACTCGTCGTGAACCTGGGGTAGGGGGAAGCCGTCGGCCAGGAGCACGATTGCGCCGGCCATTACTACGGGCAGCGCGGCCGCAGCGGGATGACGTCGCGCGAGATAAGCAAGCGCCCGGTCGCAATGGGCGGCGACGGCGCGCGCATGGCGCGGAAAGAGGAAGGCAGCAACCGCCAGAACCGCCGGGGGACCGATCCAGGACAGACTCTCCTGGGCCCACGCGGGAGCCTGCGCCCAGAGATTCAGGAATCCCCGCATCAGAATAGAATCGGCTGCGGGAAGGTATCCTCGATCAGAGCGCGATACTTCGCCAGATTCACGCGGGGCAAATGGCTGTAGGATTTCCGCGCGAGATCGTAGGGCTGGAAGCGGGCGTGGTAATTATCCAGGACCGCCTGTTCGCTTGGGCTGCAGAAGGGCCGGATCGCGCCGGTCATCGCGCTGTGATACCGGATGGTCCATGCGATGTGCGAGGGCACGTGGTCCTTCAAACGCGAGTAAGCGAACTCATCATGCCCGAACTGAAACATCACCTGGTCGAGTCCCACGCCATGAGCGGGTTCGCCCATCGGGTGTATGTAGCCGACCACATGCTCGGGGACCTCACCGGCCAGCATCATTACCTTTCCGATGTCGTGCAGCAGCGCGATTAGCAAAAGGTCGCGGTCCCCAACGCCGTCGCGCTCCATGCCTTCTAGAATTTGCTGGACGTGCAGGTGCTGGCTTGTGAGCATCAGGGAATCATCGCTAGGGTCGATGCACAGCCCGAGTTTTTCGATCATATCCCAGACGCGCGCCTTGCCGAAAACAGGGTCCTGGTATTTGCGGCGCAGGGAGGCCACGGTCTCGAGCGTTTGGCTGGACTGCCGCTGGCGTATCAGGGCAGCATGACGGGCGAATTCGGGGATGGCTTCCGCTGCGGGGTTGCGCCAGCGCGGACGCTTAGCATGCAGGACGTAGCCTCCGGCTGCGCCCGCCGCTCCGGCCGCGGTAACCGCTCCGGCCGTCAGCAGTTGGCGACGCGTCCGGCGCTCGCGGGATGGCTGTGAGGAGCTGTCCTCAGCTACGGCTTCAGTCCGGATTTCCATTTTTTGCGATCCTTCTCCTCAAGTGTAATGCATGCTTTGCACCTTACCGTCCCGGCGCTACTTTTCCGGTTCGGTCGCCACCCGCTTATGTTACTCGATCCGCGAGTCGCGCCTCGTTAGTCACCTCAGATGTTGGTGCTGGCGTTCCAAGCCATGGATTTCTACGACCCACTCAGTCCCCGCGCGTCAACTACGAGGTGGCCGCGAATGTTCGGGTCCCCAACCGAAATCGCCAGAAACAATCATCAATGGCGCGCAGCGATCCTAACCAGATCGCGGGTGTTCCAGCCAGATCATGCATCGGTCGAGTCCGAACACGCCGCCAGAGAATATTCTGCGTAGGAGTGCCGGTGAATTCGCCGTTTGCAATCAACGACGTGCTTGCGACGGTCGGCGTTGAAGCTCCTGCTTGAAAAGATCGCAGCGCTTGCAACGGGTGCATATGATTTCGGCGATTCGGTTGGGGACCCAGACGAATTCGGCCACCTTGTAGTCAACAGTCCGCAAAGGTGCAACCGCGGCGGGCACGCCGGCGCGTTTTTGCAAATCCTGTACCATGGCGGTGAAGCGCGGGTTGGCTCGCAGGGATTTCAAGTCGCTGTCGTTCTCGGGGTGGTCGGAGGGACGAAGTCCAACGTCGATGACGTGGCGGAGGTAGTCGAGGGCTTCATCGCTCTGGCCCACGAGCGCTGCAGCGCAGGCAAAGTTGTACCATGCGAGGATGATATCGGACGCGCCCCCGTTCTTGCTGTCGATCCGGACCGATTCCTGCATGAGTCGCTTGGCTTCGACATAACGGCCCTCACTGCTCAGGATCAGCCCGGGCGTCCCGGCTGCGTAAGCCGTGTTTCGATGATTCGGCCCCGCGACGCGTCGATAGCAGGTCGCGATGGATGATGGCTTTCTGATACGCGTGCTGGATTCCATCGCAGACGCGCATGAACAGCTCCAGCCGTTCGCGCGTGTTAAGCCTGTGGTTGTCGCAGTAGTTGGTGATGGGAACGCCGGCAACGTATTCCATCACGAAGTAGGGCGCGCCTTGTGGCGTAGATCCGGCGTCGAGGACTTTGGCGATTGCGGGGTGGTCCATCAGGGCCAGAGCCTGGTGTTCAGACTCGAAGCGGGCGATCACTTCGCGGGTGTTCATCCCGGCCTTGATTA